>NZ_JBJGXH010000010.1:0-1056 GCF_045108345.1 Ancylobacter terrae
TAGAGCGGTAGCCGATCATTATGAATCGGATGTCCTTTCCAAATCAGGCCCGAACTGATTCAAGCTGCCTGCCGGAGTCGGAGGCCGGCAGGGATGGTGAAGGCTCTGTCGTTTGATCTTCGGGTTCGTGTTCTCGCTGCAGTGGCGGGCGGGATGAGCCACCGCCAGGCGGCGGAGCTGTTCGCGGTCAGTCCGGCGAGCGTGAGCCGATGGCGCAAGCTGTCGCGTGAGACGGCGGCACCTCGCGCCAGGGCGGCCGGAGGCGACAACCGGTCTCATCATGTCGAAGCCCACAGGGACTTGATCCTGGCACTGCTCGACGAGACACCGGACCTCACCATCGAGGAACTGCGCGGTCTTCTTTCGGCACAGGGGGGCGGTGTCGGCTACGGCACGGTCCGACGCTTCTTCGCCCGCCATGCCGTCACGCGCAAAAAAAGACCGCCCATGCGGCCGAGCAAGATCGGCCCGACATCCTGAAAAGGCGCCGGGAGTGGTTCGCAGCCCAGCTCGACCTCGATCCCGACCGGCTCGTCTTCATCGACGAAACCTGGGCTTCCACCAACATGGCCCGTCGTCATGGACGCTGTCGGCGCGGTCAGCGCCTGAGGGCCCTTGTTCCTCATGGTCACTGGAAGACCACCACCTTTATCGCTGGGCTGCGCCGCTCCGGCATGGTCGCGCCGATGGTGCTCGATGGGCCCATCAACCGCATCGCCTTCGAAGCCTATCTTGAGCAGGTGCTCGTTCCAGAGCTCTCCCCAGGCGACATCGTGGTGATGGACAATCTCGGTTCCCATAAAGGTCCGGCGGTGCGTCAGATGATCGAGGCCACCGGCGCAGGCCTCCTGTTCCTGCCTCCCTATAGTCCTGATTTCAATCCAATCGAAAACGCCTTCTCCAAGCTCAAGGCCCACCTGCGCAAGGCTGCCGAGCGCACCGTCGAAGGCCTGTGGGCAGCCATCGGACGTATCGCAGATCTCTTCACGCCACAGCAGTGCCAGAACTTCTTCGAAGCCGCTGGATATGATCCAATATGATCGGCTTCCGCTCTAG
>NZ_JBJGXH010000002.1:0-499682 GCF_045108345.1 Ancylobacter terrae
CTCCCGGAGATAACAGCGCCCGCAAGGACCCCGCCGCCTACGTCTCTCTTCCTTCTTCCAAACCTGTCAAACAGCCGGCGCCCGGAAGCGCCATGAGGCTTTCGCCTCTCCTATATGGGGACATCTCATCCCCACACCCTAAGGATAAACCCTCGGGCCGACCAAAACCCCTCGCCCGGCGAAGCCGGTCAATCCTGACCATTCGTCGTGAGGAGCTTCGGAGGAGCGCCAACCGGCCGTGCCGCGGCGCCCCGTCGATGGGGCGGTTTATAGGGGGGACCGCTCGTCCCTGTCAACACCCGTCGGCAGGAAAAATGACAGGCTGACGACGCTGTGAACAAGTCCCGCCATTTTCGTAAGAATGACTGACTTACCAATCACTTGGCGCCGCCGCGCCCGGGTCCGGCCGTTCTCGCCCCCGTTCCGGCCGCGAAAATCCCCGCCCGCCGGGCCCCCTCAGCGATTCGATCAGTGATCGGACAGAACCACCTCCTCGGACCACTCCCCGTCCACCTCCTTGACGATCGCCTGGCCGCAGATCACGCGGCCTTTCACCGGGTCGAAGGTGAGGGTCGGGTTCCCCTGCAGCTGCCAGCCCTTGTTGAGCGCGGCGGAGACCCGCTTGCAGAACGCCACGTCGTCCGGCCCGGTCAGGTAGCGGTAGAGCTTCATCGGCATTCCCCCAGCGTTCAGCCCCGCGCCGCGATGGCGTCGGCGAGCGCGATGCGCTTGCGGGCCATCTGCGCGTGCATGATCTCGAACATCCGCCCCTCGATCTGCACCACGCCCTTGCCGGCGTTCTCGGGCAGGTCGAACACCGCGACCAGCTTGCGCGCCTGCGCGATCTCGTCGGGCGGCGGCGAGAAGGCGGCGTTGCAGGGCTCGATCTGGTTGGGGTGGATCAGCGTCTTGCCGTCGAAGCCGAGCTCGGCCGCCTCCGCGCATTCGCGCCCGAAGCCCTCCTGGTCCTGGAAGGCGTTCCACACCCCGTCGACGATCTCGACCCCCCCGGCCCGCGCCGCGAGGATGGTGTGCGAGAGCCAGGCCAGCATCGGCGCCCGCCCGGGCACGATGCGCGTGCCGGTCTCCTTGGAGAGATCGTTGGTGCCGAGCACGAACATGGAAAGCCGGGTCTTCGGGTTGCGGGCGGCGAGCGCGATATCGAGCGCGCGCAGCACGCCGAGCGGCGTCTCGATCATCGCCCAGACCCGCAGCCCCGGCGCCGCGCCGAGCGCCTCGAGCTTATGGCCGAGAGCGATGAGCGTCTCGGGATCGGAGACCTTGGGGATCAGCACCGCGTCGGGCCCCGCCGCCACCGCCGCCGCGAGATCCTCCTCGAACCAGGGCGTATCGGTGCCGTTGGTGCGGATCACCACCTCGCGCGGGCCGAACCCGCCCGCCGTCACCGCCGCGGCCACCTGCGCGCGGGCCGCGGCCTTGGCATCGGGCGCCACCGCATCCTCGAGATCGAGGATCAGGCTGTCAGCGTTGAGCGTGCGGGCCTTCTCCAGCGCGCGGGCATTGGAGCCCGGCATGTAGAGCACGCTGCGGCGGGGGCGGATGGTCGAGCTCATGGGTCTTGATTCCGGCTTGGTCACGTTGGCGAGCATGTTCCGCAAATTTCGCCGCTTGGCGAGAGGAACATAGGGAGCAGAAGGGACGGCCGGCACACCCGGCGGTGTCTCCGGCGCCTTCCTGCCGCCGGTTCGCGCCGTCAGGCCCGGCCCTGTGCCGGGCACCCACGACTTGCCGCAGGGTTGTGCGGGACAGACATGGATGCCGGGACACGCCCGGCCATGACGAACATGAGCCGCAAGGCCTGCCTCTCCCCGCATCAAGCGCTGCGGCTGGCCGCCTCCTCCCCGTGTCATCCCGGATGGACGGAACGGCCGAGCCGGGACCGTCCCTCATCCCCGGGCTTGACCCGGGGACCCAGCCGATCCACCGGAGCCGAGGGACAGCGGGGTGGCCGGGACACGCCCGGCCATGAGGGCGAGAGCGCGGTTATCGCCGAGCCGCACGGAACGACGGGTCGGCCTCCGGGGAGCGCCGCCGCCGCGTCTCGACGGATACACCGCATGGCGCCCCGCCGGGCAGCCTCCCCGTCCCTCCTCCACCCCGACGGATTTCGCCCTTGCCGACGGCACCGCTCTGGCGGCACATCGGGGGCGCGAGCGCAGCACAGGCAGGCCGAGATGAGTGCAGACGAGACTTTCGACGTGGTGATCGTCGGCGGGGCGATCATGGGAGCGATGACCGCCTATTTCCTCACCCTCGACCCGGCCTTTTCCGGCCGCGTCGCGGTGATCGAGCGCGACGCCAGCTTCGCGCACTCCTCCACCACGCTGTCGGCCGCCTCGCTGCGCCAGCAATTCTCGATCCCCGAGAACATCCGCATGTCGCTGTTCGGGCTCGATTTCATCCGCACGGCGCGCGAGCGTTTCGGCGAGGAGGGCGAATGGGGCTGGCACGAGGGCGGCTATCTCATCCTCGCCAGCGCCGCCGGCCTGCCGATCCTCGACGCCAATCACCGCGTGCAGAAGGCCGAGGGCGCCGATATCGACCTGCTCGATGCGCAGGCGCTGGCGCGGACCTTCCCCTGGTTGCGGGTGGAGGATCTCGCCGCCGGTGCCTATGGCCGCTCCGGCGAGGGCTGGTTCGACGCCCACGCCTATCTCGCCGCCGTGCGCCGGGCGGCGAAGCGCCAGGGCGCGGTGCTGATCGACGGCGAGGTGAGCGCCATCGAGCGCGCGGCCGACCGCATCACCGGGGTTGTGCTGACGGACGGCCGCCGCATCGGCTGCGGCGCGCTGGTCAACGCCGCCGGTCCGCGCGCAGGGCGTGTAGCGGGGCTCGCCGGCATCGCCCTGCCGGTGGAGGGGAAGAAGCGCTGCGTCTTCGTCGTGCATTGCCGCACGCCGCTGCCGGGCCTGCCGCTGCTGGTGGACCCGACCGGCTTCTACATCCGCCCCGAGGGCGCCTATCATATCTGCGGCGCCCCTCCGCTCGGCGACGACCCGGACGCGGACGGCGATTTCGAGGTCGACTGGTCGGTGTTCGAGGAAGGCATCTGGCCGAACCTCGCCCATCGCATCCCGGCGATGGAGGAGCTGAAGCCCGTGCGCGCCTGGGCCGGGCATTACGAAATGAACCTGCTCGACCACAACGCGGTGATCGGCCCGCATCCCGAGGTGGCGAACTTCTATTTCCTGAACGGCTTCTCCGGCCACGGCCTGCAGCAGGCCCCCGCCGCCGGCCGCGCCATCGCCGAATGGATCACCCATGGCCGCTCGGTCTCGCTCGACCTCGCCGTCTTCGGCTATGAGCGCATCGCCGCCGGCCGGCCCCATGCGGAGCTGAACATCATCTGAGGCGGCCGCGCGGCAGGCTCGTCGCGGCCCGCACCGTGCGATGCGTCATCCCGGCCCCTCGGGTCTTGCCTTTGGCAAGCCCAAGGGCAGGCTCCGCGAAGCGAAGAGCCGGGATCGTCCGCCGGAAACCCGCAAGCGCTTCGCGAGCGATCCCGGATCGGCCCGCGGGCCGTCCGGGATGACGACATCTTGAGTCAGCATGTCCTCGCCTGCGGACGAAGAGGGAACCCCCGCCATGAGCCTGCTGCGCATCGCCGGCGTCGATGGCTGCCCCGGCGGCTGGGTCGCGGTGCGGGCCGAGATCCGGCTCGGCCCCGCGGCGGGGCCGGCTTCGGCCGGCGCGGGCGACGCGGCGGGGAGCGAGATGGGGGCGCCATCCCCCTTCCCGATCCGCCTCGCCGGCCCCGCTGGACGGACTGGTCATTCTGCACTCACTGTCCACCTCACTGCACTGACCATCCACGCCGTGCGGCTGACCCGGTTCGCTGAATTGTTCGAGAGCGAGGAGGCCCCGCAGGTCGTCGCCGTCGACATGCCGATCGGCCTGCCGGCGCGCACCGGCGCCAGGGGGCGCGCCCCCGAGCGGTTGGTGCGGCCCTTGCTCGGTGAGCGACAATCGAGTGTGTTTTCAATACCTTCGCGGGCAGCGGTCGAGGCCGGCGTCGCGCCCGGCGTGCCGGAGGACGAGCGCTACCGCAACGCCTGCGCCATCGCGCGGGCGACCTCGGAGACCGGCAGGGCGGTGGCCAAGCAGGGCTTCCACATCTTCCCGAAGATCGCCGAGATCGACGCGCTACTGCGGGAGAGGCGACAACTCGTTGATATCGTTTACGAATGTCACCCGGAAGTGGTGTTCTGGGCGATGAATGGCGGCGCGCCGCTGCCCCTCGCCAAGAAGGTGGCGAACCGCCCTCACCCGCCGGGGCTCGAATTTCGGCGCAAGCTTCTGGAAGACAAGGGTTTTCCGCCCGAACTCGTGAGCGCGACGGCGGCCCGGGCGCTGCGCGTCGGGCCCGACGATCTCGTCGACGCCGCCGCAAGTGCCTGGACCGCCTGCCGAATTGCCGCCGGGGTGGCGCTCGGCTTCCCCGACCCGCCGGAACGTGACGCCCACGGCATGCCGATCGCGATAAGGGTCTGATCCTTATCGCTATTTTGTCAAAGGCCGGCGTCGTCCGAACTGGTGCGGGCCGCCGCGATCACGCCCGCCTCGGCCAGCAGCCGCTCCAGCCGCTCGACCCCGGCGGCGACGTCCAGCCGGTCGGTCTCGATCACCAGCTCGGGCGCGACCGGGGCCTCGTAGGGCGCGTCGATGCCGGTGAAATCCTTTATTTCCCCGGCTCTTGCGCGGGCATAGAGCCCCTTGGGATCGCGCGCCTCGCACACCTCCAGCGGGGCGGTGACATGCACTTCGAAGAAGCGCTCGCCGACGATCTCGCGAACCCGCTGCCGCGCCGCGGCGGACGGTGACACCGCCGTCACGAGGACGATATTCCCGATGTTCTTCAGGACGTTGGCGACCTCGGCGAGGCGGCGGTTGTTCTCGGCGCGGTCGGCCTCGGAGAAGCCGAGATCGGCATTGAGGCCCGTGCGCAGCGTATCCGCATCGACCAGCGCCGGCTGGCCGCCGCGGTCGAACAGCCGCCGCTCCAGCGCCTTGGCGAGCGTCGACTTGCCCGAGCCGGACAGCCCCGTCAGCCACACCACCGCGCCGGAATGTCCATTTCGATCAAGGCGTTCGCGGGTCGAAATGGCGGAGGCGACCGGCGTGACGTTGCGCGCCGGCCGCGCCGCCTCGGCCCCCGCATCGGAAACCGAGATGACCAGCCCGCCACCGGCGATGCGCCCGCCGAACTCGAGCGCGATGCGCCCGGTCAACGGGTTGACGCCGTGCGGATCCGCCGCGATCGGCCGCGACAGCGCCAGCTCGATCTCCCCAACCTGATTGCGGCCGATGGCGCTCGCCTCGAAGGCGGAAAGCGCACCGGGATCAACCACATCGTGGATCACCGCCACGGTGGCGCGGGTCTCGGAAGTGGCGAGCCGGGCGGTCACCACGGTGCCCACCGCCAGCGGCTCGTCGGCCAGCCAGAACAGGCGGATGCGCAGCCGGCGCGCCGTGCGCGGCCGCGCCGCCGGGGTCGACAGGATCTCGCCGCGCTCGACGAAGATCTCTCGATCGAGCGTGATGCCGGTCGACGCACCGGCCCCCACCGAACGTGGAGCCTCGCCCGGCGCCGGCACCGGCCAGGTCTCGATCGAGCGCACCCTCGCGGTCTTGGCGGAGGGCTGGAACACCACCTCGTCGCCGACATTCAGCGTACCGGTCTCGATGCGGCCGGCAACGATGCGGCGGTCGTCGAATTTGTAGACCGCCTGCACCGGCATGCGCAGCGCCAGATCCGCCGGCGCGCGGGCCGGATCGAAACCGTCGAGCGCGGCCAGCACGGTCGGCCCGCCATACCACGGCGCCGGCACCGAGGCCGCCGAGACGCCGTCGCCGTCGCGGGCGGAGATCGGGATGACCGCCGAGGCCCGGACGCCGAGATTGTCGAGATAGGCGACGATTTCGTTCTCGATCGAGCGGAACACGGGCTCCTGCCAGCCGACGCGGTCCATCTTGTTCACCACCACGGCGACCTGCTTCACGCCGAGCAGGTGCAGCAGATAACCATGCCGCCGGGTCTGGTCGCGCACGCCTTCGGCCGCGTCGATGAGCAGCAGCGCCGCATCCGCCTGCGCCGCGCCGGTGATCATGTTGCGCAGGAACTCGGCGTGGCCTGGCGCGTCGATCAGAACGATGTCGCGCGATTCCGTCTTGAAGCGGATCTGGCTGGTGTCGATGGTGATGCCCTGGTCGCGCTCGGCCTGCAGGCTGTCGAGCAGGAACGACCATTCGAACGGCATGCCGCGCCGGGCGGAGATCGCCTTCAGCGAGTCCAGCTTCTGCGGGGTTATCCCGCCCGTCTCGAACAGCAGCCGCCCGATGAGGGTCGACTTGCCATGGTCGACATGGCCCACGATGACGATGCGCACCAGCGGACGGCTGTCCTCGGCGGTGGAGGAGCGAACGGCGTTCAGGTTCACGACGGTGGTCATGGCGTTGCCCTCACAGATAGCCGGCGACGCGCAGCCGCTCGAAGGAATCTTCGGCCTCGTGGTCCATCGCGCGGCCGGAGCGCTCCGGCACCGTGGTCTCGGCGAGTTCCGCGAGGATCTCGTCCACGGTCGATGCCGTGGAGGCGACGGGGAAGGTGATGTCCTTGTCGCCGAGCGAGCGGTACCGCTTGCCATCGCGCGAGAAATACAGCGGAATGACGGGAATTTGCTCCCGCTTGGTGTAGGCCCAGATATCGAGCTCGGTCCAATGCAGGATCGGGTGGACCCGCAGATGCGCCCCTGCCGGGAGCGTCGCGTTGAAATGGTCCCAGAACTCGGCCGGCTGTTCGCGCACGTTCCAGTCGCCTTCGAGGCCACGCGGGGAGAACACGCGCTCCTTGGCGCGGGTCGCCTCCTCATCGCGCCGGATGCCGGCGACGACCGCGTCGAAGCCGAATTTCTCCAGCGCCAGCTTCAGCCCTTCGGTCTTGCGGGCGGCGGAGCGCGTGGCGGGCGGCAGCGTGGGATCGATGCTCTCCAGCGGCGGGCAGGGCTCGACGCGCATGTCGAGGCCCCATTCGACCGATTTCGTATCCCGGAAGTCATACATTTCGGGAAACTTCTTGCCGGTATCGACATGCATGACCGGGAATGGCACATGGCCGAAGAAGGCCTTGCGCGCCAGCCAGATCATCACGTTGGAGTCCTTGCCGAGCGACCAGAGGAGCGCCATCCGCTTCATCCGGGCGAACGCCTCGCGGAAGATGTAGATGCTTTGGGCCTCGAGCTCGTCGAGACGTTCGTCGGCAGTGGACATGATGAGACCTGCGTTTCGGTCGTCGGTCACCCGCGGACCTAAATACACGTAAATTTCGTGCAATTTTTTCTTTTGCACGTTCTAAAATGGTGTTATGTGTCGATGACCCATCCGTCAACAGGAAATTGCCGCCGCCCATGACCTCGCCCCTGCAGCAGAAGATCAAGATCACCGGGCCGGTCGCGGTGACCGCCAACCGCCTGGGCGATGGCGCCGTGGTGTGGCGGACGACCCGCGGCGACTGGTCGACGCAGCTCGCCGACGCGGCGATCGTCACCACCGCGCCGGATGCGCTGAGCCTGCTGGAAGGCGCGCAGAAGCGCGACATCGATGCGGTCGGCGCCTATATTGCTCCCGTGCTGCGCGGCGACGACGGCTCGGTGCGGCCGGGCAACCTGCGCGAACAGATCCGGGTCGCCGGCCCCACCTTCGACCTGCCCGGCGCCGCCTGACGTGCCGAGCGGCACGTCCCGATAACGCAGAGAAACGCCTGCCATGTATGTCTACGACGAGTTCGACCGCACCTTCCTCGCCGAGCGCGTCGCGGAATTCCGCGACCAGGTCGAGCGCCGCCTCTCCGGCGCGCTGAGCGAGGACGAGTTCAAGCCGCTGCGGCTGATGAACGGCGTCTATCTGCAGCTCCACGCCTATATGCTGCGCGTCGCGATCCCCTATGGCACGCTGTCCTCGGCCCAGCTTCGCCGCATGGCGCATGTCGCGCGGACCTATGACCGCGGCTACGGCCACTTCACCACGCGCCAGAACATCCAGTTCAACTGGATCAAGCTCGAGGACCTGCCCGAGGCGATGGCCTCGCTGGCCGAGGTCGGCGTGCACGGCATCCAGACCTCCGGCAACTGCATCCGCAACGTCACCACCGACCAGTGGGCCGGCGCGACGCCGGAGGAGGTGGACGATCCGCGCCTGTGGGCCGAGATCCTGCGCCAGTACTCCACCGCGCACCCCGAATTCTCGTATCTGCCGCGCAAGTTCAAGATCGCCATTACCGCCGCCGGCCATGACCGCGCGGCCATCAAGGTCCACGATGTCGGGCTGCGGCTGCATCGCGGCGAGGCGGGCGAACTCGGCTTCGAGGTGCTGGTGGGCGGCGGCCTCGGGCGCACCCCCTTCATCGGCAAGTCGATCAAGCCGTTCCTGCCGGCGCAGCACCTGCTGAGCTACATCGAAGCGATCATGCGGGTCTACAACCAGTTCGGCCGGCGCGACAACATCTACAAGGCGCGCATCAAGATCCTGGTCCACGAGATCGGCGCGGAGGCTTTCGCGGCCGAGGTCGATAAGGAATGGGCCTCGATCCGCGACGGCGCGCTGAAGCTCGATGCGGAGATGATCGCCGACATCCGCCGCCGTTTCGTCTATCCCGATTTCGCCCCGCTCGCCGACGACCCGGCAGAACTGACCGCCGCGCTCGCCGATGCCCGCTTCGCCGAATGGCACCGCAACTCCGTGGCGCGCCACAAAGTGCCGGGCCACGCCATCGTGACGATCTCGCTGAAGCCGGTCGGCGCGCCTCCGGGCGACGCCACCGCGGAGCAGATGGACGTCGTCGCCGACCTCGCCGATCGCTACGGCTTCGGCGAGATCCGCGTCGGCCACGAGCAGAATCTCTGCCTTCCCTATGTCGCGCAGAAGGACCTGCCGGCGCTGTGGCATGCGCTGGACGCGGCCGGCCTCGCCACGCCGAACGTCAATCTGGTCAGCGACATCATCGCCTGCCCGGGCCTCGATTACTGTGCGCTGGCCAATGCCCGCGCCATTCCGGTGGCGCAGGAGATCGCCCGCCGCTTCGCGGACCAGGAGAAGGCGCGCGGCATCGGCCGGCTGCACGTCAACATCTCCGGCTGCATCAATGCCTGCGGCCACCACCATGTCGGCCATATCGGCATTCTGGGCGTCGAGAAGAACGGCCAGGAATTCTACCAGATCACCATTGGCGGGCGCGCCGACGAGCAGGCCCAGATCGGCACCCTGCTCGGACCAGCCGTGCCCTACGAGCAGGTCCCGGGCCTGATCGAGGACATCGTCGACGCCTATATGGAACTGCGGTCGGGTCCGCGCGAACTCTTCGTGGACACCGTGGCGCGACTTGGCGTCGAACCCTTCAAGGAGCGCGTCTATGCCACTCATTGAGAACGGCCGCCGCATCGAGGACCGCTTCGTCCGCGTCGCCGATGACGAAGCCCTGCCCGAGGGCGTTGCGGTGCTGGTGAGCGCCGACCGGCTCGTGACCGAAGGCGAGGCGCTGTTCACCCGCGGCACACCGATCGGCGTGGTCTGGCCGAACAACCGGCGGATCGAGGAGATCGCGCCGTGGCTCGACCGTCTCGCGCTCGTCGCTCTGGTGTTCCCCATCTTCCGCGACGGGCGCGCCTACAGCCAGGCCCGGCTGCTGCGCGAGCGCTTCGGCTGGCGCGGGCCGCTGCGCGCGACCGGCAACGTGCTGCGCGACCAGTTCCTGTTCCTCGTGCGCGCCGGCTTCGACCAGTTCGCCGTCACCAAGGAGGCCGATGTCGAGGCCTTCAACCCGGAAGTCCACAGCCACACGGTGTTCTACCAGCCGACCGGCGACGGGCGCCCGAGCCTGCTGCGGAGCCGGCTCGGGAGGGTCGCCGGACGCCGCGAGGCCGCGCGATGACCCAGGCTCTCTCGCCCGCGGATCTGGCGGCGGCGGGGCGGACCTCCCCGGCGTCTCCGGTCGATCCGGAGATCGCCGCTCTCGATTTGGCGCTGGCCGACGCGACGCCGACGCGCATCATCGCCGCGGCGGCCGAGACCGTTGGGACGGGGCGGCTGTGCCTGGTTTCCTCCTTCGGGACCGAGGCGGCGGCGCTGCTTGCCTATGTCGCGGAGGTCGACCGCTCGATCCCGGTCGTCTTTCTCGATACGGGCTGGCTGTTCGAGGAGACGCTGGCCTATCGCGACGACCTCGCCGCCCGGCTCGGCCTCACCGATGTGCGCTCGATACAGCCCGACCCGGCTGCGCTGGCAGCGAACGATCCCGGCCGCGACCTCTGGTTCTCCGACCCCGATGCCTGCTGCCGCATCCGCAAGGTGGAGCCGCTGGCGCGTGCCCTGAAGGGGTTCGACGGCTGGCTGAACGGGCGCAAGCGCTATCACGGCGGCACCCGCGCCGCGATTCCTGTCGTCGAGCGCGACGGCGCCCGGCTGAAGTTCAATCCGCTCGCCAATGCCGATCGCGAGGACATCGAGGGGGTCTATGAACGCCTCGGCCTGCCCCGGCATCCGCTGGTCGCGAAGGGGTTCGGCTCGGTCGGCTGCATGCCCTGCACCAGCCGGTCGGAAGCGGGCGAAGGCGTGCGCGACGGTCGCTGGCGCGGCCGCGGCAAGACCGAATGCGGCATCCACACCATGGCGCTCAAGGGCTGAGCGGCGGCGCCGCGCCTCGATGGGCTGCGTCACGCGCCAATTCTACAGCTAGAAAGCGTTATAAGATATAAATCTACTATAGATATGTATTTTATGTTGACTTGCGTCCCGGGCATGTGAAAACTCCAGGCAACCTGAAGCGCCGTCACGGCCGCCAATCGAGGAGAGATCCATGAACCGCCTGTTCGCCCGCCGCGATCTGGCCCGCTTCGCCACCGCCGCGCTGGTCGCGGTGACGCTGGCCCCGGTCGCCGCCCGCGCCGCCGACGTCAATCTGCTGAACGTCTCCTACGACCCGACCCGCGAGCTCTACGTGCAGGTCAACAAGGCCTTCGGCGAGAAGTTCAAGGCCGAGGCCGGCAAGACCATCGAGATCAAGCAGTCGCATGGCGGCTCGGGCAAGCAGGCCCGCTCGGTGATCGACGGCCTCGAGGCCGATGTGGTGACGCTGGCGCTCGCCTATGACATCGATGCCATCGCCGACAAGGGCTTCCTCGCCAAGGACTGGCAGGCCCGCCTGCCGCAGAATTCCTCGCCCTACACGTCGACCATCGTGTTCCTCGTGCGCAAGGGCAACCCGAAGGGCATCAAGGACTGGGACGACCTGCTGAAGCCGGACGTCAAGGTCGTCACGCCGAACCCGAAGACCTCCGGCGGCGCCCGCTGGAACTACCTCGCCGCCTGGGCCTATGCCCTGAAGCACAACGGCAATGACGAGGCCAAGGCCAAGGCCTTCGTCGCCAACCTGTACAAGAACGTGCCCGTGCTCGACACCGGCGCGCGCGGCTCCACCGTCACCTTCACCGAGCGCGGCGTCGGCGACGTGCTGCTCGCCTGGGAGAACGAGGCGTTCCTGTCCAAGAAGGAGTTCGGCGAGGACAAGTTCGACATCGTCGTGCCCTCGCTCTCCATCCTCGCCGAGCCGCCGGTCGCGGTGGTCGACAAGGTGGTCGACAAGAAGGGCACCCGCGCGGTGGCCGAGCAGTACCTGAAGTTCCTCTACACCAAGGAGGGCCAGGAGATCGCCGCGCAGAACTTCTATCGCCCGCGCGACCCCGAGGTCGCCGCGAAATTCGCCAAGGTGTTCCCGAAGGTCGATCTCGTGACCATCGACGACCCGGCCTTCGGCGGCTGGCGCAAGGCGCAGAAGACCCATTTCGAAGACGGCGGCGTGTTCGACCAGATCTACGCGAACTGACGCCCTCTTCCCCACGCGTTCCCGAGAGCGATCCCGACAGCGATCCGCTCGACTTGCGCCGGACCTCCCGCGGGTCCGGCGCTTCTTTGCTGAAAATCGACCCGACGCCACGGAGCCGGAGCTTGAGCGACCTCACCTTGTCCGACCGCCTTCCGGAGGGGGCGTCGCCGCGCCCGGTCGCCCGGTCGTGGCGGGCCTACAGCATCATCCCCGGCTTCGGGCTGACGATGGGTCTCACCGTGTTCTGGCTGTCGCTGATCGTGCTGATCCCGCTCGGCGCGCTGTTCCTGAAAACGGCCGAACTGACCCCCGAACGCATCGTCGCCATCCTCACCGCGACCCGCACGCTGAACGCGCTGAAGGTGTCGTTCGGCCTGTCGCTCGCCGCCGCGACCATCAATCTCGTCATCGGCGCGGTCATCGTCTGGGCCCTTGTGCGCTACGACTTTCCGGGTCGACGCCTGCTTGATGCGCTGGTCGACATTCCTTTTGCCCTGCCGACCGCGGTGGCCGGCATCGCGCTGACCACGCTCTATGCCGAGAATGGCTGGATCGGCTCCTGGTTCAGCCTGATCGGCGTGAAGATCGCCTTCACCCCGCTCGGTATCCTCATCGCCATGGTCTTCATCGGCCTGCCCTTTGTGGTGCGGACCGTCCAGCCGGTGCTGGAGGATCTCGACCATGAGCTGGAGGAGGCGGCCGCGACGCTCGGCGCCTCGCGCTGGACCACCATCCGCCGCGTGGTACTGCCTGCCGTGCTTCCCGCCGTCCTCACCGGCTATGCGCTCGCCTTCGCCCGTGCCGTCGGCGAATACGGCTCGGTGATCTTCATCGCCGGCAACCTGCCGAACGTGTCGGAAATCGCGCCGCTGCTGATCGTCATCCGGCTCGAGGAGTTCCGCTACGCCGACGCGACGACGATCGCCTCGGCGATGCTGGTCGCCTCCTTCCTGCTGCTCTTCGTCATCAACGCGCTGCAGCGCTGGTCGCAATCCCGCACCGGGAGGCTTGCATGAGCGCCGTACTCGACAGCGGCCTGCGCGAGGCCGAACTGCCCTTCACCTCGGCGCTGACGCCCCCCGCGAGCGCGCAGTCGCCGGGCGGGCGCGACGATATACGCGGCGAGGCGGCGGGCGTGAAATGGGCGCTCGTCGCCCTCGCCGCCCTCTTCATCGGCCTGTTCATCCTGCTGCCGCTGCTGAACGTGTTCGTGCAGGCGTTCTCCAAGGGCTGGAACGCCTACGTCGCCGCGCTCATCGATCCGGACGCGCTGGCCGCCATCGAACTCACCCTGCTGGTGGCGGCGGTCTCGGTCACCGCGAACACGGTGATGGGCCTCGTCGTCGCCTGGGCGATCACCAAGTTCAGCTTTCCAGGCAAGAGCGCGCTGATCACCCTTATCGACCTGCCCTTCTCCGTGTCGCCGGTGGTGGCCGGCCTCGTCTATGTGCTGCTGTTCGGCGCGCAGGGCTATTTCGGCCCCTGGCTCTCCGATCACGGGATCAAGATCATCTTCGCCTGGCCGGGCATCGTGCTGGCGACCGTCTTCGTCACCTTCCCCTTCGTCGCCCGCGAGCTGATCCCGCTGATGCAGGAGCAGGGCACCAGCGAGGAGGAGGCGGCGGTGACGCTCGGCGCCTCGGGGTGGCGGATCTTTTTCCGCGTGACGCTGCCCAACATCAAATGGGCGCTGCTCTACGGCGTGCTGCTCTGCAATGCGCGGGCGATGGGCGAGTTCGGCGCGGTCTCGGTGGTCTCCGGCCATGTCCGCGGCGAGACCAACACCATGCCGCTGCACGTCGAGATCCTCTACAACGAATACCAGTTCCAGGCGTCCTTCGCCGTCGCCTCGCTGCTCGCCTTCCTCGCGGTGATCACGCTGTTCGCCAAGACCGTGCTGGAAGCGCGCCTCGGCGGGCAGTCGCGCGGCCACTGATCGTCGCACGGCGCACAAACAAAAAGGCCGGGCACCCGCCCGGCCTTTTGCATGGGTCGCGACGCTCGCGCTCACATGTGGATGGAGCGCTTCTCCACCGCCATCGCCGCTTCCTTCACCGCCTCCGAGCGGGTGGGATGGGCGTGGCAGGTGCGGGCGAGATCCTCGGAGGAACCGCCGAACTCCATCAGCACCGCCGCCTCGTGAATCAGTTCGCCGGCCTCGACGCCGATGATGTGGACGCCCAGCACGCGGTCGGTCGCCGCATCCGCCAGCACCTTCACGAAGCCGTCGGTCTCGTCGTTCGCCTTGGCGCGGCCATTGGCGAGGAAGGGGAACTTGCCGACCTTGTAGGCGATGCCGGCGTCCTTCAGTTCCTCCTCGGTCTTGCCGACCGCCGCCACTTCCGGCGAGGTGTAGACCACCGCGGGAATGACGTCGTAGTTCACGTGCCCCGCCTGCCCGGCGAGGAGCTCGGCGATGGCGACGCCCTCGTCCTCCGCCTTGTGCGCCAGCATCGGCCCGGCGATGGCGTCGCCGATGGCGAAGATGCCGGGCACGTTGGTGCGGAAATAGTGATCGGTGACGATGCGCCCGCGCTTGTCGGTCTCGACGCCGAGCGCCTCCAGCCCCAGCCCCTCGGTGTAGGGCACGCGGCCGATGGCGACCAGCACGACGTCGGCCTCCAGCGTCTCGGCCGTGCCGCCGGCGGCGGGCTCCACCGAGACCTTCAGCGTATCGCCCGAGCTGTCGACGCCGGTCACCTTGGCGCCGAGCTTGAACTCGATGCCCTGCTTCTGGAGGATGCGCTGGAAGGACTTGGCGACATCGAGGTCCATGCCCGGCAGGATGCGGTCGAGGAACTCGACCACGGTCACCTGCGCGCCGAGCCGGCGCCACACGCTGCCGAGCTCCAGCCCGATCACCCCGGCGCCGACCACGATGAGCTTGCCCGGCACCTTGGGGAGCGCGATCGCGCCGGTGGAGGAGACGACGCGGGTCTCGTCGATGGCGATGCCCGGCAGCTTCGCCACATCCGAGCCGGTGGCGATGACGATCGCCTTCGCCTCGATGGTCTGCTTCGAGCCGTCCTCGGCCGTCACCTCGACCTTGCCGGGGGCAAGGATGGCGGCGGTGCCGCGATAGGGCGTGATCTTGTTCTTCTTGATCAGGAAGTCGACGCCCTTGGTGTTGCCCTCGACCGCCTTGTCCTTGAACGCCAGGAAGGCGGCGTGGTCGAGCTTGGGCGGCTCCACCACGATGCCGAGCTTGGCAAAATTATGCGCCGCCTCCTCGAAGAGATGCGAGGCGTGCAGCAGCGCCTTCGAGGGAATGCAGCCGATGTTGAGGCAGGTGCCGCCGAAGGTGGCGCGCTTCTCCACCACCGCGACCGAGAGCCCGAGCTGCGCCGCCCGGATGGCGCACACATACCCGCCCGGGCCGGTACCGATGACGATGAGATCGTAGGAGGACATTGGCGGTTCCTTTGGGCGGTGCCGTGACGTCTCGTGAGGGATCAGCCGGCCTTCTGGACGGCGAGGCGCATGCCGAGCAGGACGAAAGCCGCCCCGGTCACGCGGTTGAACCAGCGCCCGCACGCCTTGAAGCGACGGCGCACGGCAGGATTGGTGAAGAACAGCGTGACCGCGGCGAACCACAGGATCAGCGCGCTGGCCATGCCGATCCCGTAGAGGAACGAGATGGCGACCGGCGTCTCGGGGCTGACCAGCGTGGCGAACAGCGAAAGAAAGAACAGGACTGGCTTCGGATTCAACGCATTGGTGAGGAACCCAGCGCCGAAACAGGCCGGCAGCGACATGACGCGCCGCCCGTCGGCTTCGGCGGCGAGCGCCCCCTCGTCGATGTCGAGCGGCTTCTCGAAGAACGATTTCACGCCGAGATAGAGGAGATAGGCGACGCCGAGCCACTTGATCAGCGCGAACAGCGCCAGCGATTTCGACACGATGAGCCCGAGGCCGAGCAGCGTGTAGCTGATGTGGAACAGCAGCGACGCGCCGATGCCGAAGCTGGTGACGAGCGCCGCGCGCCGGCCATGCACGACGCTCTGGCGCACGACGAGGGCGAAATCCGCCCCCGGCGCGACGATCACCACCGCGAATACGGCCATCAGCGCCGCGAATTCGCTCACATAGTTCATCGTGTCCTCCGCCGGGCCGGCGCCCGGATCACAGGCCCGCCCGGCTCACAGATCCAGCACGAGCCGGGTCGGATCCTCCAGCGCTTCCTTGATGCGCACGAGGAAGGTCACGGCTTCCTTGCCGTCGACGATCCGGTGGTCGTAGGAGAGCGCCAGATACATCATCGGCCGGGCAACGATCTGCCCCTTCACCACCACGGGGCGCTCCTCGATGCGGTGCATGCCGAGAATGCCCGACTGCGGCGCGTTGAGGATCGGGGTCGACATCAACGAGCCGTAGATGCCGCCATTGGTGATGGTGAAGGTGCCGCCCTGCAGATCCTCGATGCCGAGCTTGCCGTCGCGCGCCTTGCGGCCGAAGGCGGCGATCGCCTTCTCGATGCCGGCGATGGACAGCTGGTCGGCGTCGCGCACCACCGGCACGACGAGGCCCTTGTCGGTGCCGACCGCGATACCGACGTGGTAGTAGTTCTTGTAGACGAGGTCCTGGCCATCGATCTCGGCGTTCACCGCCGGAACGTCCTTCAGCGCCTGGATCACCGCCTTGGTGAAGAAGCCCATGAAGCCCAGCTTCACGCCGTGCTTCTTCTCGAAGATGTCCTTGTACTGCGCGCGCAGGCCCATCACCGCGCTCATGTCGACGTCGTTGAACGTCGTCAGCATGGCGGCGGTGTTCTGCGCGTCCTTGAGGCGCCGGGCGATGGTCTGGCGCAGCTTGGTCATCTTGACGCGCTCTTCGCGCGCGGCGTCGTCGGGAGCCGAGGGCGCGCGGGCGGCGACGGGCGCCGGGGCGGGAGCGGCCGGAGCCGCCGCGGCGGCGGCGATGGCGCCGAGCATGTCGCCCTTGGTGACGCGGCCATCCTTGCCGGAACCGGCCAGCAGCGCCGGATTGAGGCCGCTCTCGGCGGCGAGCTTGGCGACCGCCGGGCCGTTGGAACCGGCCGACGCCGCGGCGGCAGCAGGAGCTGCCGCGGAAGCCGGAGCCTTCGGAGCTTCCGCCTTCGGCGCCTCAGCCTTAGGCGCCTCGGCCTTGGGCGCGGGCGCCGCGCCGGCGCCGCCGGCCCCGATCGAGCCGAGCAGCGCGCCTACCCCGACCGTCTCGCCGTCCTTGGCAATGATCTCCGAGAGCACGCCGGCCGCCGGGGCCGGCACCTCGATCGTCACCTTGTCGGTTTCCAGCTCGACGATCGGCTCGTCGGCGGCGACGGCATCGCCCGCCTTCTTGAACCACTTGCCGATGGTTGCCTCGGTGACCGATTCGCCCAGCGTCGGAACGCGGATCTCGGTGGCCATTGCTCTTGTCCTCTCGGGTGTTGCGGAACGCCTGCCGGCGCCCCGGTCGTTTCCTCTCGGCGCGATCGATCAGCCCAGCGCGTCGGCCAGGAAGGCCTTGAGCTGGGCCAGGTGCTTCGACATCAGCCCGGTCGCGGTCGCCGCACTCGCCGGGCGACCGGCATAGCGCGGACGGCTGGACGCCGAACCGACCTGCTCCAGCACCCATTCGAGATAAGGCTGCACGAAGGCCCAGGCACCCTGGTTCTTCGGCTCTTCCTGGCACCAGACGATCTCGGCCTGCTTGAAGCGGGACAGCTCGTTCACCATCGACTTCAGCGGGAACGGGAAGAGCTGCTCGACGCGGAGCAGGTAGATGTCGTCGACGCCGCGGCGCTCGCGCTCCTCGTAGAGGTCGTAATAGACCTTGCCCGAGCAGAGCACGACGCGCCGGATCTCGGCGTCGGGCTTCAGCGTGGTGGCATCGCCCGGCTTCTCGGCGTCGTCCCAGAGCAGGCGGTGGAACGAGGTGCCGGGGCCGAGCTCCGCCAGCGTCGAGGTCGCGCGCTTGTGGCGCAGCAGGCTCTTCGGCGTCATCAGGATCAGCGGCTTGCGGAAGTCGCGCTTCAGCTGCCGGCGCAGGGCATGGAAGTAGTTCGCCGGCGTCGTGAGGTTGGCCACCTGCATATTGTCCTCCGCGCACATCTGGAGGAAACGCTCCAGACGGGCGGAGGAGTGCTCCGGCCCCTGCCCCTCATAGCCGTGCGGCAGCAGGCAGACGAGGCCCGACATGCGCAGCCACTTGCGCTCGCCCGACGACAGGAACTGGTCGAAGATGACCTGCGCGCCATTGGCGAAATCGCCGAACTGCGCTTCCCACATCACCAGCGCATTCGGCTCGGACAGCGAGTAGCCGTACTCGAAGCCGAGCACCGCCTCTTCCGAGAGCATCGAATTGATGACCTCGTAGCTGGCCTGGCCCTCGCGGAGGTGGTTGAACGGGGTGTAGCGGTCCTCGTTCTCCTGGTCGATCAGCACCGAATGGCGCTGCGAGAAGGTGCCGCGCTCGCAGTCCTGGCCGGACAGGCGAACCGGGTGACCCTCGAGCTGCAGCGAGGTGAAGGCGAGCGCCTCCCCGGTCGACCAGTCGATGCCCGCGCCGTCCTCGACCACCGCCTTGCGGCGCGCGTCGAGGAAACGCTGGATGGTGCGGTGGAGGTGGAAGCCTTCCGGCACCGAGGTGATCTTGGTGGCGATGTCGCGCAGCTGGTCGAGATCGACGCCGGTGTCGCCGCGCCGCCGCGGATCGTCCTCCTCCTCGGCGACCTTGAGCCCCGCCCAGCGCCCGTCGAGCCAGTCCGCCTTGTTGGGCTTGTAGGCCTGGCCGGCGTCGTACTCGCCGTCGAGCCGGGCCCGCCAGTCGGCCTTCATCTTCTCGAACTCGGCCGTGTCGACGACCCCCTCGCGCTCCAGCTTCTTGGAGTAGATCTCCAGCGTCGAGGGGTGCTGCTTGATCGCCTTGTACATCAGCGGCTGGGTGAAGGCCGGCTCGTCGCCTTCGTTGTGGCCGAAGCGGCGGTAGCAGAACATGTCGATCACCACCGGCTTGTGGAACCGCTGGCGGAACTCGGTGGCGATCTTGGCGGCGAAGGTCACCGCCTCCGGGTCGTCGCCGTTCACGTGGAAGATCGGCGCCTCGATCGTCTTGGCGACGTCCGAGGGATAGGGCGAGGAGCGCGAGAAGCGCGGATAGGTGGTGAAGCCGATCTGGTTGTTGATGATGAAATGCAGCGAGCCGCCGGTCTGGTGGCCCTTGAGGCCGCTGAGGCCGAAGCACTCCGCCACCACGCCCTGGCCCGCGAAGGCGGCATCGCCGTGCAGCAGCAGCGGCAGCACCTGGCTGCGCTCGGCGTCGTTCAGGAGGTCCTGCTTGGCGCGCGCCTTGCCCAGCACCACCGGATCGACGATCTCCAGATGCGAGGGGTTGGCGGTCAGCGACAGATGCACCTGGTTGCCGTCGAACTCGCGGTCCGACGAGGCGCCGAGGTGGTACTTGACGTCGCCCGAGCCCTCGACCTCGTCAGGGGCCCAGGAGCCGCCCTTGAACTCGTGGAACAGCGCGCGGTGCGGCTTGCCCATCACCTGGGTCAGCACGTTCAGACGGCCACGATGGGCCATCCCGAACACGATCTCCTTCACGCCGAGATTGCCGCCGCGCTTGATGATCTGCTCCAGCGCGGGGATCAGGCTCTCGCCGCCGTCGAGGCCGAAGCGCTTGGTGCCGGTGTAGCGCACGTCGAGGAACTTCTCGAAGCCCTCGGCCTCGATCAGCTTGTTCAGGATGGCGCGCTTGCCCTCGCGGGTGAAGCTGATCTCCTTGTCCGGCCCCTCGATGCGCTCCTGGATCCAGGCCTTCTCCTCGGGATCGGTGATGTGCATGAACTCGACGCCGAGCGTCTCGCAGTAGGTGCGCTGGAGGATCGCCACCATCTGCCGAACGCTGGCGAATTCGAGCCCGAGCACGTGATCGATGAAGATCGGGCGGTCGAGGTCCGCCTCGCGGAAACCGTAGGAGGCGGGGTCGAGCTCGGGCGCCGAGCGCACCGGCTCGAGGCCGAGCGGATCGAGCTTGGCATGGAGATGCCCGCGCATGCGGTAGGCGCGGATCATCATCAGCGCCTTCACCGAGTCCCGCGTGGCCTGCTGCACCGCGACGGCGGAGAGTTCGACACCGGCCTTCTGCGCCTTCTCGCCGACCTTGGCCTCGACCTTCTTGCCGATCGCCTTCTCGACCTCGATCCAGTTGCCGTCCATGGCGGAGACGAGTTCGCCATTGGCGTGCAGCGGCCAGCCGTCCTTCTTCCACGACGCGCCGCGCGCACTCTTCTCGACGTCCGCCGCATTGTCCTTCAGCGCCGCGAAGAAGACCTGCCACTGCGGATCGACCGAGGCCGGGTCGATCTCGTAGCGGGCGTAGAGATCCTCGATCCACGCCGCGTTCGCGCCATACAGGAAAGACGTGTTGAGGAAGGCTTCGTTCAAGTCCGCGCGTGCCATCATCGGCTCCCGAAGGACCGCTACCGGTCCGCTGTAGGCGCTCAGGCCGGCACCCCACGAACGAGACCGCCCGCCGGGCATGCCGGTGTCCCGCGAGCCGGGACAGGACTTCCTATCTAGGTTTCGTGGTCGCTTCGTGAAAGCGACGCGAAAGCGGTGCAGCCCTGCATTTGCGCCGGCGCTTCGCCTTCACCCGAAACCCGATACCCGGCTCGGCGCCGGGTATCCGCATCATCGACCCGTATCGGCAAACAATCCGCTTCGATATCGGGGCAAACGCCGACAGGGTTGACGAAACGTCAACTCGGATCGGCGCGGGTCGTTCACGCCCCGAGATCGGGGGCGATCTTCTGGCACTCGGCCACGAGGTCCTCGACCGCGGCGATCGACTTGTCGAGCGCGGTGCGCTCGGCCTTGGTCAGCTCGATCTCGACGATCCGCTCGACGCCCTTGGCACCGATCACCACGGGCACGCCGAGATAGAGATCCTTGACCCCGTACTCGCCCGACAGGTGGGCGGCCGCCGGCAGCAGGCGCTTCTTGTCGCGCAGATAGGAGGTCGCCATCTCGATGGCCGAGGCCGCCGGCGCGTAGAAGGCCGAGCCGGTCTTGAGCAGGTTGACGATCTCGCCGCCGCCCTTGCGGGTGCGCTCGACGATGGCGTCGATGCGCTCCTGCGTGGTCCACTTCATCTTGATGAGATCGGGCAGCGGGATGCCGGCCACGCCCGAATAGGAGACCAGCGGCACCATGTCGTCGCCATGGCCGCCGAGCACGAAGGCGATCACGTCCTCGACCGAGACGTCGAACTCGTCGGCGAGGAAGTAGCGGAAGCGCGCCGAATCCAGCACGCCGGCCATGCCGACCACCTTGTGGGTGGGCAGGCCCGAGGCCTTCTGCAGTGCCCACACCATGGCGTCGAGCGGATTGGTGATGCAGATCACGAAGGCGTCAGGAGCGTATTTGCGGATACCCGCGCCGACCTGTTCCATCACCTTGAGGTTGATGCCCAGAAGATCGGAGCGGCTCATGCCCGGCTTGCGCGGCACGCCGGCCGTGACGATCACGACGTCGGCGCCCTCGATCGATTCGTAGCTGTTCGTGCCCACCAGCTTGGCATCGAAGCCGAGCACCGGGGAAGCCTCGGCGATATCGAGGCTTTTGCCCTGCGGCACGCCCTCGACCACGTCGAACAGGACGACATCGCCCAATTCCTTGAGACCCGCGAGGAGGGCGAGCGTTCCGCCGATCTGACCGGCACCGATCAGTGCAATCTTTGCTCGTGCCATGTGTGATCCCTGGCATTGATGAGGAAATACAGGTGCGACGGTCCGCCGCGCGGGCCTCCGATAGCCCGTCTCGCACCTCGGTTCAAGCGAAGACGCCCCCTCTCGGCCCGGTTAAGGCTAAGACTTTGCGCGTATAGTTTGGCATACTGAATACCTTGGCATTCTCACACGTCGACGACATGCGGACATCTGGCTGAAACGCAGCAGTGGCGAGGGGATATTGCCCCCGTTCCCCGCCGTGTGTCCCGCTCTTGTGACCCTCGCCGCGACGGTGCCGCGCTCCCGCCCGGACGGCTCCGGCAGGGTGTCAGGTCTCGACCAGACCGGTGGCGTTGCCGGTGGCGTGCGAGTCGCCCCGTCCATGCGGACGCGCCACGTAGTCCGCCGAGCGCATCTCGTGCAGGCGCGAGACGGTGCGCGCCCATTCGAACGCTTCCGCGCCCTCGGTGCCGCGGTAGAGGTCTTCCGGCTCGGCCGCGGCCGAGGCGACCAGCTTGACGCCGTTGTCGTACATCTCGTCGATCAGGGTGATGAACCGCTTCGCCTCGTTGCGGTTGTCCTGCCCCATCACCGGGATGCCCTCGATCACCAGCGTGTGGAAGGTGCGCGCCAGCTTCAGGTAGTCGCCCGCCCCCAGCGGGGCCTCGCACAGATCGGCGAAGGTGAAGCGCGCGGCGCCGCTGCCGGTGGAGGGCACGCGGATCTTGCGGCCCTTGACCTCCAGCGTCGCGGGATTGCCGCCATCCCGCCCGGCGATGCGCAGCCAGATCGCCTCGATGCGGGCCGCCACGTCCGCCGGCCGGTCGACGGCGTCCGGCACGTACCAGCTCCGCACCCCGTCGAGCTTCTCCATCCGGTAGTCGGTGGGCGATTCGATCCGCACCACCTCCATGTGCTGCTCGATCATCGCGATGAACGGCAGGAACAGGGCGCGGTTCAGGCCGCCCTTGTAGAGATCCTGCGGCGCCACGTTGGAGGTGGCGACCACCACGGCGCCGCAGGCGAACATCTTCTCGAACAGGCGCCCGAGGATCATCGCATCGGCGATGTCGGTGACATGGAACTCGTCGAAGCACAGCAGCCAGGCTTCCTTGGCGAGCGCGCTGCCGACGATGGTGATCGGGTCGCCTTCCTTGATCTTGCCGAGCTTCATGTCGGTGCGCACCGCATGGATGCGCTCGTGCACGTCGGTCATGAACTCGTGGAAATGGGCCCGGCGCTTGCGCTTGCGCACCGCGACGGCGCCGTAGAACAGGTCCATGAGCATGGTCTTGCCGCGCCCGACATCGCCATGGACGTACAGCCCGCGGATCGGCGGCGCGTCCACCTCGCGGCGCGCGAACAGCCAGCCGAGGGCGGATGTCTTGCGGGCGAGCCGAAAGGTGGCGATGCGCTGCTCGAGCCGGGCCAGGGCGGAAACGACCTTCGCCTGACCGGCGTCGGGCGAGATGTCCCCGGCCGCCATGCGCGCCACATAGCGCGCCGCGAGCACCGAGCCGCCGGCTTCCGCCGCGAACTCCATCGCCGCTGCCTCCCTGTTGCGCCGCACACTTAAGCGGATGACGCCGCGGCGGCAAGCCCTTGCATGGGGCCGCGCCGACGACACACCGTCCCCGCGATCGAGCCGATTGGACGCGGGAGCGCACCCTCGAGGCAATATCGCCCTTGGAACGAGGCGGCCGCCCCCGAACCGGCAGGGGAGCCATGCGGCGCCCGCAGATTGCCCATATTGCAGCGCACACATATATGCCGCGTCGCAAAAGACGCCTGACGAAAGGAGAGCAGCCATGCCGCTCCAGTCCGAAACCACCATCGAGGCGCCCGCCTCGGCCGAGCTCGCCGGCGGCACCATCCGCAAGCTGCTGCCGGGCGAGCACGGGGCGTTTCTCGATCACCTCCTGCGGCTCGATCCGCTCAGTCGCTTCACCCGTTTCGGCGCCCCGGTCAGCGACGCCGCCGTGCGCCGGCATGCCGCCAGCGTGCGCGCCGGCCGCGTGCTCGTGCTCGGCTATTTCGTCGAGGGGGTCCTGCGCGGCGCCGCCGAACTCCATGTCTTCCGCGGCCGCGGGCCACAGCCGCGCGCCGGCGAGGCCGCCTTCAGCGTCGAGCGCCCCTGGCAGGGCAAGGGCGTCGGCTCCGCATTGATGCGTCATCTCATCGTGCTGGCCCGCAACCGGCGGGTCGAGGAACTGCACATCGTCTTCCTCGCCAGCAATGGCGGCATGAAGCGGATCGCCATCCGCAACGAGGCCGACCTTCGCTTCGACGCGGACGAGGTCGTCGGCCTCGTCCACGCCCCCGGTCCGACCCCGTTCTCATGGCTGCGCGAATGGCTAGCGGACCTCTACGGCATCCTCGGCACCGCGGCCGACCATCAGGCCCGCCTGCTGCCGGGGGCACCGCGCGGACGCTGAACCGCCGTCCACGAGCGTCGCGAAACCGGCACATTGCCTTGACACTGCCGCGTTCGGAACGGACACAGGGGCGCCTTTTCCCTGGAACCCGTTCATGACGATGGCTGTCCATCGGGCGGCGGGCAGCAGCTGCCCGGCCGTTCCGCCCCCCTCCGCATCGCGCATCCCGACCGACCGACCCGGCGCAGGGAATCGCCCGCGGCAGTGGCTGGGCCTGCTGGCCCTCATGGCCCTCGCCTGGTTCGTCGCGCTTGCCGCACCGGCGGCGGCGCAGGTTCCCAATCCGGAACAGGCCGCCATTCGCGAGCGGCTGGAAGGCCAGCGCGCCATCGTCGACAGCGTCGAGGCCGGCCTCGGCCGCGACACCTTGCGCGCCAGCGACCTCGACGAGTTGCGCGCGCGGCTGGATCCCGTGCGCGGCAATCTCGACCAGGCCATCCAGGTGCTGGAGCCCCGGCTCAACGACCTCAACAACCGCGTCAAGGAGATCGGGCCGAAGCCGGCGGACGATGCCGCCCCCGAGGAAGCCTCCATCACCCAGGAACGCGAGCAGATCAGCGCCCGCGCCACCGAGGTCGACGGGCTGCTGAAGCAGATCAAGCTGCTGAAGCTACGCACCGACCAGATTTCCGATCGTATCACCAGCCGGCGGCGCGCCCTGTTCACCGATACGCTGTTCGCCCGCTCCTACAGCGCGCTCGACCCGCAATTGTGGCTGTCGGCGGCGCGTGCCCTCCCCGTGGAGTGGCGCGGCGTCAGCTATCTGCTCGGCGATTGGCGCGCCTATGCCGACACCCGCATCAGCGGCGCCGGCCAGGCGGCGATCGCCTTCGGCATCATGCTCATCATCGGCGCCGCCGTGGCGATCCGGCGCATGCTGCTGCGGCCGCTGCGCCGGTTTGAACGGGAGCAGGCCGACCACCCGCTGTCCCGCTTCCGCGCCGCCGCCCTGTCGGTACAGCTCGCCCTCGTGCGCTCCGCCACGCCGCCCGCGGCCACCGCCGCGGCGCTCGCCCTCGCCAATGCCTTCGACCTGCTGCCACCCCGCGTCGACGATATTTCGGGTGGCCTGATGCTCGCCATCGTCGTCGCCTCGGTCGGTCGGGGCATCTCCGACGCGGCGCTGGCCCCCGACGCACCGCGCCGGCGCATCGTGCCGATCGGCGACGATCGCGCCCGCCTCGTCGATCACCACGTCTCGAACGCCGCCATCGTTCTCGCGCTGGCGACCGTGCTCAACACGCTGCACCGCACCCTCGTCGCGCCGGTGGCGCTGACCGTGGCGACCAGCGCGCTGATGTCGATCATCATCCTGCTGCTGACCGCGCGGGTGATGCGCTCGCTCAGCACCGACACCGGCGACGCCGAGGAGGACGACACCTCCGTCGACGCCCACCTGCAATGGCTGCGCCTGCCGATCTGGGGCATCATCGCCGCCACCGCGGCCGCCCTCGTCGCCGGCTATGTCAGCCTCGCGACCTTCCTCGCCTCGCGCTTCGTCGTGGCGGTGGTGCTGATCGGCGCACTCTATCTGGTCATTGCGCTGATCAACGGCGTGTTCATCGACGGGCTCAACCAGAAGGGCCAGCGCACCCGCACGCTCGCCAAGGCGATCGGCATCCACGCCACCAGCCTCGAACTGCTCGCCGTCCTCGCCGCCGGCGTGCTGAAGCTGCTGGCCATCGTCATCGTCGCGGTGATGGTGATCGGCACCTGGGGCACCTCGACGGCGGATCTGCGCGACTTCGTCAGCCGCATCTCCTTCGCCTTCACCCTCGGCAGCACCACCATCTCGCTCGGCGACATCCTGAGCGCGGTGGCGATCATCGCCGCCGGCGTGCTGATGGCGCGGGCCTTCCAGAGCTGGATCTCCAGCAACATCCTGCCGCGCACGCGGCTCGATCCGGGCCTGCAGAACTCGATCTCGACCATCATCGGCTATGTCGGCTCCATCGCCGTCATCGCCGTCGCCATGGGGCAGATCGGGCTCAACCTCGAGAATATCGCCCTGGTCGCCGGCGCCCTCTCGGTCGGTATCGGTTTCGGCCTGCAGTCGATCGTGTCGAACTTCGTCTCCGGGCTGATCCTGCTCGCCGAGCGACCGATCCGGGTCGGCGACATGATCATGGTGAAGGGCGAGGAAGGCTATGTGCGGCGCATCAGCGTCCGCGCCACGGAGATCGAGACCTTCGATCGCGCCGCCGTACTGATCCCCAATTCCGACCTGATCACCGGCATGGTCAAGAACTTCACCCACGCCAACACCACCGGCCGCGTCATCGTGCCGGTGATGGTCGGCTATGATTCCGACCCCGACCAGGTGCGCGACCTGCTCGCCGATGCCGCCTGCGACCACCCGCAGGTGCTCACCTCGCCGCCCCCGCGCGTGTTTCTGGTCAAGTTCGGCGACAGCGGGCTGATGTTCGAGCTGCGCTGCGTCGTCGCCAATGTCGACTATGCCTTCACGGTGAAGAGTGACCTGCATTTCGCCGTGTTCGACCGGCTGCGCCGCGCCGGCATCGCCATCCCCTACCAGAGCTGGAGCGCCTTCCGCGGCACCCCCCATCCCGCCGGCGGTGCCGACGCATGAGCCGGCGGCGGGCCCGGGTGCCGGCCGCGCGCCGGCGTAAAGGCTCGCTCAATCTTTGCAGGCCATTCTCCGCCCGACCCGGCCATGTGCCGCACCCGCTTCCCTGGACGATCGGTTTGCCATGCGCCGCGCCTCTTTCCCGCTGCTGACCCTCACCGCCACCGCCGCCCTGCTGGCCGCCTGCAGCACGGCGCCGACCCAGACCCCGCCGAGCGGGAACCCTTCCTTCTACGACAACCTGTCGCGTGGCGGGACGGTGGATTCGGCCGCCGCCGCCGCGCTGATCTCGGATTATCGGCAAGGCAAGGGGCTGTCGGCCGTCACCGTCGATCCCGTGCTCACCCAGGTCGCCCAGAAGCAGGCGAAGGCGATGGCCGCGACCGGCGAGCTCTCCCATTCGGTCGGCGGGCGCGGCCTCACCACCCGGCTCAAGGCCGCGGGCTTCGACGGCCTGCGCGCGGCGGAGAATGTCGGCGCCGGCTATCACACCCTCGCCGAGGCGTTCTCCGGCTGGCGCGATTCCCCCTCCCATAACCGCAACATGCTGATGCCAGGCGCGACCCGCATCGGCATCGCCGCCGCGCCGGCGCCGAACAGCAAGTACAAGGTGTTCTGGGCGCTCGTCCTCGGCGTACCGGACAACCGGACGTCGGCCGGCCCGGGGCAGCCCGCCGCACCCGCCCCCGGCGAGACCTCGGTGACCCTCAACGGCGCCCAGCTGCCGCAGTGAGCCCCGTCACGGCCGGCCGCGCCACTGCCGGAATGCCAGAACGGAGGCCTTGAGCCGCGCGCGCAGCCGGCGGCGCAGCCCCTCGAGCCACCGCGCCAGCGCGAAGCGGTTGTCCGCCGGCGTGATCTCCACCAGCCAGTCGGCCATCGGCAGCCGCTCGCGCCACATCCGCTCGAAATAGGGATCGCTCACCGTCGCCAGGCTGTCGCCGACCGTGATGCCGGGATCGGCGAGGAGATGCGCGGACGCGGCGAGATCGAGCAGCACGCCCGGCGAATGGCGCGCCAGGCGCTCGTCATAGGCGGTCTTGTAGAACCACGCCTGCGGACCATCGCGCAGCAGAACCCCGACGGCGACCGTGTCCGGGGCCTGCCTCAGTTCGATCACTTCCGCCCGCCCGCGTGCCGCCAGCCGCGCCGTGCTGTCCCGGAAGAAGGCGGCGAGGCTCTCGTTCCGTCCGGCGGCCGTGCCGCGCGCGCCCTTCCAGCCGGCGGCCTCCAGCGCGAGGAAGCGCTCCAGTGCAGCGGAGACGGCCGTGCCGGTGGCGATTTCGGTCACGACCGGTCCGCCTTCGGCTTCGAGCTTGCGCCGCTGCCCCTCGAGGCGCCGGCGCCGGTGCTTCGAAAGGGCTTCGGCGAGATACCCCGCCCGTTCGGCCGGAGCGGGTTTCATCGCGGCGCGGGCAAAGGGTTCGAAACGGGCGATCCGCCGCCCGCCGGATTGCAGCGCCAGCCTCAGTGCGGCGGCGAAGGCCCCGTCCTCGACCAGATGCGGCAGCAGCAGCGCCGCCGGTGCCGGCCCCGCCGCCAGAGCCTCGATCAGCGCCGCGCAGATCGCCGGCGTGTCCGCGCCATCGACCAGCGGCGCGCCATGAGGCGCATAGGGCAGGTGATGCAGGGCGAGGCGCAGCGGCACGCCCCAGCGCGTCCGTGTCAGCCGCAGCGGCAGCACGCCGGCGAGTTCCGCCGCCGCGTCGCCGACGCGCTCGACGATCAGGAAACGCACGCCGGCGCCGCCGAGATGGCGCAGCGCCGGGAGGACATAGTCGGGGTCGGCGAAGACGTTCGGCTCGGCCGCCCGCGCTGCGAGCGCGCGCCAGTCCTGCACCCGCGTCTCCATTTCGGCGGCATCGGCCCAGCGCGCGCGATAAGCCCCCCTCGCGCTCATGCCGGGCGTCCCAATACGAAGGCGTTGAAGCCGAGCCGCCGCCGCGCCACCACCACCAGCAGCACCGATTCCAGCATGTAGGCGATGGTCGGCGCGACGGCCGCGCCCATCAGCCCGAAGCGCGGGATGAGCAGGAAGCAGAGCCCGAGATTGACCAGGAAGGCGACGGCATAGACCGCCGCGCAGGCCTTCTCCTCGCCCAGCATGACCAGCAGCCGCTCGACCGGCCCGACCAGCGCCCGCGCCAGCAGCCCCGCCGCCAGCACGAACATCAGCGGATAGCCCGCCTCAAATCCCGGCCCGAACAGGGACAGGATCGGCTTGCCCAGCGCCAGCAGCCCGATGGCGGCGGCGAGCGAGGGCCAGAACGTCCAGTGGATGGTGTCGGCGAGGAAGCGGGCGAGCTTGTCGCGCTCGCCGGCGACGTGGAAGGCGGTGAACTTGTGCGTCACCGCCGCCGCCACCGAGAAATAGACGAAGGCGACCGGCGCCAGCGTCTTGGTCGCGGCGTAGTACACCGCCACCTGGTCCGGCGGCACGAAGATCTCCAGCACGAGGATGTCGGTATAGGTCAGCAGCAGGTAGAAGCTCTCGATCATGAAGATCGGCAGCGCCACCCGCATCCACGCCCGCCGTTCATGCCGCGGCCGCGCCTTCAGCGCCGCGCCCGGCAGGTCCTCGCGCCGGGCGAGCCGCCGGTCCAGCACGACCCCCTGCCCGATCGCGGCGAGGATGGTGGCGAGCGTCGCGGCGAGGATGGCACGCGTGGCATTCACCTCGGCGCCGAGCGCGTGCAGCGTGCCGATCGCCGCGAGGATCAGGATCGGGCAGGCGATGTAGAACGGCGCCAGCGCCAGCCCCACCCAGTCATAGGAGCGGGCGATGCCGTCCTGCACTTCCGACAGCGCGTAGAACGGCAGGCAGGCGAAGGCGATCGCCAGCGGCACGACATAATAGGGTGCGATCCGCCCGCTCACCGCCCACACCACCAGCAGGCCGGCCAGCGCGATCGCCGCGCCGAGCCCGAAGGCGAGCCAGCGCGCCCCGCGCAGGAAACCGCCGAGCCGGGCCGCGTCGCCCTTCTCGGTGTATTCCGGCAGGAAGCGCTGCGCCGCCGAGCCGAGCCCGAGCGGGGCCATCAGCCCGAGCATCACCGCCCAGGTCCAGACATAGACGTAGATGCCGAAATCATAGGCGCCCATCCAGCGCGCCAGCAGCACCTGCGCGACGAAGGCCAGCGCCGCGCTCGCCACCCGCACGAGGAAGGCGGCGCCGGCCAGCCGCGTCAGCATCGAGCGCTCGCCCTCGAGGAGCTTGCCGGCCAGCCGCTTCAGCCGCGCCACGAGACCCTTGCTTGGCCCCGCGCCACCGGCATCCGCCTCATCCGTCCCGCGCTCGTCCGGCACGCCGTTCCGCCTCCGCAACCTTCGGAAGCAAGGCCCTAGCACGCGCGCCTTTAACGCTTCCTGAGATCGACCGCCGAAAAGCCGGCGGATGCGCCCTCAGCGCCGCATCGTGGCCGGCGCCAGCGGGTTGTCGGCCAGCACCAGCGGATCGGGGCGATCCGGCTGCGGCAGGCCGAGAAAGGCGTCGAACAGGCGGCGGATCACCGCCGGATCGACATCGCGCACGATCATCACGATGCGCGAGCGCCGGTCCTCGTCCGGCCAGGCGGCAAGCTGGCTCGGCGGGTGCATCACATGCTGCACGCCGTGCAGCACCAGCGGCCGCTCCGGATCCTCGGCGAGCTTCACGATGCCCTTCATGCGCAGCATCTTCGCCCCGTGCGTGCCACGCACCAGTTCCAGGAACAGGTCGAGCGCCACCGCGCTCACCGCCGCTTCGGAGACGAGGGTGAAGGCACGGATGCGGTCATCGTGGCGGTTGGGGTCGGCAGCGCCGCGCGCCGCCTCCGCGGCCGCCGCCACCTTCTCCTCGGCCAGCCAGCGGGCGACGTCGGGGATCTTGCCGGAGGGATCGTACAGCCCGGCATCGAGCAGCGCCGCCGGCCGCGCCTCGCCCCGCGCCGCGTCGAGCACCGGTGCGGCGGGGGCGAGCGCCGCGAGGCGCGCGCGCAGGCCCGCGAGCGCCGCCTGCCGCTCGGGCGTATCGACGAGATCGGTCTTGGTCAGCACGATGCGGTCGGCGATTGCCACCTGCCGCACCGCCTCGACATGGGCGTCGAGCGTCGCCATGCCGTTGACGGCGTCGACCACGGTGACCACGCCGTCGAGCCGGAAGCGCAGCACCAGATAGGGATGCGCCATCAGCACGTGCAGGATCGGCGCGGGATCGGCGAGGCCCGTCGTCTCGATCAGCACGCGGCGGAACGGCGGGATCACGCCGTTGTCCATGCGCCGCAGCAGATGCTCCAGCGCCTCGACCAGATCACCGCGCACGGTGCAGCACAGGCACCCGCTCGCAAGCAGCACGGTGGCATCGTCGAAATGCTGCACCAGCAGGTGGTCGAGCCCGACTTCGCCGAACTCGTTGATCAGCACCGCCGCGTCGGCGAGGCCGTCATCCTTCAGCAGGCCGTTCAGCAGCGTGGTCTTGCCCGCGCCGAGGAAACCGGTCAGCACCGTAACGGGGATGGGATCGGGGGCACGGGTCACGGTCGCGGGTCTCCGGGGCAGGCGTCGGGCACGATCCCGGCCGCGAGCAGACCGAGGCACCGGATCGAGGGGGAATATAGGCGGGCCCGCCGCTCCTGCCAGCACCTCGCGGAAGATGCCCGTCTCAAACGGCCGATCGTGCGCGCGAACGCGTGCTCCCTGCCACGGCATCGCAGCGAACCGCCCCCGGCACCTTGAACAGCGCGGAGCAGAGGCGGGACGCGTCGCAGGGGTCCGGCACCGCGTCAGCCCGCCGGGGCGGGCATTCTGGCGCTCTGTAGGGACACTCAGCCCGGGGCGAAAGCCCCCATGCGGCGCCAGCGCGAGAACGGCCACGAGACGGACATCGCCCAGCCGGCCGCCGGAAGCTCGGGCCGGCAACGGAATGACGGAAACGATCAGCCTGCCGGGCGCGGCGCCGGGGCGGGCGGTGGCGCGGCGGGCTGCGCCGGCGCGGTGGAGGCCGCGGGCTTGGCGGCGGGCTTCGGTGCCGCGGCGGGCTTGGGCTTTGGCGCCGGTTTGGCCGTGGCGGCGTCCGGCTTCACCGCCGCCGGTTTGGCGGCCGGCTTCGGCGCGGCGGGCTTTGCGGCCGCCGGCGGCGCCGCCGATGCGACAGCGCCGTCCTCTTCGGGCGCCATGATGCCCGGCTGCGCCGGCTTGGCGGCATCCTTCTTGGACGGCTTCGGCTTCACCGCCGGCTTGGCGGGCTTGGCCGGAGCCGGGGGATAGGCCGCATCGAGCGCCGCCTGGTTCGGGGTCGGGCCGACCCAGACCAGCACCGGCGGCATCGACGGCGGCAGGGTCTGCAGCAGGCTGGCGCCGGTCACCCGCGGGTCCATCCCGCCCATGCCGGCCGCGGCAAAGCCACGCGCCGCCGGCGCGCCGCCGTCGCCGTCGTCCTCCTCGGCTTCCGAGGCGACCTGCTTGCGCTTGGCACCGCAGACATAGGCACGCATGTCGGTCGGCTCGCCGCCCTCGTTGCGCAGCGAATCGACGGTGGGCGAGACCTGCCCGAAGATCGACCAGGACTGCTGGAAACCCTTCTCCAGCAGCAGCGCCGCCTGCTCGGTGCGCGCCTTGCCCGACGGCGTGCCGAGCACGACCGCGAGGATCCGCTTGTTGCCGCGATGGGCGCTGGCGACGAGGTTGAAGCCCGAGGCGCAGATGAAGCCGGTCTTCATGCCGTCGGCGCCGGGATAGCGGTCGATCAGCTTGTTGTAGTTGCGGATGACCCGCTTGCCGAGCTGGATCGCCGGCGTGCGGAACAGCTCCTCATGCTCGGGAAATTCGCGGATCAGCGCCCGCCCCAGCACGGCGAGGTCGCGCGCCGTGGTGATCTGGCCGGGATCGGGCAGCCCGTTCGGGTTGTTGTAGTGCGTGCCGTTCATGCCGAGCGCGGCGGCGGCGGCGTTCATCTCGTCGGCGAAGGCGGGCACACTGCCGGCGACGCCTTCCGCGAGCACCACCGCCATGTCGTTGGCCGACTTGACGATCATCATCTTGAGCGCGTTGTCGACGGTGATCTGGGTGCCCGGCTTGAAGCCCATCTTCGAGGGCGCCTGCGCCGCCGCGTTCGGCGAGACCGTGATCAGCGTCTCGCCGGTGAGCCGGCCGGCGCGGATCGCCTTGAAGGTCACATAGGCCGTCATCAGCTTGGTGACGGAGGCCGGATACCAGGGCTTGGTGGCGTCGTTCTCGATCAGCACCTTGCCGGACTCGACCTCGATCAGCAGCGAGGGAGTCGCCCGGGCGGCCAGCGGCGCGGACAGAGTGGCGAGGCCGAGCAGCGCGGCGCAGGCCCGACGGATGAAAACGGATCGAGTGTTCGTCACGCGGCTGGGTTCCGTGTTGAGGCCAGGGACAAGCGGCGGCTGCGAAGCATCGACTGCCCCATGCATACTCCGATCGACGCGCCGGATCAAAGCCGAATGGTGCGCCGCGGGGGCGGAATTGTGGCGGACGGCGGTCACGTCTCGGCGGGCGGGGCGTCGCCGGTGGCCGAACCGCCGGCCATGAACTGCGCCCGCGCCAATGCGGCAAATCGCCCGCCGACGCGCACCAGTTCCTCGAACGAGCCGGCTTCCACGATGCGCCCCGCCTCGAACACGAGGATGCGGTCGGCATTGCGCACCGTGGCGAGGCGGTGGGCGATCACAAAGGTGGTGCGCCCTTTCATCACCTCCTCCAGCGCCGCCTGCACCTTGGCCTCGGTGGCGGCGTCGAGCGCGCTGGTCGCCTCGTCGAGGATCAGCACGGGGGGATCCTTCAGCAGCGCGCGGGCGATGGCGAGGCGCTGGCGCTCGCCGCCCGAGAGCGAGCGGCCGCGCTCGCCGACGATGGTGGCGAGCCCCTCGCTCTGGCGCGCCACCAGATCGGCCGCCTGCGCCCGCTCCAGCGCCGTCGCGATCTCCGCCGCCGAGGCGTCGGGCTTGCCGACGCGCAGATTGTCCTCGATCGAGCGGTTGAACAGCATCGCCTCCTGGAACACCACGCCGATGTTCCGCCGGAGCGAGGCCAGCGTGACGTCGCGGATATCGTGCCCGTCCAGCGTGATCCGCCCCGATTGCGGGTCGAACGCGCGGTGCAGCAGCGCGAGCGCGGTCGACTTGCCCGCCCCCGTGGTCCCCACCAGCGCCACCGTCTCGCCGGGCGCGACGGCGAAGTTCACGTCGATCAGCGCCGGGCGCTTGCCGTCATAGGAGAAGGAGACGTCCTTGAACGCCACCTCGCCCCGCGCCGGCCCGAGCGTGATCGCGCCCGGGCGGTCGCGCACATGGGCGATGGTGTCCATGATCTCGAAGAACTCGGCGAGGCGCGGCGCGTCCAGCACCATGCGGTTGGCGAAGCCCACCACCTGGTCGAGCCGCCCCACCAGCATGGTGGCGAAGCCGACGAAGGTGACGATCTCGCCGATCGAGGCGAGCCCGCGCAGGTGCAGGATCGTACCGATCACGAAGATGCACAGGATGGTGAGCGTCGTCGCCGCCTTGGTGCCGACCGAGACCACCGCCCACCAGGACAGCACCGGCATCTGCGCCGCCAGCACGCTTTCCATGGTCTCCTTGAGGCCGCGCACCTCCGCCTCGACGCGGGTGAAGCTCTGGATCACCGCGACATTGCCCAGCGCGTCGGCGCTGCGCTCGGCGAGGTTCGACTGCAGCCGCTCCACCTGCCGCTGCAGCGCCTGGGTGCGGCTGACCACCCACCAGGTCAGCACGGCGAAGACCAGGAGCAGCACCACCAGCAGCAGCCCGAGCCGCCAGTTCACATAGACCGCGATCGGCAGCAGCACGACCAGCGCGACCATGCCCGCGCAATGCTCGCGGAAGAAGGCGAGCCACAGGCCCCACAGCCCGTCCGCCCCCTGCAGCATGATCTTCATCAGCCGGCCGGAATGCACCTCGCCGTGGAAGCCGAGCGGCAATTGCAGCACATGCTCGAAATAGAGCTGGATGATGCCGAGCCGGCGCCGGTGCGCGAGGCGGTCGGCGTGGAGCGCGATGGTCACCCCGGCGACCACCGTGAACAGGCCGAACAGCGCCCAGGCGCCGACCTGCGGCAGCAGTTCGTCGAAGCTCGGCACCCGGCTTGCCGCCTGCGCCCGCACCAGCGTGTCGACCACACGGCCGAACAGGATCGGCTCGGCGAACAACGCCAGCGCCAGCGCCACATTGGCCAGCGCCAGAAAGGCGGCCAGCCGTCGCTCGGGTCCGAGCGCGGCGAGGACGCGACCATAAAGACGCAGGAACGACATGGGACGGCGCCATCGCGCGGCAAGAACGACGATGCCGCATTAAGGCGCGCCCTCCCAACGCCCGCAAGTACCGTCGGCGCGGCTCTCCACCGCCGCATTCGCGCCGCGGGCGGGTCGTTATATGGCGTTCATGATCGGGACCTTAAGGTCGCAGGATGGCTGATTCGATCCGGCGACTACATCGGGCGGTGGCGGCGACGCAGCGGGGTCGCAATCCCTCGCCGCGCACCGAAAAACTGTTTGCGAAGGGACGGCCCTTCATCGCCAAGAAGCTCGCCGAGGAGGGCGTCGAGGTCGCGCTCGACGCCGTGGTCGGCGACAAGGCCGCCGTGGTGCGCGAAAGCGCCGACCTCCTCTACAATCTCGTCGTGCTCTGGGTCGACGCCGGGATCGAGCCGGACGAGATCTGGGCGGAGATGGAGCGCCGCGAGCGTCTGATGGGCATGGCCGAGAAGCTGCCCAAACCCGCGCGCCGCCGCCGCGACAGCCGGCCTTTCACGCTCGATCTGCTGGCCGACGGCCCGGTCGAGGGGCTGGCGACTGAGACCGCGCCGCCGCAGCGGGGACGGTGACGCGACGCCGCTGGCGCGTCTGTTGCATGAAGGGCCGCGCCGATTTGCCTCCGCGATCGGCCCTGTTCCTGCCCCGCCTTTGCTTCTAAAGCCGGGGCGTCCTCCTCGGCCCCCTCGCACGCGCCCTGGCGCCACGACCCCATCCTGCCGGAGTTTCCATGCTGCGCCGCCTGTACGACTGGGTGATCAACCTCGCCGAGCGCCCCTCCGCGCCCTGGGCGCTGTCCGCCGTCTCCTTCGCGGAAAGCTCGTTCTTCCCGGTGCCCCCGGACGTGATGCTGGTGCCGATGTGTGTCGCGCGGCCGGAGCGCGCCTGGTTCTACGCCGGCATCTGCACCCTCGCCTCGGTGATCGGCGGCCTGTTCGGCTATGCCATCGGCGCGCTGCTCTACGACACGCTCGGCCTGTTCCTGATCCGGCTCTACGGCTATGGCGACCGGATGGAGGCGTTTACGGCCGCCTACCAGCACTACGGGCACTGGATCATCCTGATCAAGGGCCTGACGCCGATCCCCTACAAGGTCGTCACCATCGCCTCGGGCTTCGCCCATTACAGCCTGTTCTGGTTCGTGGTGCTGTCGGTCATCACCCGCGGCCTGCGCTTCTTCCTCGTCGCCGGGCTGCTCTACTGGATCGGCCCGCCGGCCCGCGAATTCATCGAGCGCCGCCTCGGCCTCGTCACCGCGGCCTTCGCGGTGCTGGTGGTGGGCGGCTTCATCGCCGCCGTCTACGTGTTCTGAGCCACGCCTTCGGGACCCGGACGCACAAAGGCCCCGGGCGACGGTCGGCACCCGGGGCCTTCGGCGCGCGCGCTCACGAGATCGCGGGGAGGGCAATCGACCGATCGGGTTGGTCCGCCCGATCGGATCGCGCTCCTGCTGCTCAGCTTCCCTTGCTGTCGGTCACCGGCGGCTTCGCCGAGGCGTGGCCGGGGTTGCAGTCCGCAAGGGCCGTGCCGGCAACGGCAGCGGTCATGGAGAGGGCGCACAGGGCAGTCACGAGACGTTTCATGGGCACGGGTCTCCTCATCAGCTGACGATGGGGCAAGCCTACGCCCCCGTCGCGAGATGGAAAGCCCGTTCCGCCGGCAAACCGCCCTATGATGGGGCATCGGCCGCACGCCTCACGCATTCGTGCGCGGCGGCGCCTATCCGGGCACCTTGGCGCGCGGATGCGCGGAGCGCCACGCCTGCATCAGCGCGGCGGCATCGACCGCCGCGTAGATCTGCGTGGTGGACAGCGAGGCGTGGCCGAGCAGTTCCTGGATCGAGCGCAGGTCGCCCCCGCGCGCCAGCAGGTGCGTCGCGAAGGAATGGCGCAGCGCGTGCGGCGTGGCGCTGTCCGGCAGCCCCAGCGCCCCGCGCATCCGCTCCACCGCGAGCTGGACGATGCGCGGCGAGAGCGGCCCGCCCTTGGCCCCGCGGAACAGCGGCCCGTCGGCGGGCAGCTCATAGGGGCACAGCCGGACATAATCGCCGACCAGCGCCGCGACCTGCGCCAGCACCGGCACCATGCGCGTCTTGCCGCCCTTGCCGGTGACGGTGACGCTCCCGCCGGTCGCTTCAGGCGGCGCCATGCCGGCCGTCAGCCCCAGCGCCTCGGAAATACGCAGCCCCGAGCCGTAGAGCAGCGCGATCACCGCCGCGTCGCGCGCCAGCACCCAGGGCTCGCGGTCCTCGCCCGCCCGGGTCGCGGGGTCGGCGAGCGCCTTGGCGTCGTGCACCGCCAGCGGCCGCGGCAGCGTCTTCGCCAGCTTGGGCGCCCGCACCGCCGCCAGCGCGCCGACCTTGCCGAGCCCCTCGCGCTGCAGATGCCGGGCGAAGGAACGGGCGGCGGCAAGGAAGCGCACCAGCGTGCGCGGCTCGATCCCGTCCGCCCGCCGCGCCGCGATCACCGCGCGGACGTCGCGCGGGGCGAGCGCGCCGAGTTCCGCCAGCCCCGGCCGCCCGCCGAGATGACGCGCCAGCAGGCCGAGGAAGCTGGCGAGGTCGCGCGCATAGGCCTCGCGGGTCTTTGGCGAGAGCCGGCGCTCATGGGCGAGCCGGTCGAGCCAGCCCCGCGCCGCCGCGGCCACCTCGGGCGAGGCGCCCGCCATCAGCCCCGCCTCCGCCCGCGCGGCCTTCTCGACATCGCTGCTGGCCATGGCGCACCTCCGTTCTCCGGCGCATTCTGGCGACTGATTCTTAACTTTGGCCAAGCAGCAATCGGCCACCTCGGGATCACGCGACCCGTTCCTTTGACAAACGGCCGTCATGCCGAGGTGCGCCGCAAAGCGGGGCCTCGAAGCACGCACATACCCCCGGGCCTCGCCTGCCGTCGTCCCGGACGGACGAAACGGCCGATCCGGGATCGTCCGCCGAAAGTACCGCCCGTGCCGCCAACCGATCCCGGCGCTGCGGCCGGGATGACGCTGTCGCCGCGATGGCGCTATGAAGTGCGCCGGAAACGCGCCGCCGACCCGATTCCGCCGTGCCACACGAACCGGACGTCATGACCCTGCCGCCGACGAGCCCGCCCCCCGCTCCGCAGACCGTCGACGTGCTGCTGCCGCTCGGGCTCGGCGCGGCCTATTCCTATCTGGTGCCGGCGGGCATGGCGCTGGCGCCGGGCGACATCGTGGCCGTGCCGCTGGGCAAGCGCCTCATCCTCGGCTGCGTCTGGCCGCGCGCGGACACCGTAAAGCCGGTCGATCCGGCCAAGCTCAAACCCGTCGCGAAGAAGCTCGCCGTGCCGCCGCTGCGGCCCGAACTCGTCGAGCTGATCGCCTGGATCGCCGACTACACGGTCGCCCCGCCCGGCATGGTGCTGCGCCTCGCGCTGCGCCACGACGAGAGCGCCGGCGTCCAGCGCGAGCGCACCGGCGTGCGGCTGGGCGACACCCGCCCCGCCCGGCAGAGCGCCGCCCGCACCCGGCTGATCGCGGCGCTCGCCGACGGCCTGCTGCGTTCCAAGGCCGAGGCGGCGCGCGAGGCCGGCGTCTCCACATCGGTCGTCGACGGGCTCGTCGACGAGGGCGTGCTGGAAACCGTGGTGCTGCCGCCCGAGCCGGCGGCGGAGACGCCCGATCCCGATCACGCCGCGCCCGATCTCAGCCCTGCCCAGCGGGCCGCGGCCGACACGCTGGTCGCGGCCGTCGAGGCGCGCGCCTTCCGCGTCCATCTCCTCGACGGCGTCACCGGCTCCGGCAAGACCGAGACCTATTTCGAGGCCGTGGCGGCGGCGCTGAAAGCGGGGCGGCAGGTGCTGATCCTGATGCCGGAAATCGCGCTGACGAAAGCGTTCCTCGACCGTTTCGCGTCGCGCTTCGGCGTCCGCCCCGCCGAATGGCACTCGGCGGTCGGCTCGAAGCGCCGCGCCCGCGTCTTCCAGGGGGTGGCGAACGGCGAGGTGAGCGTCGTCGCCGGCGCCCGTTCGGCGCTGTTCCTGCCGTTCCGCGACCTCGGCCTGATCATCGTCGACGAGGAGCACGACCCCGCCTACAAGCAGGAGGACGGGATCCGCTACCACGCCCGCGACATGGCCGTGGTGCGCGCCCGCCTCAACGGCGCCCCCGTCGTGCTCGCTTCCGCCACGCCCTCGATCGAGACCGAGGTGAATGCGAGGCGCGGGCGCTACGCCCGGCTCACCCTGCCCGAGCGCTTCTCCGGCAACCGCGTGCCGCGTCTGGAGCCGATCGACCTGCGCCGCGAAGGCCCGCCGCGCGGGCGCTGGATCGCCCCGCGCCTCGCCACGGAAATGCAGAAGACGGTGGAGGCCGGCGGCCAGGCGCTCTTGTTCCTCAACCGGCGCGGCTACGCCCCGCTGACGCTGTGCCGTGCCTGCGGCCACCGCATGCGCTGCCCGTCCTGTTCCTCATGGCTGGTCGAGCATCGCTTTCGGCGGCGGCTCGAATGCCACCAGTGCGGCTATGTCAGCCCGGTGCCCCCAAGCTGCCCCGCCTGCCACGAGCCGGACACGATGATTCCCTGCGGCCCCGGCGTCGAGCGCCTGCAGGAGGAGGTCGCGCAACTGATGCCGCAGGCGCGCACGCAGGTGCTGTCGAGCGACCTCACCGGCGGCGTCGAGCGGCTGCGGCTGGAGCTGGAGGCGGTGGCGCGCGGCGAGATCGACGTGGTGATCGGCACCCAGCTCGTCGCCAAGGGCCACAATTTCCCCGGCCTCGCGCTGGTCGGCGTCATCGATGCCGATGTCGGCCTCGGCCATGGCGATCCCCGCGCGGCCGAGCGCACCTTCCAGCTGCTGCACCAGGTGGCGGGCCGCGCCGGGCGCGCCGCTGTCGAAGGCCGCGCCTTCCTGCAGACCTACATGCCCGAGCACCCGGTGATGCAGGCGCTGATGGCCGGCGACCGCGACGCCTTCTACGACACCGAGATCGCCACCCGCGAGGCGGCGGCGCTGCCGCCCTTCGCCCGCTTCGCCGCGCTCATCGTCTCCGCCGCCGACGCCCATGCCGCGCAGGCTTATGCCCGCGCGCTCGCCGCCTGTTCCCCTCGCGTTGATGACGTGCGCGTGCTCGGCCCGGCCGAGGCGCCGCTCGCCTTGGTGCGCGGGCGCCACCGCTTCCGCCTGCTGGCCCGCTCGGCCCGCGGCTTCGACCTTTCCGCCTATGTCCGCGCCTGGATGGCGGCGGCGCCGAAGCCGAAGGGCGATCTGCGCGTCGAGATCGACATCGACCCGCAGAGCTTCCTGTGAGCCGGCCTCCGCCGGTCCGGGTCAGCCGCCCGTCCCCGCCTCGATCACGTCCTCGAGCGTGCGCAGCCCCGAGCGCGGGGCGTTCACCAGCACCGCCATATTGCCGGGCGCGTGCTGGTTCTTCCACATCTTGGTGTGCGCCACCGGGATGCGGGCCCAGGGGAACACTTCCGACATGCAGGGGTCGACGCGGCGGTCGATGATGAACTGGTTCGCCGCGCTCGCCTGCTTCAGATGGGCGAAATGCGAGCCCTGGATGCGCTTCTGCCGCATCCACACATAGCGGGCGTCGAAGGTGATGTTGAAGCCGGTGGTGCCGGCGCAGAACACCACCATGCCGCCGCGCTTGGCGACGAGGCACGAGACCGGGAAGGTCTGCTCGCCGGGATGTTCGAACACGATGTCGACGTCGCGCTTGCCGGTGATGTCCCAGATCGCCTTGCCGAACTTGCGCGCCTCCTTGGTCCAGGCGACGTATTCCGGCGAGTTGACCGTGGGCATCTGGCCCCAGCAGTCGAAATCCTTGCGGTTGATCACGCCCTTGGCGCCCAGCGAGAGCACGTAGTCGCGCTTGGTCTCGTCGGAGATCACGCCGATGGCGTGCGCGCCCGAAGCTGCCACCAGCTGGATGCCGAACACGCCGAGCCCGCCCGAGGCGCCCCACACCAGCACATGGTCGCCCGGCTTCACCCCGTGCGGGGCGTGGCCGAACAGCATGCGGTAGGCGGTGGCCAGCGTCAGCGTGTAGCAGGCGCTCTCCTCCCAGGTGAGATGGCGCGGGCGCGGCATCAGCTGGCGCGCCTGCACCCGGCAGAACTGGGCGAAGGAACCGTCCGGCGTCTCGTAGCCCCAGATCCGCTGGGAGGAGGAGAACATCGGGTCGCCGCCGTTGCACTCCTCGTCGTCCCCGTCGTCCTGATTGCAGTGGACCACCACCTCGTCGCCGACCTTCCAGCGCTTCACCTTGGTGCCCACCGCCCAGACGATGCCGGAGGCATCCGAACCGGCGACATGGAACGGCGCCTTGTGCACGTCGAAGGGCGAGATCGGCTGGCCGAGGCCGGCCCAGATACCGTTGTAGTTCACGCCCGCGGCCATCACGAGCACCAGCACGTCGTTCTCGCCGAGCTCCCAGGTCGGCACCACCTCGAGCTTGAAGCTCTCCTCCGGCGGCCCGTGCCGTTCGCGGCGGATGGTCCAGGCGTGCATCTTCGCCGGCACATGGCCGAGCGGGGGGATTTCGCCGATATCGTAGAGATCCTTGAGGACCGGACCCGTCCCCGTGCTGATCGTCGCTGGCTCGGCCATGTCGCGTACTCCCTGAACGACCGTTGGCTGCGGTGGACCGCGTTCGGCGCGGTTTCTGGCAGCGCAGCATAACAAAGCCCCACTCGGAAGCGAGAGCCCAGCGCCGCCGGCCTCTCGTCCTTTCGTCGGAAGGGCGGACGGCGGCACCCCACTCGGGCGAAGGGCTTATTGCACCGCGAAACGAGGTGAGAAACAATCGCCTCCGAACGGGAGAGACAATCCCGCCGCGACAGCATGCGCCGGAGGACGACCATGGCCGACACCACGACCCGCGAGGCAGCGGCCCGCGCCATCGCCCCCGGCCCGTCCGGCAACCACGGCAGGCCCCCGCGCGACAAGCCCTGGCTGTTCCGCACCTATGCCGGACATTCCACCGCGGCGAAGTCGAACGAGCTCTACCGATCCAACCTCGCCAAGGGCCAGACCGGCCTCTCCGTCGCCTTCGACCTGCCGACCCAGACCGGCTACGACAGCGACCACCTCCTCGCCCGCGGTGAGGTCGGCAAGGTCGGCGTGCCGATCTCGCATCTCGGCGACATGCGCACGCTGTTCAGCGAGATTCCGCTGGCGAAGATGAACACCTCGATGACCATCAACGCCACCGCCCCCTGGCTGCTGGCGCTGTACATCGCGGTCGCCGACGAGCAGGGCGCCGACCGCGCCGCGCTCACCGGCACCACCCAGAACGACATCCTGAAAGAATATCTCTCGCGCGGCACCTATGTGTTCCCGCCCGCGCCCTCCATGCGGCTGACCCGCGACGTGATCCTGTTCACGACCCGCGAGCTGCCGAAATGGAACCCGATGAACGTGTGCTCCTACCACCTGCAGGAGGCCGGGGCGACGCCGGTGCAGGAGCTCGCCTTCGCGCTCGCCAACGCCATCGCCATCCTCGACGGCGTCAAGGCGAGCGGGGAGACCGACGCGGCGACCTTCGGCGAGGTGGTCGGGCGCATCTCCTTCTTCGTCAATGCGGGCCTGCGCTTCGTCACCGAGATGTGCAAGATGCGCGCCTTCGTGGAGCTGTGGGACGAGATCTGCACGCAGCGCTATGGCATCACCGACCCCAAGCAGAAGCTGTTCCGCTACGGCGTGCAGGTGAATTCGCTCGGCCTTACCGAGCAGCAGCCGGAGAACAACGTCTACCGCATCCTGATCGAGATGCTGGCGGTGACGCTGTCGAAGAACGCCCGCGCCCGCGCCGTGCAGCTTCCCGCCTGGAACGAGGCGCTCGGCCTGCCGCGCTCCTTCGACCAGCAATGGTCGCTGCGCATGCAGCAGGTGCTGGCCTATGAGACCGACTTGCTCGACTATGGCGACATCTTCGAGGGCTCCGCCGAGATCGCCGCCAAGGTCGCCGAGCTGAAGGCGGCCGCGAAGGCCGAGGTCGACGCCATCCTCGCCATGGGCGGGGCCGTCGCGGCGATCGAGAGCGCCTACATGAAGCGCCAGCTGGTCGAATCGAACACCGCCCGGCTGGAGGCGATCGAACGCGGCGAGCAGGTGGTGGTCGGCGTCAACCGCTGGACCGATACCGAGCCCTCCCCGCTCACCACCGGCGAGGGCGCCATCCTCACCGTCGCGCCCGAAGTCGAGGGCGAGCAGATCGCCCGGCTCAACGCCTGGCGCGCGGCGCGCGACGGCACGGCGGTGGCGGCGGCTCTGGCCGACCTCGCCCGCGCCGCGAAGGAGGGCCTCAACATCATGCCGGCCTCGATCGCCTGCGCGAAAGCCGGCGTCACCACTGGCGAATGGGGCTCGGCCCTGCGCGCCCGCTTCGGCGAATACCGCGCCCCGACCGGCGTCGCCTCGACCGCCCGCCAGCAGCCCGGCGACCTCGACGAGGTGCGCGCGCATGTGCAGGCGGTGTCAGGCCGGCTGGGGCGGCGGCTGAAATTCGTCGTCGGCAAGCCCGGCCTCGACGGCCATTCCAACGGCGCCGAGCAGATCGCCGTGCGCGCCCGCGACGCTGGCATGGACGTGACCTATGAGGGCATCCGCCTCACCCCGGCGGAGATTGTCGAGGCGGCGGCGCGCGACGGCGCCCATGTCGTCGGCCTCTCCATCCTCTCCGGCTCGCATGTGCCGCTCGTGTGCGAGACGCTCGATCTCCTGCGCGCGACAGGGCTCGGCCATGTGCCGGTGATCGTCGGCGGCATCATCCCGCCGGAGGACGCCGCCGCGCTGAAGGACTACGGCGTCACCGCCGTCTACACGCCGAAGGATTTCGAGCTGAACCGCATCATGGCCGACATCGTCGCCATCGTGGATCGGGCGAGCGAGCCGGAGGCGGTGGGCTAGAGTGCGATCCGATCAGATTGAATCAATCTGATCGGCAAATCGCCCTCTAATCCATTGATAGAGAACGCGTGAGCCGATCGGCTTGCGGCGCAAGCCGATCGGCGCGTGCTCTAGCCAGCCGGTCGGGCGACGGTGACGGGCACGCCGCGCGCCAGCGAGTTCGCGACGGTGGAATCCGCCCGCACCCGCGCGACGAGGTCGTCGAGATCATCGGCCGGATCGGCGCTGGTCACCGCGATCGCAGCCTCGGCGCCGCGGGCCAGCAGCGGCTCACCGTCAAACTCGACGCTCACCTCGACGGCAAGGGATGTCAGCGTGATACCCATGGCGTGCGCGACGTAATGCAGGTCGTTGCACAGGCACCCGCCGATGGCGAGCGCCAGCAGCTGCCCGCCATTGAAGCCGAGCCCGGTGCCGCCGGCCCTCCCCTCGGGCCGGTCGACCACGACGCTGTGCATGCCCGCCCGGCCGAGAGCGGCGCCGCTATCGGGAACCCCGCGGAACGAGACGCTCACGCGTGTCATCGCCGGCCTCCGGACCGCGGGGCGAAGGCTGAGCTGCCCCCGCCGGAAGGTGCGCCGCCGATCCGGGACCGAGGCGTGCGGAGAGATAGAACCCTCCGGCGGAGCCGGTCTCCGCCGGAGGAAGCCTGGCGGGAATCCCGCCTCAGGGCTTGCGGGTGCAGAGCAGCACCATGGCGGCCTGCGAGCCCTTCGGCTTGAAGTTCGCCGCGCGCACGCTCACCGGCTTCACCTCGCCGCCCTCGGCGTCACCGATATAGGCGTTCACCATTACCTCGTCCTCGGCGCAGCTGTGCTCGCAGCCGGCCGGCGAGAAGCACTCGTTGCGGATCACGACGCGCACCACGCCGGGCACCTCGGAACCGGGCGCGCCCGCCGCGCCGGCGGGACCGGCCGGGCCGGCCATGCCCGCGGGGCCCGCAGTGCCGGCCGGACCGGCAGGACCCGCGGGGCCGGCCGGACCGACGGGACCGGCGACGCCCGCAGGACCGGGCGGGCCGGCGGGACCGGCAGGCCCGACCGCGCCGGCAGGACCCGCCGGGCCCGCGGGGCCGGCCGCGCCGGCCGGGCCGGCGGGACCCTGCGGCCCGGGCGTCGGCTCGCCGCAGGCCGACAAAAGCAGAGCGGACATCAGCAGCACACCGCTGAAGCGCAGATTCATGACAAACCCCTGATCGATTGGATGGCGGACATAGGCGTGGTGCGTTGTCGTTGGCCTTGAAAAGGGCAGGCCAGCGTGCCGCCGAAGCTCCGATGCGTCAACCGCTTGGTGCGGTTCCGGGACACCTTCCGCGGGCGATTCGCGCGTCGGATTGACGGGGTTCGGAACCCGGCCTAGCTTGCGCCTCCCATGATGCACGCGGAATTCCGGATGAGGGGCGTCTGCGCCCCGCTGGCACGGCGAATTCGCGGCCCGGCCGATCACCTCGGCCGGGACGACTGACGCCGCCTGCCCTGCCCGTCCTTTCCACGGATTTCGCGCCATGACCGCCGCACCCGGCTTCGCCACGTCTTCGCTTGTCACGTCTTCTTTTGTCACGTCTTCGCTTCCGACGTCGTCTCCTGTCACCTCGTCCGTTGCTGCGGCCGGCCCCGCCGCCGGTGAACCTGCCCGGGCGGGATCGCGGCAGGCGCCGGCGCCCGATCGCGAGCGCCACCGCCTGCTGGTGGAGGCGGCTGCCGATCCCAACGTCCTGCTCCGGCTGCTGGAGCCCTTCGCCATCTACGACGTGATGCCCGCCGCGCTGCGCCTCGACACGCCGGCCGCGACCCTCCACGCGGAGATCGTCTTCGACGCGCCGGCCGCCGTCGCCGAGCGGCTGCGGGCGCGCATCGAGGCGATGGTGCCGGTGCATCGCGCGCGCCTGCTCGCACCCGCCGCCGGCGAGGCGCCCGCCGACCTCGCCGCCTGAGGCCCCGCCGTGCTCGAACAGTTCAGCGTCATCGCGCTCATCGTCGCCCCGGTCTTCGCGCTGATCGGCGTCGGCTACGGCGCGAGCCGCACCGGGCTGCTCGGCGAGCGCGCGGCGGACGGGCTGTCCGAATTCGTCTTCGGCCTCGCCGTGCCGGTGCTGATATTCAAGACGCTGACCGAGGTCGCCGTTCCCGCCACCGGCCAGCCCTGGGGCTACTGGATCGCCTATTTCGCCGGCGCCTTCGGCGTCTTCGCCATCTCGATGTTCGCCGCGCGCCGGCTGTTCGGGCGCAGCCATGCCGAGGCGGTGGTGTTCGGCTTCTGCGCCGGCCAGGCCAACACCGTGTTCATGGGCGTGCCGCTGATCCTGAAGGCGTTCGGGCCGGAGGGCGCGGTGCCGCTGTTCCTGCTCATCGCCATCCACCTGCCGGTGATGATGCTGGTGGCGACCCTGCTGGCCGAGGGCGTCGGGCGCGGCCTGTCCGGCCCCGCCTTGCTGAAGCTCGGCCGCGCCCTCGCCTTCAACCCGATCCTGATCGGCATCTACGCCGGCGCGCTGGCCAAGATCGTCGGCTTCGTGCCCTCGGGGGTGCCGAAGCAGACGCTGGACCTGCTCGCCGCCGCCGCCTCGCCCTGCGCGCTGGTCTCGCTCGGCCTCGCGCTGCACCGCTACCCAATCCGCGGCGACTTCGCCCCCTCCGCGATGCTGGCCGGGCTGAAGCTCTGCATCCACCCCGCGCTGGTGTTCCTGCTGGTGCAGGTGCTGCCGATGCCGAAGGTGTGGGGCCAGGTGGCGGTCGCCTTCGCCGCGATGCCCTGCGGCGTCAACGCCTATCTCCTCGCCCAGCGCCACAAGGCCGGCGTCGCCGCCACCGCCAGCGCCGTCTCGCTCTCGACCGTGGTGAGCCTGTTCACCGTGACGGTGTGGTTCCTCATCCTCGGGGTGAGTTGAACCGGGCTCAGCGCGGAGCCCTGCATCAGATCAGCGGTGGAATCGCAGGATCGATCGGGACCTCGATGATGGTCGGGCCGTCTGCCTCGAATGCCGCGGCCACCTTCGTCTTCAGCGTATGGAGGTCGGCGATCCGCTCGGAAGCGCAGCCATATCCCTTGGCAAGGCTGACGATATCGATGCCGGGAATGTCGAGGCCGGGCACGCCAGGCGTCTCCTCCAGCACGGCGAATGATTTGAGGATGCCGTACTCGCCATTTCGCAGCACAAGCATCACCAGCGGCAGCTTGTTCTGCGCGGCAGTCCAGATGCTCTGCACCGAATACTGGAACGAGCCGTCGCCGATAATCAGCATCACGGGACGCTTCCGGCCGGTGTCGCGCTCCCCGAGGGCGATACCGACCGAGGCCGGAAGATTCCAGCCGAGGCCGCCGCTGGCGAAGGTGAAGAAGGTCGCCGGCTCCGTGATCGGCCAATGCGTGTGCAGGTCGGCGAGGTTGGAGGGCGATTCCTCCACCAACACCGTGTGCGGCAGCCGCACCTCGGCCAGAGCCGCGAAAACCTCGGCGGCGGTCGGAACGCCGCTCGCCGATACCTCGACCTCCGGCGCCGGATGCGGCGCCATACGATGCGGCTGCCTGGGTTTGTCCCCGCCCGCCGCGCGGGCCGTCACCAGATCGACCAGCGCCTTGGTCGCGAGCACGGCATCAGCGACGAGGCTGTCGCCCACCGGCGCGCGCGAGGTCTCTGCCGGGTCATCGCTGATATGCAGCAGCTTCATGCCCGTCGGCAGATAGTCGCCCGCGACATAGGGGTAATAGCGGAACACCGGCGCGCCGATGACGATGGCGACGTCATGCCCCTCCAGCTTCTTGCAGAGCGGGGCGATGGCGAAGGGCAGACCGCCGGCATAGAGCGGATGGTCCTCGGGAAAAGGGCATCGCTCGCTGGCCGGCGCGGCCCAGACAGTGGCGTCGAGCTTTTCGGCGAGAGCGACCGCATCGGCCCAACCGGCGCCCCTGTCGATGGCGGCCCCGAAGATCAGGGCCGGATTCGCGGCGGCCGACAGGATAGTGGCGAACTCCTTCATCCGCTCGGGGTCCGGCGCCACCCGCCGGCTCACCGTGCGCACCACGGCGGGGGTCGAGAACGGCTTATCCCAGTCGTCGAGCGGCAGCGAGAGGAAGACCGGCCCCTGCGGGGCCTGCAGCGCGGTGGCGTAGGCCCGCATGAAGGCGGCCGGCACATCCTCGGCGCGGGCCGGCTCATAGGCCCACTTCACCCAGGGGCGCGGGAGCATGGTGGAATCGACATTCGTCAGCCACGGCTCCATCAGCAGCATGTCGCGGGTTTGCTGGCCGGCAGTGACGATCAGAGGCGTCTTGTTGAGGCTGGCCGTGATCAGATTGCCCATCGCATTTCCGAGACCGGCGGCGGTATGCACATTTACGATGGCGGGTTTGCCGGTCGCCTGCGCATAGCCGTCCGCCATCGCAATCGCCGAGGCTTCCTGAAGTGCCAGATGATAGGTGAAGTCCGAAGGGAATTCCTTGAGGAAGGTCTCCTCGGTCGAGCCCGGATTGCCGAAGAACGTCGTCAGGCCAAGCTCTCGCAGCAGGTTATATGTTACTGAGCGTACCGTCGAAGCCACCATTACATCCTCTCGTCGCGCCGCCCGCCGAATACCGTTACGGAACATAGGGGCCGTAACCTCAAGCTTTCTCAATTCGCGGGTAAACTCAAGCCGAAGCCGCAGGGCGATAGGATTCTAGGTTTCCGGCGTGCCAACGCGTTCCCGGCTATCCGAGAAAGCCAGGCGCGCGATGTCGCCGGCACTCGCCCCGGCGGCGCGAAGGTCGCGCAGGCTCACCGACCCCAGCGACTTGGACAGTTTCCGCCCGTCGCCGCCGCGCAGCAATGCGTGGTGGTGATAGCGCGGCGTGGGAAGGCCCAGCAGGACCTGAAGCAGCCGGTGCACGGAGGTTGCGGCGTAAAGGTCCTGCCCGCGCACCACGTCGCTGACGCCCTGCAACGCATCGTCCACCACCACCGCGAGGTGATAGCTGGTGGGGGTGTCCTTGCGCGCGATCACCACGTCGCCCCAGGCAGCAGGGTCGGCCGGCACCGGCACGCCCTTCTCGTCCCACGCCAGCGTGCCGCCGCCCGCGGCGAGCCCCGCCGCCAGCGCCGCGTCCATATCGAGGCGCAGCGCATAGGCGGCGCCCGCCGCCACCGCCAGCGCCGTCTCGCTCTCGACCGTGGTGAGCCTGTTCACCGTGACGGTGTGATTCATGGTGCTGCGGGTGGGGTAGGCTCGGCTAGGCCGCATCGACACGCAAGGCGCAAGGGAATGAAACTCAGCGCTTTCCTGGGTGAGCCGATCTGGACCCTTCTCCGGCAAAAGCCCTTCGATACCTGGGAAATCGTGAGGTCGACGGACGACGCTTGCGCGCCGCCTTGCGTGGATTACGTTTTCGTCGGGCAAGGCGTGTCGGTCGTCTGCGATGCCGATGAGACGATCACCACCATATTCATTGAGACTGGCAATCGAGCCGCCTCCGACGGCCTGCCACTCGATCATCTCTTTCACTGGGGCCGCTCCCGGGTTCTCGGTCACTTCGGGCCGCCGTCGCGAAGCGGGGGCGGCCGCCATGATTCGATGCTGGGGCTTCTGGGCGCATGGGACCGGTTCGAAGGAAGCGACTACACGACTCATCTCGAATATGAGGTGGCGCTCGATCGTGTTAAGCGGGTCACGCTGATGCGACCCGACGTGGTCCCCCGGCTAGGTTAGTCGCCGCGTTCCTTCCCCTATCTTAACGCCCGCGCCCGCACCTCCTGCGGCGTTGCGCCGGCGGCCCTCAGATCCGCGATCCCCGTGGAGCGCAGGCTCTTCGAGAGCTTGCGCCCTTCGCCATCCAGTACCAGCCCGTGATGGGCGTAGCTCGGGGCGGGCAGGCCGAGCAGGTGCTGCAGCAGGCGATGGATGGCGGTGGCAAAATAGAGGTCGCGCCCGCGCACGACATGGGTGACGCCCTGCAGCGCGTCGTCGACCACGACGGAGAGGTGATAGCTGGTCGGCACCTCCTTGCGCGCCAGCACCACGTCGCCCCACGCGGCCGGATCGGCCGCGACGGTGACGAATTCGGCCGGATCGGCCGCGACGGTGACGAACTTGGCCGGATCGGCCGCGATCGTGGCGAAACCGGCTGGATCGGCGGAGCCGTCGGGATCGGCGACGGCGGCGCGCGCCTCCGCCGGGATGGCGCCGGCCATCGGCCCGGCCCAGTCGCCCCGATCGGCCAACGCCCCGCCCTCGCGCCAGCAGAGCCCGTGCCCGGCGAGCGCCACGGCCTTCGCCATGTCGAGCCGCAGCGCGTGCGGTTCGCCCGCGGCGCGGCGACGCGCCCGCTCGGCGGCGCTCATCGAATCGCGGGGAAAGGGAAACAACGGCGCGCCATCCGGGTCGGCGGGCCAATCGGGGCGCGCCGCCACCGCGCGGGCGATCTCGGCGCGGGTCTCGAAGCTCGGATAGACGAGGTCCAGCGCCTCCAGCCGGTCGAGCGCAGCGGCATAATCGGCCATATGCTCGGACTGGCGCCGCACCGGCCGCTCCCAGTGGAGCCCCAGCCAGGCGAGATCCTCATAGATGGCCGCCTCGAACTCGGGCCGGCAGCGGGTGGGATCGATATCCTCGATGCGCAGCAGGAAGCGTCCGCCGCGCGCGCGCGCCATGGCCTCGTTCAGCAGGGCTGAACGGGCGTGGCCGAGATGAAGCCGGCCATTCGGGCTGGGCGCGAAGCGGAAGGCGGGGCGGGCGTCGCTCATCGCCCGCCTCTTGTACCGCCTCAGAACTGGCGCGCCACCATCATCTTCTTGATCTCGGCGATCGCCTTCGCCGGGTTCAGCCCCTTCGGGCAGGCCTTTGAGCAGTTCATGATGGTGTGGCAGCGATAGAGCCGGAACGGGTCTTCCAGATTGTCGAGCCGCTCGCCGGTGGCCTCGTCGCGGCTGTCGATCAGCCAGCGATAGGCCTGCAGCAGCACGGCGGGACCGAGATAGCGGTCGCCGTTCCACCAGTAGCTCGGGCAGGAGGTCGAGCAGCAGGCGCACAGGATGCACTCGTAGAGCCCGTCGAGCTTCTCGCGGTCGGCGCGCGACTGCGGCCATTCCTTCTCCGGCTCCGGCGTCTGCGTGTGCAGCCACGGCTCCACCGAGGCGTGCTGGGCGTAGAACTGGGTGAGGTCCGGCACGAGGTCCTTCACCACCGGCATGTGCGGCAGCGGGTAGATCTTCACCACACCGCCCGACACTTCGTCCATGCTCTTGAGGCAGGCGAGCGTGTTGGTGCCGTCGATGTTCATCGCGCAGGAGCCGCAGATGCCCTCGCGGCAGGAGCGGCGGAAGGTCAGCGTCGGGTCGATGGTGTTCTTGATGTAGATGAGCCCGTCGAGCACCATCGGCCCGCAATCGTCGCGGTCGACATAATAGGTGTCGACCGCCGGGTTCTTCCCGTCGTCCGGGTTCCAGCGGTAGATCTTGTACTCGGTCACCCGGCTCGCGCCGGCGGGCTTCGGCCACACCGTGCCGCCCTGGATCTGCGAGTTCTTGGGAAGGGTAAGCTGGACCATGGCGACGTTTCCCTGCGCGGCCGGGCCGCGAGCGGACGGAAGGGCTCAATACACCCGCTTGCGCGGTTCGATGTACTGGATGTCGTTGCTCATCGTGTAGGTGTGCACCGGGCGGTCGTCGAGCCGCACCGCGCGGGTGTCGAAATCGACGAAGGCCAGCGTGTGCTTCATCCAGTTGTGGTCGTCGCGCTCGGGATAGTCCTCGCGCGCATGGGCGCCGCGGCTCTCCGTGCGGGCGGCCGCGCCTTCCATGGTGACGGCGGCGAGGCAGATCAGATTGTCGTATTCCAGCGTCTCGATCAGGTCCGAGTTCCACACCAGCGAGCGGTCGGTGACGCGGATGTCGTCGGTGCCGGCGAACACGTCGGCGATCAGCTTGCGGCCCTCTTCCAAAACCTCGCCGGTGCGGTAGACGGCGCAGTTGTTCTGCATGACCTTCTGCATCGACAGCCGCAGCTCGGCGGTCGGCGTCCCGCCGGCGGCGTTGCGGAAGCGGTCGAGGCGGGACAGCGCCAGCTCGGCCGAATCCGCCGGCAGTTCGCGCTGCTTGTCGCCGGGGGTCAGCAGTTCGGCGCAGCGCAGCGCCGCCGCGCGGCCGAACACCACGAGGTCGGTCAGCGAGTTGGAGCCGAGCCGGTTGGCGCCGTGGATCGACACGCAGGCGCATTCGCCCACCGCCATCAGGCCGGGCACCACATGGTCGGGGTTGCCGTCCTTGCGGGTCACCACCTCGCCGTGGAAGTTGGTCGGGATGCCGCCCATATTGTAGTGCACGGTCGGCAGCACCGGGATCGGCTCCTTGGTCACGTCGACGCCCGCGAAGATGCGCGCGCTCTCCGAGATGCCCGGCAGGCGCTCGGCGAGGATCGCCGGGTCGAGATGGTCGAGGTGCAGGAAGATGTGGTCCTTGTTCTTGCCGACGCCGCGGCCCTCGCGGATCTCCATGGTCATGGAGCGCGAGACGACGTCGCGGGAGGCGAGGTCCTTGGCCGAGGGGGCATAGCGCTCCATGAAGCGCTCGCCCTCGGAATTGGTGAGGTAGCCGCCCTCGCCGCGGGCGCCCTCGGTGATCAGGCAGCCCGATCCGTAGATGCCGGTGGGGTGGAACTGCACGAACTCCATGTCCTGCAGCGGCAGGCCGGCGCGGAGAACCATCGCATTCCCATCCCCCGTGCAGGTGTGCGCCGAGGTGGCGGAGAAATAGGCCCGGCCATAGCCGCCGGTGGCGAGGATCACCGTCTGCGCCCGGAAGCGGTGCAGCGTGCCGTCGTCCATCTTCAGCGCGACGAGGCCGCGGCAGCGCCCTTCCTCGTCCATGATCAGGTCGAGCGCGAAATACTCGATGTAGAACTCGGCGTCGTGCTTCAGCGCCGCGCCGTAGAGCGTGTGCAGGATGGCGTGGCCGGTGCGGTCGGCGGCGGCGCAGGTGCGCTGCGCGGTGCCCTTGCCGTAATCGGTGGTCATGCCGCCGAACGGGCGCTGGTAGATCTTGCCGGCCTCGGTGCGCGAGAACGGCACGCCCCAGTGCTCGAGCTCGTAGACGGCGGCGGGGGCGTGGCGCACCAGATATTCGATGGCGTCCTGGTCGCCCAGCCAGTCCGACCCCTTGACGGTGTCGTACATGTGGAAGCGCCAGTCGTCCGGGCTCATATTGCCGAGCGCGGCGGCGATGCCGCCCTGCGCGGCCACCGTGTGCGAGCGGGTCGGGAACACCTTGGTGACGCAGGCGGTGCGCAGCCCCGCCTCCGAGCAGCCGACCACCGCGCGCAGCCCCGCCCCGCCGGCGCCGACCACCACCACGTCATAGGTGTGGTCGATGATCGGGTAGGCCGCGCCGGCGCGCGCCGCGGAAGCCCCGTTCCCGTTGGTGGACCCGGCCATCGGCTCAGCCTCCGAAACTGATCTTGAGGACCGCGAAGGCGCAGGCGACGCCCACCGCGATCGTGAAGAAGGTGTTGGCCATGAGGGCGAGCACCTTCACGCCCTCCTCATGGATGTAGTCCTCGATCACCACCTGCAGGCCGAGGCGCATGTGGATCAGCGCGGACAGCAGCATCAGCAAGGTGAGGATGGCGATGCAGGGATGGCCCAGCGTCGTCACCACCTCGGTGTGGCTGGCGCCGGCCAGCGAGACGACGACGACGAGGAAGCCGAGAATCAGCGGGATGTTGGCCAGCGCGGTGAGGCGCTGCTGCCAGAAATGCTGGGTGCCCGAACGGGCGGAGCCGAGCCCGCCGACACGGCGGCGGGAGGTGCGCATCGAACCCTGGTCGGTGGCCATCGCTCATTATCTCCGTCAGCGGACCAGCACGACGACGATCCACAAAAGGATCGTCAGCACGATCGAACCGCCGATCGTGGCCTTGGCGAACAGTTCGCGGGCTTCCGGGCCGAAGCCGTTGCCGGTGTCCCAGATGAAATGGCGTACGCCGCCGAGCATGTGGTGGATCAGCGCCCAGGAATAGCCGAACAGCACCACCTTGCCGATCAGGCTGCCGAGCACGGCATTGGCGGTCGCGAACGCCGCCGGCGAGGTCGCCGCCGCCACCAGCCACCACGCCAGCAGCAGCGTGCCGACATAGAGGGCCACCCCCGTGATGCGATGCACGATGGACATCATCATCGTCAGCATCGGGCGATAGATCTGGAGGTGCGGAGAAAGGGGGCGGTTGGCCGCGCCGGGCATGTCGGACATGCGAAGGTCCTCAACGATCTGGGGTTTGCCTACCGGAAACGATAGCAGATCGCAATCATTCCAAAGGAGATCCCTATCAATTTTTGTGCGTCGCAACCCGAGGGTGCCGACGGAACCGGCACGCAGCCTATCCGTCCCGGCGCCGCCGTGCATCCCGCGCCGCGGCAGGGGCGCCCTGCACCGCGCGCAAGGCTGCGGACCCGCCGCCACAGGGCGCCGCAAACCGGATGCGCCGCCGCGCCGGCTCTCGCCATGCCGCCGCGCCGGCGCTAGCCTTGCCTTGGTACCGCCCGATTGCGCGGTTTCAAGCGGGCGGCATTACCAGTGCGGCGAGCGGCGACGGCTGAGGACATGAACGGCAGCGGACCCCGAACGTTCCTGTGCCTGCTGCTCGCCCTCCTGGCGCTGGCCGGGACGGTATCGCTGGCCGGCGCGCAGGAGCGCACGCTGTCGGTCGGCGGCCTGAAGCGCGACTACATCCTCCACACACCCGCGAACGGCTCCACCGGGCCGTGGCCGCTGGTCATCGCCCTGCACGGCGCCTGGCAGCCGGCGAGCGTGCTGCGCTCCTATCTCGACCTCGACGCCATCGCCGACCGCGAGGGCTTCGCCGTCGCCTATCCCAAGGGCATCAACCTGTTGTGGAACGACGGGCGCGGCTCGGTGGCCGGCATCATGCCGATCATCCAGAAGCGCGACGACGCCGCCTTCGTCTTCGCCGTGCTGGACCAGCTCGTCGGCGAGGGCGTCGCCGATCCCGGCCGCGCCTATCTGATGGGCTTCTCCAACGGCGCCTTCCTCACCGCCTTCGTCGCCTGCCGCTATCCCGGGCGGTTCAAGGCCTATGCGACGATGATGATGACGGCGCCCCAGCGCTACGCCGAGACCTGCAAGCCCGGCCAGCCGATCCCCATGCTGATCATGAACGGCACCTATGATCCGGTGGTGCCGATGTTCGGCCGCCCCACCCCGGGGGCCGAGCTGATGTCGGCGGAGGACAGCGCCGCCTTCTTCGCCCGGCTCAACGGCTGCGGCGCCTCCACCACCGCCACCGCGCCCCACACGAAGATCTGGCGTTGGGAGAACTGCGCGCGCGGCTCCGCCGTGCTCTATTACGAGGTCGAAGGCGGCCACCAGCCGCCCGCCAAGACCACCGGCGCCATGGACGCGCTGGCCTCGCTGGTGCTGGGCCCGCGCCGCGGCGGGCTCGACGCGCCGGACGAGATCTGGACCTTCTTCAAGCGCTACGGCACGCCGGGAACCGCGCCCGCGGGCGGCCCGGGCCGCATCGCCGCCGGCACGCCCGCCGCGACCGGCCCGGCCGCGCTGGCGGCGCCCGGCGCGGTGCCGCCGGTCCTCGCCGTGCCCGGCCCGGCGGCCGAGCCGCCGCCCGCCGCGCCTCCGCCGCCCCCGGCGATCTCGGCCTTTGCCGAGGGCTACCTGCCCGCGGACGTGCGCACCAACATCCCGCTCCCCGTCCCCTCGCCGCTGCGTCAGCGCACGATCAGCACCCAGTAGTCGAGGTCGAGCAGCACGGCCGGGTCGTAATCCTCGCCGTTCTTCAGCGGGAAATCGGCGCAGGGGCGGTCCTTCGTCGCGATGGTGCGCACCCGGAGCGCCCCGACGTCGGAACGATCCGGCAGTTCCTGCTTGTCGAGGATCTCGCTCCACGCGAACACCGTGCCGCCGGCGAACAGCGGCGCGACGTGCCGCCCCGCATTGATGCCGGCGACGTGGAAGGCGTTGCCCAGCCCGTTGAAGGTCAGCGCGCGGGCCAGCGAGATGACGTGGCCGCCATAGATCAGCCGCCGGCCGAACCGGCCCTGCCCCTCGCTCCACTGGTTGAAATGCACCTTCGCGGTGTTCTGGTAGAGGCGGGTCGCGATCATGTGCTCGGCTTCCTCGACCGTCACGCCGTCGGCATGGTCGATCTTCTCGCCGATCGCATAATCGTCGAACCGCCACGGGCTGCCGGCCAGCGCCGGGTCCCAGGCCTCGGTGATCAGCTCGGGCACCGCCTCGCCGAGCTCGGACGGCGCCAGCGCGGCCGGAAGCTCCGGCACCACCGCGGGGCCGACCTCGGCGTCGGCGTCGCGCTTCCTCACCATCACCCAGCGCACATAGTCGAGCACCTGCGTGCCCTCCTGGTTGAACCCGCCCGAGCGCACATAGACGACGCCCGACTGCCGGTTCGAGGTCTCGCGCAGGCCGATCACCTCCGATTCGGCGCTGAGCGTGTCGCCGGGATAGACCGGGGCGAGGAAGCGGCAGCCGGCATAGCCGAGATTGGCCACCGCGTTCAGCGAGATGTCCGGCACGGTCTTGCCGAACACGGTGTGGAAGACCAGCAGGTCGTCGACCGGCGCGCACGGGTAGCCCACCCCCATCGCGAAGGCGTCGGAGGACTGCAGCGCGAAGCGCGAGCCGAACAGCGCCGCATAGAGCGACACGTCGCCCTCGGTCAGCGTGCGCGGCGTCGCATGGCGAATCGCCTGCCCGATCGCGAAGTCCTCGAAGAAATTCCCGGTATTCGTCTTGCTCACGCGCACCCCCCGCCGGCTGGCTTCCGCGCTGTTGTCCCATCGCCCGGCCGGCAGGGCAATCCGCCGGAAGAGGCATGTGGTCGAGGCGCCGCCATGCTTTCGCCGCGACCGGCCGCTTTACATCCACCGGCGTCGTCACCCTGCCCGTGCGGGGGATTCGGCGCGACGGTAAGCAAGGGTTGACGCGGCGCAACGGGATAGGCATCGTCCCGTTCCTTCGCGGAGGTCGGGTTGAGTACCGCCCATGGCACGGGCGGCAGGTCGGTAAGCGGCGCCACAACAAGCCTTACATTGGGCGTCGGCAGATACGGGGAAGGCTCTTGGAGCATCGGCGGGGACCGATCGGCGCGCGACGCCATGGCGTTGCGACCCTCGACCTGGGTGACGAGCCGCCGCTCGGCGTCGATGGCGACGCCGAGGAGCCGATCAATCGACGCCGCATCTCCGTCCGCTGGCTGATGGCCACCCTTCTCGCCGGCATCTCCGGCGCCGGCCTCATGGGCGGCGCGGTCTATGCCGCGCTCGACGGCGAATACCGCTCGGCGCAATCGCCCGAGACCATCCGCAATACGCTGCGCGGGGCGCTGGCGGCGGGCGAGCGCCCGTCCAACGTCGCGCGCAAGGGCGACCGGCTCTCCATCCTCACCGAGAGCTTCAGCAGCGCCAAGCAGACGCTGCGCCTCGCCACCACCATCAAGTCCGGCGACAAGGAAACCACCAAGATCCGCGCGGTGGTGAAGGTCAATTCCAACCTCGCCCAGTCGGTCACCTCCGCCTCCACCGACATTCCGCGCTTCAATCCCGCCCAGTTCATCTCCGACAGCGCGCAGAAACAGGACGAAGCGCCGCAGGCCGAGCCGACCGGCGACATCACCGTCGCCCAGCGCGACCTCGCCCAGCTGCCGCCCAGCACGCGCTTTTCGGCCGAGCTGCCGATGGAGGACGTGCTGCTGAAGGTGCGCGAGACCGCCGAATTCGAGGCCCCCGTGGTCTCGGCGGCGGCGCCGGTGCTGCCGGTGGGCTATGGCGGCGCGCTCGGCTTCGCCGCGCTCGATCCCGGCGCCCACGCCTTCGCCTCGCCGGCCCTGCCGGACAATTTCTCCTCCTTCGACAAGACCGATACCACCACCCGCGGCGGTAATGACTGGAGCGAGCGGGCGGTCATCGCCAAGAAGGGCGACACCATCGTCAGCCTGCTGGTCGGGCTCGGCGTGCCGGAAGTCTCCGCCCGCGCCGCCGCCGCCGCCTTCCCCGACCGCGGCCCCGACGGCGCCCTCACCGAGGGCCTGCGCCTCAAGGTGCTGCTCGATGCCGGCATCGGCAATGCGGTCATCCCGCTGCGCGTCAGCATCTTCTCCGACAGCGGCCATGAGGGCACCATCGCCCTGTCCGACATGGGCAAGTTCCTGCCGGTGCAGGAGGCCAACGAGACCCAGCTCGCCGATATCGGCCCCGATGACGGGGACGGCGACGGCGACGAGGACGGCGGCGGGCGCGGCGGCATCACGCTCTATGAGAGCCTCTATGAGACCGCGCTGCGCAACGACGTGCCGCGCAAGGTCATCGAGAACCTGGTGCGGGTCTATTCCTTCGACGTCGACTTCCAGCGCCGCGTACGCCCGGGCGACAGCTTCGAGGTGCTCTACGATCCCGACGATGTCGACGGCACGCCGGACGTCCTCTATGCCGGCCTCACCGTCGGCGGCGAGGAGCGGCGCTACTACCGCTACCAGACTCCGGATGACGGGCTGGTCGACTTCTACGACGAGGAAGGCAAGAGCGCGAAGAAGTTCCTCGTCCGCAAGCCGGTCTCGGGCGGCACGCTGCGTTCCGGCTTCGGCATGCGCCGCCACCCGATCCTCGGCTATACCCGCCTGCATTCGGGCGTCGACTGGGCCGACCGTCCCGGCACGCCGATCTACGCCGCCGGCAACGGAACGATCATCAAGGCCGCCTGGACCTCCGGCTATGGCCGGCGCATCGAGATCCAGCACGCCAACGGCTATGTCACCACCTATTCGCACCAGACCGGTTTCGCCAAGGGCATCCGCGAGGGCGTGCGCGTGCGGCAGGGCCAGCTGATCGGCTATATCGGCTCGACCGGCCTCTCCACCGGCCCGCATCTGCATTACGAGGTGCTGGTGAACGGGCGCTTCGTCGATCCGCTGCGCATCCGCCTGCCGCGCGGGCGCGCGCTGGACGGCAAGATCTACGCCGACTTCAGCACGGAGCGGAACCGCGTCGACGCGCTGCTGAACCGCCAGCCCGCGCCGAAGGTGGCCGGCACCAACAACCGCCTGCGCGACACCGGCGACACCAATTGAGCGGCAGGTTTGTTTGAACAGCCCGCTTTCGCGGCCGGGCGGGGCATCCCGCGGCCGATAGGCGCCGGCCGATCGGGTTCGCCCGCCGCCGCGCGGAAGCGGCACCCGGCCCGGACGCGGCATCGGCCCGTCCGCTTTCGCCGCCTGCCGATGGTTCCTGTCGATGGGGCGCCATCCTCGATGGGATGCCATGACACCACGTCCCGATCCCGCACCCGTCACGTCGCCTGATCCACGCGAGCGGGTCGCACACACGCTCCCTCGGGGCGAGGCGATACTGGCCGATCAGGACGGCTTCGAGCGCGCGCTGTCCGATCTCGCCCGCCTCGACCCGCGCCTTGCCCCCATCCTCGCCGCCACCGGCGCGCCGCGCCTGCGCCGCCGGGCGGCGGGATTTGCCGGGCTCGCCGGCATCGTCATCGCCCAGCAGGTCTCGGCCGCGAGCGCGCGTGCGATCGAGGCCCGGCTCACCGCCGTGCTGGGCGGGGAGCCCGACGCCGCGCGGGTGCTGGCGGCGGGGGAAGCGGGGCTGCGCGCCGGCGGTCTCTCGACGCCGAAGATCCGCACCCTCGCCGCCCTCGCCCGCAGCGTCGACGCGGGAAACCTCGATTTCGAGCGCCTGCACGCCCTCCCCTCGCCCGCGGCGCGCGCGGCGCTGGTCGCCCTGCCCGGTATCGGGCCGTGGACGGCGGAGGTCTATCTCCTGTTCGCGCTCGGCCGCGCCGATGCCTTTCCCGCCGGCGACCTCGCCGTGCAGATCGCCGCCGCCGAGGCGCTCGGCCATCCGGAGCGGCTCGCCGCCCCGGCGCTGGAGGCGATCGCGGAAGACTGGCGGCCGCTGCGCGGGGTCGCCGCACAGCTGCTCTGGGCCTATTATGCGAGCCGCCGCGCCGGCCGCGGCGCCCCGCCCGCCTGATTCCCGCCGGAGCCCGCCATGACGTCGCCCCTCCTCGATGGTCCCCGCCTGGCGCCCGCCGCCGGCGGCGCAGCCGATTCGCTGGTCGTGCTGCTGCACGGCTACGGCGCCGACGGGCGCGACCTGATCGAGCTCGGCGGCCTGTGGGCGCCGCGGCTGCCGCGCACCGCCTTCGTCGCCCCGCACGGGCCGGAGCCCTGCGCCGGCAATCCCTTCGGCCGGCAATGGTTCGGCTATGTCGAGCGCAACGACCGCGAGCGCTGGGCCGGGGTCCAGTCCGCCCACGCCACGCTCGAGGCCTTCCTCGACGCCGAGCTGGCCCGGTACGGGCTCGCCGATGATCGCCTCGCGCTGGTCGGCTTCAGCCAGGGCACGATGATGGCGCTGCACACCGGCCTGCGCCGGGCCCGGGCGCCGGCCGGCATCCTCGGCTACTCCGGCATCCACGTCGTCGGCCCCGCCCATCCCGGCGCGCCGGAGGAGCGATTCGTGCGCCCGCCGGTGCTGCTGGTCCATGGCAGCCATGACGAGGTGATTCCCGCGAGCGCGCTCGCCCGCGCCCGCGTCAGCCTCGCCGCCCTCGGCATCACCCCGCGCCACCACCTCGCGCCGGGCCTCGGCCACGGCATCGACGAGGACGGCCTCGACCTCGGCGGGCGCTTCCTCGCCGAGGTTCTCGCCGGCTGACGCGCGCAGCGCAGCATGCGACTTCGCGGCTGCGGGGGGTGCTTCACAAGACTGACACGGCCCATATAGAATATCCGCGTGCGTCGTTCGGCGCCGTTCGCCGGCCGGCGCTTCGATGGAAAGGAGCGTGCGCGTGACGGCGGCTGTGTCCCCGGGTTCGTGGCCTGCCCTGGTGCTCAATGCGGACTACCGTCCCTTGAGCTATTACCCCCTCTCGGTCTGGTCCTGGCAGGACGCGATCAAGGCGGTGTTCCTCGACCGCGTGAACATCGTCGAATATTACGAACGGCAGATCAGCAGCGCCAATTTCCAGATGCGCCTGCCGAGCGTCGTCTCGCTGAAGACTTTCATCCGGCCGACCCGCCAGCCGGCCTTCACGCGCTTCAACGTGTTCCTGCGCGACCGTTTCACCTGCCAGTACTGCCATTCGCGCGACGAACTGACCTTCGACCACGTCATCCCCCGCTCGCGCGGCGGCCAGACCACCTGGGAGAACGTCGTCGCCGCCTGCTCGCCCTGCAACCTGCGCAAGGGCGGCATGATGCCGGCGGAAGCCGCGATGTGGCCGCGCCAGACCCCGTTCCAGCCCTCGGTCTACGACCTGCACCAGAACGGGCGGCAGTTCCCGCCGAACTATCTGCACGACAGCTGGATGGATTATCTCTACTGGGATACCGAACTGGACCCCTAGAGGCGCGCGTTACCGGCGCCGCGCCGGGCGCAGCGCCGCGGCGCCCGCCAGCAGCGCCAGCCCGCTCGCGATCAAGACGTTCCAGCCGGCCAGTGACAGCCCCTGCCAGCGCCACGCCGCCTCGTCGCAGCGCACCACCCGCGCCGTCTGCAATTGCTGGAACAGGTCGCCGGTCGACTGCACCGGCCCCGAGCCGGAGCATTCCGTCGGGCCCGTCCACCAGTGCCACTCGATGCCGGCGTGGTAGAGCGCCAGCCCCGCCCCGACCAGCATCAGCAGCGCGACGAGGCCGAGCAGCGCGCGCGCCAGCCCCGCATGCCCGCGCCGGGCGAGGAAGGCGGCGGCCAGCGCCAGCGGCACCGCCGCGTAATAGGGGATGCGCTGCTCGAGGCAGAGCGGACAGGGCGCGAGGCCGATGACCAGCTGGAAGAACCAGGCGCCCGCCAGCGTCGCCGCACCGGCCGCCGCGACGAGAAGCGCGGCGGGGGCGTGCGGCCATGCCGAGGCGGCGGGACCGGGGACGGGGGAATGGCTGGGCAGGCTCATCGTCGACGTTCCATGGTCGGCAGCGGGCAATCCGCCCGATCGCCGGCTTGCGAGCCCTTCCCCTCCGGACGGAACGTCCGAACCATCAGGAAGGACCCGGGTTTCAAATGGCTCGGGCAGTTCCGCGTCGGTCGGATGATTCCATCCGATCGCGGAATGCTCTAGCAGCATGGGCGCGGCAGCATAGCCCCCGCCCATCACAAGAACGAGCGCGCTTTCCCGCATGGCGTTCATGCGCGCGTCAGCGAGCGGCTGCGAGGATCGGCGGCATGACACGCCCAGCGAACGAGACGGCAGCGACGACGCGCCAGCCAGCGGCCTTCGCCATCAAGGTCGCCCTGGCCGATCCCGACGCCGCCGGCCACGAATTCGCGGCGCAGAAGACCATGTATGGCGGCAAGCGGATCGCGCCGGGCGACACCATCTTCCTGTTCGCCAGCGAAACCGCGGGCGGCACCGGCCTCGTCGCGCGCGGCGTGGTGAGCGCGGTGCGGCATCTGCCGCGAATCCCCACGCTCGCCCGCCAGACCCCGCGCCTCGATCTCGCCATCCGCCGCGTCGCGGGCGTGCGCGCGCCGCTGGGACGCCGCGATCTGAAGCCGTTTTCCGACTGGGGCGACGGCCGCCCCGAGACGGAACTGAACTTCAAGCTCTATCGTCAGGCCACCGACAAGGTCATCGGCCTGACCGATGCCGCCGCTCAATTCCTCGCCCGCCGGTTCTGATCCGGCTTCATCCCCGCTCCGGTCCACCCGCTGCCATGCCGCATCCCCGCCTGCCCCGTGCCGCGTTCGGCGCCTTGGCCCTTGCCGCGCTCCTATGCCCCCTGCCCTCTCGCGCGGCCGAGCCGCCGCGCCCGGTCGCCGTCACCGCGCGCGCCATCACCTCCTTCGGCCTGTTCGCCACCGGCACGCGTTACGGCCGGCTCGATTATCGCGGCGGCATCCAGCTCGTGTCGCCGGACGCCGATTTCGGCGGGCTCTCCGGCTTCACGCTCGACGCCGCCGGCACGCGCTTCGTCGCGGTGAGCGACAAGGGCAACTGGTTCGCGGGCACGCTCATCGTGGAGGGCGACCGCCCGCTCGGCGCCGACAATGTCGTGACCACCCCGATTCTCGGCGCCGACGGGCGCCCGCTCAAGGCCCAGCGCCGGCAGGATGTCGAGGCGCTGGCGCGGACGCCGGACGGCTATGCCATCGGCATCGAGCGCCGGCACGAGATCTGGCGCTTCAAGGGCGCCGACCCGCTGCTCGTTCGCGGCCAGCCGGTGAAGACCGGCACGGCGCTGGCCGGGCTGAACTACAATCAGGGCGTGGAGGCGCTGGTCGGCGCCCCGGTCGAAGGCCGCCCGGCGCTGATCGCCGTGGCCGAGGTCGACCCGGAGGATCTCGCCCGGCTGCCCGGCTTCATCGTGCGGGCCGACGGCAAGGTCGAGCGCTTCTCGATCGCGCGCGCCGGCGCCTTCGCCGCCACCGACATGACGCTCGGGCCCGACGGGCTGCTCTATCTGCTGGAGCGCAGCTATTCGCCGCTGACCGGGGTGGGCATGCGCATCCGCCGCTTCCCGCTGGCCGAGGTGAAACGCGGCGCCTCGATCGCGGGCGAGGTGATGCTGGAGATCGGCATGAGCGCCAATATCGACAACATGGAAGCCATCGCCGCCCATCGCAACGCCGCCGGCGAGACCGTCCTCACCGTGGTGTCGGACGACAATTTCTCGGCCCGCCAGCGCACCCTGCTGCTGCGCTTCGCCGTGGTCGAGTAGAGCGGGCGCGGCGCGTCCCGGGGGGCTGGCCGGCGAGGGTCGTCAGCAGGAAGGGTGAGGCGGCGTGCGGGCCGGAACGATCCGGCCCGGCCGGATCGCGCAGCGGGACGAAGACGTGCTCAGCGCGCCGGGGCGGGAGCGCCGGACCAGGGCTTCAGCCAGCCCATCACCGCGCCATAGGGGATCAGCGCCAGCAGCGCGCAGCCGACCTTCACCAGGAAGTCGAAGAAGGCGAGACCCATCCACAGCGGCACCGTCACCGCCGCGCCGGCGAGGCCGTAGGTCACCGGGTCCGACATGGTCGGGTCGCCGGCAAAGGCGAGGGTGAAGAAGATGGCGGTGTCGATCGCCGAGCCGAGCAGGCTGCCGGCGAGCGGGGCCTGCCACCAGCTCTGCCGGCGCAGCCGGTTGAACACACCGATGTCGAGCAGTTGGCCGACCAGGAACGCCGTGCCCGAGGCCACCGCGATGCGCGAGGTGGCGAGCCAAATCGACAGCATGACGGCGAGCGCGAAGCCGACATAGACGACGCGCCGCGTCACCGCCGGGCCGAAGCGGCGATTGGTCAGGTCGTTGACGAGAAAGGCGACCGGGTAGCTGAACGCGCCCCAGGTCAGCACCTCGTTGAGCCCGAACGCCTCGACCGGGTATTGCACCAGCACGTTCGAGGCCGCCACCACGGCCATCATCGCGATGACCGGGACGGCGAGCCGCACGGGCGAAATCTCGGTGCCGGCGATGTTCATGGGGATCGGGCGATCGGCCACGGCGCTCAGGCCGCGGCGGAGGCCTTCTCGACCGCGCGCTTCAGCTCGACCGCCTTCTGCGAGAGCTCGTCCGCGCTGGCCTTGATCAGGAACGCGTCGAGGCCGCCGCGATGATCGACGGACTTGAGCGCGTTGGCGCTGATGCGCAGGCGCACCGACCGCTGCAGCACGTCGCTGGTCAGCGTGACGTTGACCAGGTTCGGCAGGAAGCGGCGGCGGGTCTTGCGGTTCGAGTGGCTCACGAGATTGCCGGTCAGAACCGCCTTCCCGGTAAGTTCACACCGACGGGACATCGTGGACGTTCCTTATATTCGTCGCGGCATCCTCGCCGGCCGCGCCAAGCGGCCCCGCGATCACGCCACGGCCATGATCGAAAGAGTGCGCTGCTATAAGGGGCGCATCCGCCCCCGTCAAGGCCGGACGGCAGGCGCGGACCACGGGCCATGGCGCCCGGGGGTCACAGTTCCGCCGCCTTCGCCCCGCATCGGAAAAGCGGCCAGATGGGCGATTCAGGGCCGGCATGCGCTCCCCGGATCGGAACGGAACAGAATGCATAGCACAGTGGCGTCCCTTTTCCGCGCCGTCGCCGCGCTCGCGCTGGCGGGCGTGAGCCTTGCCGGAACGGGCCTCGCGGGCACCCCCGCCCGCGCCGACGGGCGGCTCGAGGCGCGCTACAAGGTCTCGATCGGCGGGCTGGAACTCGGCCGCGCCTCCTTCCTGCTCGAGATCGGCAATACCAGCTACACCGCCTCCGGCAGCGCCCGCGTCACCGGCGTGATGCAGGCGATCTCGCAGGGCAAGGGCACCGCCGGCTCGCGCGGCGCCATCGACGGCGACAAGCTCTCGCCGCAGAGCTTCGCCATGGACGCCGAGACCGACAAGAAGGCGGAGATGATCCGCATGGGCATCGCCGCCAACGCGGTGAAGGACGTCGCGGTGACCCCGCCCAACTCGCCCGCGCCCGACCGCGTGCCGATCACCGACGCGGACCGGCGCGGCATCATCGACCCGATGACGGCGGCGCTGGCTTTCGTCCCCGGCAGCGGCGACCCGGTGACCCCCGCCGCGTGCGATCGCACCCTGTCGATCTTCGACGGCCGCGCCCGCTACGACCTCGCCCTTACCTATGTGCGCACCGACCGCGTGAAGGCCGAGCGCGGCTATTCCGGCCCGGCCATCGTCTGCCGCGTCGCCTACAAGCCCGTCTCGGGCCACCGGCCGAGCCGCTCCGGCGTCAAATACATGATGGCCAACAAGGACATCTATATCTGGTTCGCGCCGGTCGCCGGCACCCGCGTGCTGGCCCCCTTCAAGGCTTCCGTCGCCACCGCCATCGGCACCGCCGAACTCGAGGCGGTGAGCTTCGTCAGCGAAGCGGGGAGCGGCACCCGCCCCGCCCCGACCCGCGCCGTGGTGCCCTGACCGCTTATTTCACCGCGACCACCCCGCAGCCCGCCAGCGTCACGCCCGGCCCGCCCTTCGCCGTGTTGCGCGTGCAGAAGCGGTCCCGGCCGACGATCCGGCCACCCCGCCGAGGCGCAGTCCCGTCCGGCGCGACCGCCCCGCGTCCTGCGTCACGCAATCCCCCGCTCGACACCGCCGCGCCGGCGCGGCAGCCCCGAAAAGCCCCTTCATTGGCCCCGTTCGCTCGCCGTTCCTATATGCTACAAAGCCATCCTGGCCCGACGGACCCCCTTGTTGATGAACATCGCCGCCCCGCCGGCTGACGCCAGCACCGCCCGATCGCCCCAGGCGAAGCCGCTGCCGCCCTCGCTGCGCGCGCGCGGCGTCACCGCCGTGCTCGGGCCCACCAACACCGGCAAGACCAGCCTCGCCATCGACCGCATGCTCGGCCATTCGAGCGGGCTGATCGGCCTGCCGCTGCGCCTGCTCGCGCGCGAGGTCTATGGCAAGCTGGTCGATCGCGCCGGCATCGACCAGGTGGCCCTGATCACCGGCGAGGAGCGCATCAAGCCGAAGAACCCGCGCTACTGGGTCTCGACCGTCGAGGCGATGCCGCGCGACCTCGACGTCGCCTTCGTCGCGCTCGACGAAATCCAGATCGCCGCCGACCTCGACCGCGGCCATGTCTTCACCGACCGCATGCTGAACCGGCGCGGGCGGGAGGAAACGCTGCTGCTCGGCGCCGCCACCATGCGCCCGCTGGTGGAACGGCTCATTCCCGGCGCCAGCGTCCTGGTGCGGCCGCGCCTGTCGAACCTGCTTTTCGCCGGCGAAAAGAAGATCACCCGGCTGCCGCGCCGCTCGGCCATCGTCGCCTTCTCGGCGGACGAGGTCTACGCCATCGCCGAGCTCATCCGCCGCCAGCGCGGCGGCGCCGCCGTGGTGCTCGGCGCCCTCTCCCCGCGCACCCGCAACGCCCAGGTCGAGCTCTACCAGTCCGGCGACGTCGATTATCTGGTCGCCACCGACGCCATCGGCATGGGGCTGAACCTCGATGTCGACCATGTCGCCTTCGCCGGCGACGTGAAATTCGACGGCTGGCAGTTCCGCAAGCTGAACCCCGGCGAGTTCGCCCAGATCGCCGGCCGCGCCGGCCGCGCCCAGCGCGACGGCAGCTTCGGCACCACCGGGCGCTGCCGCCCCTTCGACGCCGAATTGGTGGAGCGGCTGGAGAGCCACAGCTTCGACGCCCACCGCGTGCTGCAATGGCGCAACACCGCGCTCGATTTCCGCAGCATCGAGACGCTGCTGCGCACCCTGTCCGAGCCCGCCCGCGAGGAAGGCCTCACCCGCGCGCCCACCGCCGACGATGTGCGCGTGCTGGAGGCGGCCGCCCGCGATCCCGAGGTGAAAGCCGTCGCGACGGGCGCCGCCGGCATCGAGCGGCTGTGGGAAGCCTGCCAGCTTCCCGACTACCGGAAGGTATCGCCGGCCTCCCACAGCGACCTCGTCGTGGCCGTCTACGGCTTCCTGATGCGGCAGGGACGCATCCCCGACGACTGGTTTGCCAAGCAAGTGGCCTTGGCGGACCGGACGGAAGGTGACATAGACACGCTGTCGGGACGCATCGCGCAGATCCGCACCTGGACCTTCGCGGCGAACCGGCCCGATTGGCTCGGCGATCCGGAGCACTGGCAGGCCGTGACGCGCCGCGTGGAGGACAAGCTCTCCGACGCGCTGCACGAGAGGCTCACCCACCGCTTCGTCGACCGCCGCACCAGCGTCCTGATGCGCCGCCTTCGAGAGAACAAGATGCTCGACACGGAAATTACCAAGACCGGCGACGTGGTCGTCGAAGGCCACGTGATCGGCCATCTGCTGGGCTTCCAGTTCGCCGCCGATCCTTCCGCCGGCGGCCCGGAGGCGAAGGCGCTGCGCGCGACCGCCCAGAAGGCGCTGGCCGGCGAGATCGAGGCACGCGCCACGCGCCTCGCCGAGGCGCCGGACGACAGTTGCGTGCTCTCCGCCGACGGCACGCTGCGCTGGATCGGCGAGCCGGTGGCGAAGCTCCTGCCGGGCGAGGAGGTGCTGGAGCCGAAGCTGCGCCTGATCGCCGACGAGTATCTCTCCGGCCCGGCGCGCGACGCCGCGCAGGCGCGCATCGACCTGTGGATGAAGGCGCATATCGAGAAGCTGCTCGGCCCGCTGCTGGCGCTCGGCCGCGCCGCCGACCTCACCGGCATCGCCCGCGGCATCGCCTTCCAGATCGTCGAGGCGCTCGGCGTGCTGGAGCGGCAGAAGGTTGCCGAGGAAATGAAGACGCTGCCGCAGGAGGCGCGCGCGCTGCTGCGCGGCTATGGCGTGCGCTTCGGCGCGCATACGCTCTACCTGCCGGGGCTGCTGAAGCCGGCCCCGCGCACGCTGGCCGCCCAGCTCTGGGCGCTGAAGCACGGTGGGCTGCAGCAGAAGGGGCTGGACGAGCTGCCGCACCTCGCCGCCTCCGGGCGCACCTCGATCCCGGTCGACCACGAAGTCCAGAAGGGGCTCTATCGCGCCGTCGGCTTCCGCGTCGCCGGCGAGCGGGCGGTGCGCGTCGATATTCTCGAGCGCCTCGCCGATCTCATCCGCCCGGCGCTGGCCTGGCGCCCGCACATGCCCGGCGAGAAGCCGGCCGGCGCCTATGACGGCACCGGCTTCGTCGCCACCGTCGCCATGACCTCTCTGGCCGGCTGCGCGGGCGAGGACTTCGCCACCATCCTGCGCGCGCTCGGCTACCGCATGGAGAAGCGCCCGCCGCTGGCCGAACCGGCACCCGTGGTGGCCGCCGCATCGCAAGCGCCGGCCGCCGACGCCGCGAGCCCCGAGGCTGCCGAGGCGGTGACGGCCGAGACCGCCGAGGCAGGGACGGCCGAGGCCGGGAAGGCTGAGGCGGACGCCGCCGTCGGCAACGCGGGCGACACCGCGGCGCCGGCAGCGGAGGGCGCCGACAGCACCACATCGGCATCCGGCGCGCCGGAAGCGCCGGCCGCCGGCCTGCCCGACCATATCGCGGCCGAGGCCGCCGTGCTCGTCGCGGCGCTCGGTCATGCCGGGCCTGAGCCGAGCGCCGCGGATGACGATGCCGTGAGCGGCAGCGAGGTCGACGCCGTGGTCGCCGGTGGCGCAGAGGCCGCAGCTGAGGCCGCCGAGGCGGGCGATGCGTCGCCGTCGGCATCGGCGGATGACGCCCGCGCGACCGACTGGACCGATCGGACTGACAATCCACCTGACCGCACTGACCAGCCAGAGGTCGGAGCGTCCGATACCACCCATCAGGGTACCGTCGAACTCGTCGCCGACGCGGCGCCGGCCGAACCGGCCGTGGTCGAGCCGGTGATGGTCGAGGTGTGGCGCCCGGGCCGGCCGCCCGGCCAGCAGCGCCACCCGCACCAGGGCCGCGGCAAGCCGCAGGGCGGTCGCGCCGCCCCGGCGGAGACCGCCGCGGCAGCGCCGGCCGATCGGCCGAATCGCGAGCGCAATCAGGAACCTAGGGGCAATGACCGGCCCCGCGAGGGACGCGGCCGCGACGACCGCAACCCGGACCGCCGCGACCGGTTCCGCGGTCCCCGTCCCGACGCGCCGGCCGGCCGCGGCCGCGACGAAGGCCAGGGCCAGCGCGACGATCGCCCGCGCAACGATCGCCCGCGGTCGGACCGTCCGCGTCCCGAGCGCACCCGCGACGAGCGCCCCGCCCAGGCTCCCCGCAACGAGCCCCGTCGCGACAAGCCCGTCGACCCCGACTCCCCCTTCGCCGCCCTCCTCGCCCTCAAGGCCCGCATGGAGGCGGAGAAGAACGGCAATTGACCGACGCTCCTAACGATCGGCAAAGGCTGGATATTTGGCTATGGCACGCGCGCTGCGCGCGCACCCGGACCGCCGCCGCCGGCCTCGTCCGTGACGGCCGGATCCGGCTGAACGGGACGCGCGTGACGGCGCCCGCCCAGCCGGTCCGGCGCGGTGATGTGATCACCGCCGCACTGCCGGGCGGCGTCCGCGTGCTGCGCATCGAGGGGTTCGCCGAGCGCCGGGGCGACGCGACCGCCGCCAAGAGCCTGATGAGCGAACTGAATTCCCCGCCGGCTCCCGGTGACGAGCTGAATTGACGCCTCGCGCATGGCTGCGCGGCGGTCATCGTCCTTGCGCGGCAACGGTCCCTGCGCTAGGGGGAAGCCGCGGGATAAATCACACCGCGCCTGCGGAGACTTGGCGAATGCCCTACGTCGTCACGGAGAATTGCATCAAGTGCAAGTACACGGACTGCGTCTCCGTCTGCCCGGTCGACTGCTTCTACGAGGGAGAGAATTTCCTCGTCATCCACCCGGACGAGTGCATCGACTGCGGCGTCTGCGAGCCCGAATGCCCGGCCGAGGCGATCAAGCCGGACACCGAGCCGGGGCTGGAGAAGTGGCTCGTCCTGAATGCCGACTACGCCAAGGTCTGGCCGAACATTACCGACCGCAAGGAGCCGCTCCCGGACGCCAAGGAGTGGGACGGCAAGCCGGACAAGCTGCAATATCTGTCGGCCGAGCCCGGCAGCGGCGATTGATCGACCTACCCTAACGGCAGGCATCCTCGCCGGGCATCGCCCGCGCTGCGACGCGGCAGTGCTTTGATTTTCAGCCGAATTGTGCTACCGTAGCAAACACAGTCGATTGGGTTTGCTAGGGTGCAACGCTCGCATGGCGGGCGTCCTTCCGGAACTTTTCTGATCGTTTCATTCCTTGGGTGCCTTTCTGCGCCCCGGGTGTGGTTCCGATTTTCCATCATCGGCTGAGAAGCCGGAAACCGCTTTGGTGCGGTCGCCGGTGTGTATTGCTGCCCGCGGGCTGGTGCCCACGGGCCCTCGTCGGTGCGTCAGGCCGCACGGCGCCGATCGGTCGAGACCCAGGAGCAGGACAAAGCATGTCGACGAAGAAGCCCTCCACCATCCGCCAGGGTTTCAAGACGGGTGAGCATATTGTCTATCCGTCCCATGGCGTCGGGCGCATAACGTCAATCGAGGAACAGGAAGTCGCCGGTTTCAAGCTCGAATTGTTCGTGATCAATTTCGAGAAAGACAAGATGACCCTCCGGGTCCCCGTGCCGAAGATTGCCAGCGTCGGCATGCGCAAGCTCTCGGAACCCACCGTGGTGAAAAAGGCGCTCGAAACCCTGAAGGGCCGCGCCCGCGTCAAGCGCACCATGTGGAGCCGCCGGGCCCAGGAATACGAAGCGAAGATCAACTCGGGCGACCTCGTCGCGATCTCCGAGGTGGTGCGCGATCTCTACCGGTCCGAGGCTCAGCCCGAGCAGTCCTACAGCGAACGCCAGCTCTACGAGGCGGCACTGGACCGGATGGCGCGCGAGCTCGCCGCCGTCGACAATCTCACCGAGACCGAATCGGTGAAGCTGATCGAGCAGAACCTACTCAAGGGCCCGCGCCGCACCGGCAAAGCCGAAGCCGAGGCCGAGGTGGACGCTGACGAGATCGATACCGACGAAGACGAGGCCGAGCGCGCGGCCTGAGGTTCGGCGCTCCCTCGCCAAGGCATTGTTGCAAAAGCACGAATGGAAGCCCGGCCTGCGGTTGGCAGCGCCGGGCTTCCGCTTGTTCGGGAGTGGAGTCGCCGGAGGGCGTCGAGGCCGGCTCGAAACGACGCATGCGCTTGCCCATGCTGGCCCACTCCTGCCCGCACCGGGGAGCCTTATTCCTGGGGAGAACCGAACGCCCTCGCCCCTTGCGGTCGTTACCAGCCCGAGATGCCGCTCCTGCACGGCCCGCGCTGCGGCGACGCGGTCAGGGCAGCGCCTGTTCGGCGTTCACGGCAAGATACCGGCGATCGAAGTAAACTAGGCCCTCGCGCGTCGGCCCTTCGATCAGCGCCACCACCTCGCAAAACAGCACGGCGTGAGTGCCCACGTCGACCCGGTTCACGATACGGCAGTCGAACGCTTCCAGCGCCCCAACCAGCACCGGCGCGCCGGTCACCGCCGTGGTCCAGTCGCCCAGCGCAAAGCGCTCATCGGCCGGAGTGCGGCCACCGAAGCGGTTCGACAACGGCACATGCCCGCCGGCGAGCGTGTTGACGCAGAGCACGCCGTTGCGCTCGAAGGCGGGACGGGTCGAGCTGCCGAGATTGAGGCAGACCAGCAGCGTCGGGGGGCTGTCGGTCACGCTGCACACCGCCGAGGCGGTAAAGCCGTTGCGGCCCGCCGGTCCGTCGGTGGTGACGATGTTGACCGCCGCACCGAGCCGCGCCATCGCGTTGCGATAATGCGTCGCGGTCACCGGCGCTGATGCCGCGCACTCGCGCATAGCCTCGTGCAGCGGGTGCGCGGTCTCCGACCTCTCCGTCATGCCGTATCTCCCCGACCGACGTCGCAGCCGGTCACGCATGGGCCCCGCACGGGCGGGGCGCGACGTGCTGCCGTCCCGCCCGGTCGCTCAGAACTCGCGCAGATTGTCGCGCAGCAGCTGGTGCTTGTATGCCTTGCGGGTCAGTCCGCGGGCCTGCAGCTCCGGCACCAGCCCGTCGCAGATCTCGGCGATGTAGCGGCGCGAGACACGCAGCACCGGCGTGGTGATCAGGAAACCGTCGCCGCCGACCTCGGCCATCGCCGCGCCCATCTTGTCGGCGACCTGCGCCGGCGTGCCGATCAGCTCCATGGACGAGACGAGGCCACCGCCGCCATCGGCCGCCAGCTGGCGCAGCGTCTTGCCCGAGCCCCATTGCTGGAACTTGTCGAGCGTGCCGGATTCGCCATTGGTCACCAGCTTCTCGGGAAGCGGCTTGTCGAGCTCGTACGTCGAAAAGTCGATCTCGGTAATGGCGGAGATGGAGATCAGCACGTCGGTGACGAAATTGTCCGACATGGTGACATTGCGATAACGGGCATAAGCCTCCTCCTCGGTCTCGCCAAGGCTCGGACAGACGCAGAAGAACACCTTGATCTCGTCCGGGTTGCGGCCGAGCTTCTCGGCCCGGGCGCGGATGTCGGTGCGGAAGGCTTTCATGCCCTCGACGCCATTGGCAACGGAAACGATGGCGTCCGCATAGCGCGCGGCGAAGTCGCGGCCGCGCGGCGAGGCGCCGGCCTGCAGATAGACCGGCCGGCGCTGGGGCGAGGGCACCGTGTTCAGCGGACCGCGCACCTTGTAGTATTTGCCATCGTGATCGATGGTGTGGACCTTGGAGCCGTCGGCATAGATGCCGTTCTTGCGGTCGAGCACCACCGCGTCCGGCTCCCAGCTGTTGAACAGCTTGTCGCATACCTCCATGTATTCCTCGGCCATGGCGTAGCGGTCCTCGCGCGGCGGCAGCCGGTCCATGCCGAAATTCTTCGCCATCAGATCCTCGGCCGAGGTGACGACGTTCCAGCCGAAGCGGCCCTTGGTCAGGCTGTCGATGGTCGAGGAGAGCCGCGCCAGCATGAAGGGCGGGTAGGCCATGGTGGACATGGTGGCGACCACGCCGAGATGCTTCGTCGCCATCCCCATGGCGACCGCCAGCGGCGCGGGGTCGGCCTTCGGCACCATCATGGCGTGCTTCAGCGAGATGTCGCGCGAGCCGCCATAGGTCTCCGGCACCATCAGCTTGTCCTCGATCATGATGAGATCGAAGCAGGCGCGCTCCATGGCCTGGGCCATCTCGATATAGAACTGGCCATCCCAGGGATTGCCGCCCTGGCCGAACGGCTCCCGCCACTCGTCGGGCGTGAAGTTCATGAACCAGGCGAGATGGAAAGGCTTGGTCGTCATCGGTCAGTCCTTCACGAGGGCAGGGTTTGGGGCGATGGCGGGCATGCCCGTGAACACGCCGCGCGCGGCCTCGAAGCGCCGCGATTCACGGACCACGCGGCATTTGGCTTCGAAATCGGAGGTGATCGTCGCGCCGAAGCGCTCAGGTGCCTGCGGATCGCGGCGCGGCCGGTCGATGGCGATGACGCGGGTGCCGAGCAGGAACGCCTCGTGCAGATCGTGCGTCACCATGACGATGGTCATGGCGTGCTCCTCCCACAATTCGCCGACGAGGGCGTGCATCTGCTTGCGGGTGCCGGGATCGAGCGCGCCGAAGGGCTCGTCGAGCAGCAGCACCTTCGGGCGCATCATCAGCGCCTGGGCGATGGCGAGGCGTTGCTGCATGCCGCCCGAAAGCTGCTGGGGATATTTGTGCGCCGCCTCGGCCAGCCCCACGCGCGCCAGCAGCGCCATGGCGCGCTCCTTCAGTTCGCGCCGGCGGGCGCCGAAAAAGCGGCCGACGACATGCGTGCCCGCCCATTGCGGGCCGATCATGACATTGCCGAGCACGGTACGATGGGGGAACACCGAGTAGCGCTGGAACACCACCCCACGATCGGCGGTCGGTTCGGGGGCGATCGGCTCGCCGTCGATCAGGATGCGCCCGCGCGTGGGCGCCTCCTGGCTGAGCAGCATGCGCAGCAGCGTGGTCTTGCCGACGCCGGACGGGCCGATGATCACCAGAAATTCGTGGTCGGGCAGCGTCAGGCTGACATTCTCGAGCACGACGGTCTCGCCGTACTCCTTCCAGACGTTCTCGAAGCGGATCTCCGTCATCACGCTTCCCTCAGCCGCGTCCAGGGAAAGGCGCTACGGCCGATCTGACGGAGCGCGAGGTCCATCAGGAAGGCGAGCAGCGTGATCCAGGCGACGTAAGGAAGGATCACGTCCATGGCGAGGTAGCGCCGCACCAGGAAGATGCGGTAGCCGAGCCCGCCCTCGGAGACGATCGCCTCCGCCGCGATCACGAACAGCCACGCCGCCCCGAGCGAGAGCCGGACCGAATCGATCAGGCGCGGCAGCACCTGCGGCAGCACCACCCAGGCGATCATGTCCCAGGTCGAGGCGCCGAGCGTCTGCGCCTTGACGATCTGCTCGCGCGGAATGTCGCCCACCCTGAGCGCGACGTCGCGGATCAGGAAGGGCGCGATGCCGAACACGATCAGCACGATCTTCGACACCTCGCCGAGGCCGAAGATGATGAACAGGATCGGCAGCACGGCCAGCGGCGGGATCAGCGAGAGCACGGCGAGGAAGGGCTCGAACGCCGCCCTGAGATGCGGGATGAAGCCGACGAGTATGCCGACGACGAGGCCGACCAGCGCCGAGATGCCAAGCCCCATGCCGAGCCGCGCGAGGCTCAGCCCGGTGTCCCACCACAGCAGCCGCTCGCCGGTCGCCATGTCGACTTGGGTGGCGAGCCGCACCATCGCCTTCCACATCGCGGCGAAGCTCGGCATCAGCTTGTCGTTGGGCAGCTCGGCGAGGCGGGCGTTCGACGCCAGCACATAGACCAGCACCAGCAGCACGAAGGGCAGCAGGCCGAGGATCACCCGGGTCCCGCGCGCGGGCGGATAGTTGATGATGCGGCGCATCGGCAGGCTCCGGCAATCACGCGGCCATTCGGGCGAGGTTCAGGGCTCGCGCGGCGCGGCAGGCGGCGCGGGACCGGCACAGGGCAATGGTTCGTCCGGTCAGCGCCCGGCCGGGCAGGCGCACCTGGCCCGCGAGGCGAGCCCGCCTCAGAGCTTCCCGTCGGCGCCGAGCCGGGCGAAGGCGGGATCGACGCGCAGCTTGATGTTGGCCGTGTCGCCCAGCACCTTGCCGTCGCCAAGCTGGATGCCGATGGCGTCGACGCTGGTCGCACCCTGGCCGAACAGTCCCTGCTCGAACGAGAAGGTGCGAATGTAGTCCCAGATCTTGCCCGTGCTCTCCGCCGTCAGGAAAGCAGCCGCTTCGGCGGGCGTCGTGAAGAAATGCGTGGTGTCGAGCTGCGACTGCAGGCCGGAGAGATCCGAACCCATCGCGCTCGCCATCACCGCCTTCATCTGCGCCGCCTTCTCGCCGCCCGCGGAGAGCACCGCCATCGCCTCGTACCAGGCGCCGGTCAGCGCCTTGGCGAAATCGGGATTGTCCTTCAGCACCTCGGTCTTGCCGATGAAGATGTCCATGATCTCGCCGGGGATCTTCGAGGAATCGAAGATGTTGGTCGCCTTGCCGTCCTTCAGCATGTCCTCGGTCAGCGGCTTCCACGACACGGCGTTGTCGATCTCGGCCTGGGTGACGAAGGCGGCGCTGATCTCCGCGTCCGAAATATTGACCGTCTTCACCGCCCCGACGCCCGCCAGCCCGTTCAGCGCCAGCGCCCGGTTGAGCAGGTAGTGCGAGACCGAATATTGCAGCAGATAGACCGGCTTGCCGGCGAGATCCTTGACCGACTTGGCGGTCTTCGACAGCACGACGTCGTTGCCGTTGGAATAGTCGGTGATGAGGAAGGCCGAGGTGTCGACCCCGCCCGCCGCCGGCATGGTCAGCGCATCCATGCTGGCGACACCGACCGCGTCGAGGTCGCCGGCGATGAACTGGTTGATCGAGCCGACATAGTCGTTGGCCTGCAGCATCTCGATCTCGATGCCGTATTTGTCGGCCCACTTCTTCAGGATGCCGGACTGCTTCAGGTAGGCCATCGGCATGAAGCCGATATAGACCACATAGCCGACCTTGAAGGACTTCTTGGCCGCGGCGTGGGCCGGCGACAGCGCCGTCGCGGCGAGCCCGACGGCGAAGGCGGCAAGGAGGAGCGCGGCACGGAAAGAACGCGGCATCGGGAACTCCGGAGGCAGGGAACGGAGGGCGGGATTGCTATTAAGCACGCATTTAATATCCTCCGGGAAACCACTTATTGTGCAAGCGCAAACTTTGTGCACCGCAGCGTGGTTCTGCCCATGACCCGGTCAGTATCCGCGGCCAGCCAGGACTGGCGCCGCCGGGGGCGGCTCGCCTATGAAGGGTCGGCGGAAGCGAGAGACAGGAAGCGGAGGGATCGGATCGCCATGTCGCCACGCGCCGCGCGGCAGCGCCTCAAGCCCGAGCGGCGGGCCGAGCTCATCCTCGAGGAGGCGCTCGGGCTGTTCGCGCAGCGCCATTTCAGCATCGTCACGGTGCGCGACATCGCGCTGCGGTGCGGCATCAATGTCGGGCTGATCTACCATTATTTCGACAACAAGGAGCACCTCGTCCGCGCCTCGCTGGAGCATGCCATCGCCCAGATGATGGCCGGCTACGACGCGCTGCGCGCCGATCCCGACGATCCGCTGGGCGCCATCGGCCCCTGGCTCGACATGCACGCGACCATCGCCCCCACCATCGCCCGCATGGTCAAGGTGATGGCCGACTATGCCGCTTCCGGCACCCGCGACGACGCGGTCGACCGTGCCATAGCCGGCTTCTACGCGCAGGAGCGCCGCCTGCTCGAGGAGACACTGGCCGAAGGCATGGCTGCCGGCCGGTTCCGCACGATCGACGCCCCACGCCTCGCCCGCCTCGTCGGCCTGCATCTCGACGGCATCTTCCACGCCTCGGCGAGCCGCGGCGACGACCGCATCAAGGAAGACATCGCCGAATTGCGCGCCTTCCTCGCCCATTATCTCGGGATCGAGGCGGCCGCCCCTCAACGGTAATGCAGCACGCGGCCGATCAGATTGAGCAGGATCTGCGCGGCGAGGATCGCCGTGGTCCCGGTGTGGTCATAGTCGGGCGCCACCTCGACGAGATCGACGCCGACGATGGTTCCCCGCTGCGCCAGTCCGTCGAGCAGTTCCAGCACCTCGTAATAGAGGAAGCCGCCATGGCTCGGCGTGCCCGTGCCGGGCGCGATCGAGGGGTCGAAGCCGTCGATGTCGATGGTGACGTAATAGCGCTGCCCGGCGGGCACGCGCGCGAGCGTGCCCTCGATCCCGAGCTTGCGGATCTGCCGCACGGAGAGGATGTCCGAGCCCATCTCCCGCGCCGCCTCGTAGCCCTCGCGGGCGGTCGAGGAGACATTGCGGATGCCGAACTGCGAGAGCCCGGTGACATAGGGCTTCTCCGCCGCCCGCCGCATCGGGTTGCCATGGCCGTAGCGCACACCGTGCCGCTCGTCGACGAAGTCGAGATGCGCATCGATCTGGACGAGATGGACCGGTTTCTCGTCGCTGAAAGCGTTGATGCAGGGGATGTTGATCGAATGATCGCCGCCCAGCACCACCGGCAGCGCTCCGGCGGCAAGGATCTTGCGCACGCCGAATTCGATGTTGGCGTGGCTGCCGATCGTGTCGGTGTGGATGATATCGGCATCGCCGATGTCGACGATGCGCGCGCCGTCGAGATAGGTGACGTCGTCCTCATGGTCATAGGCGCCGGCATGGCCGAAGGAGAACAGCGTCGAGGCCTCGCGGATGGCCCGCGGCCCGAAGCGGGCACCGGCGCGCCATTGCGTGCCGAAGTCGAACGGCGCACCCATCACCGCGACATCAGCGTCGATCGCATCCCAGTCGAGGCAGACCGGGCTCTTGCCGAAGGTCGACAGCCCAACGAAGGGAAGGTTGAGCCGGCCCGCTTCATAGCCGTGCGCCATGGAAATTCTCCGCAAAATCAGGGATGTACCGACCGGGCGGCGACGCTGTGCGCCACCACGCAGAGCAATTCGAACAGGATGGTCGCGCCAGTCAGTGCGGTGATGCCGCCGATGTCAAAGGGCGGCGACACCTCGACGAGGTCGGCGCCGATAATGTCGAGCCCGCCGAGCCGGCGCACCAGCGCCTGCGCCTCGCGCGTGGTCATGCCGCCGATCTCCGGCGTGCCGGTGCCCGGCGCCTGCGAGGGATCGATCACATCGATGTCGAAGGAGACATAGGTCGGCCGGTCGCCCACGAGCGCACGCGCCTCCTCCATCACCGCGTCGACGCCGCGCGCCTCGAACTCCTCGATGAACAGCAGCCGGATGCCCGCCTCCCGCGCCCAGTCGTAGTTGGTGGCGTCGGAGATCGCGCCGCGCAGGCCGATCTGGATGACGCGCCTGGGATCGAGCAGCCCCTCCTCGATCGCCCGCCGGAAGGGCGTGCCATGGGTGTAGCGGTTGTCGCCGAAGAAGCTGTCATAGGTGTCGGTATGGGCGTCGAAATGGATCATGCCGACCGGCCCGTCGCCGCGTCCCTTCACCAGTCCACGCAAAATCGGCAATGAAATCAAATGGTCACCGCCCACCGAGATCGGCACCGCCCCCGCCTCGCGGAGGCCGGCATAGAAACCCTCGATCTTGGCGAGCGCGTCCATCAGGTCGATCGGGTTGACCGGCGCGTCGCCGCAATCGGCCACGCGGAGGAGGTCGTAGGGCGAGACGCCGGTGACATGGTGCACCCGGCGCATCAGGCTCGACTGGTTGCGCACCTCGCGCGGGCCGTGGCGCGGGCCGGCGCGGTTGGTGGTGCCGCCGTCGAACGGCACGCCGACGAGGGCGATGTCGACCTCCGCCGGCTCCGCCACCGGCAGCCGCATGAAGGTGGGTATGCCGGCGAAGCGCGGCACCAGGCCGGAATCGACCGGCTGGAAATGCGCGAGGTCCGGACGGTTCGCTCCGCTCACAGCCCGAACTCCTTCGTCACCGCGGCGGTGATCAGCGCCACATGGTCGTCCATCAAGAGCTTGCCCTTCTCCGCCGAGGAGCCGTTGGCGTCGGCCAGTACGCCCGAGGGCGGGGCGAAGCCGGGCGGCGTCGGCCAGATATCGTAGCTCGGAAACTGCGCCGGTCCGTCGGAGGGCACCTTGTCCATCTCGACCAGGCGGGGCTCCAGCAGCAGCATCAACGAGGTCTCGACGAGGCTGGCGTGCTCCAGCTCCGTGCCGGGAAAAGCCTTTGGCGCGAATACCTTATCCAGCGTCTGCGCCGTCACGAAATCCCAGTATTCCAGCCGCATGATCTTCATGCCGGTGATGCCCTCGGTGGCGAGGTCGCGGAAGGCGAGGTCGATCCCTTCCACCGCCGGCCAGCCATTCTCGAAATGGCCGACCACGACGACGATGTTCCGCGCGCCCTTGCGGCCGAGCGCGCGCACCACGTCGCGCACCACGTGGATGAAGGTCACCACGTCGAGGCTGATCGTGCCCGGGAAATCCTCGCCACCGCCCGAGCGCGGCTTCGACTTGGCGCCGTAGGGCACGCAAGGCGCGACGATTCCACCGATATTTCGGGCGACCCGCTCGCAGACGGCGGTGGGCAGCACCACGTCGACATTGAGCGGGGAATGCGGCCCGTGCTGCTCGGTGGAGCCGAGCGGGAGGAAGACCGGCGCGCCGGCCTGCATCTTCGCCTCGAATTCGGGCCAGCTCAGCTCGGCCATGAAGACGCTGTCGACCATGTCGGGGGACCCTTTGACGGTGGACGATGAGAGTGAACAGTCGGTGCGGTGAGGTGGATTGTCAGTGCAGTCGGTGCGGTCAGTGCATCGCCGCCCCGCCGTCGACGCTGAGGCACTGGCCGGTGGTGAAGGAGGCCGCCGGCGAGGCGAGGAAGACGACCGCCGCCGCCACCTCCTCCGGCCGGCCGATGCGGCCCAGCGGATTGGTGGTCTCCAGCGCCTGCTGCTCGGGTGTCATCGCCGCGAAGCCGAGCAGCGGCGTGTCGACCGGCCCCGGCGCCACGGCGTTGACGAGGATGCGGGGCGCGAGCTCGCGCGCCCAGGCCCGCGTCGCCGAGAGGATCGCCCCCTTGGTCGCGCAATAGCCGGAGGCGCCGGCGCGGCCGAGATAGGCGAGTTCGGAGGCGATGTTGATGATCCGCCCGCCCTCGCCCATCGCAATGAGCGCCGCGCGGGTGACGAGGAAGGGCGCGCGGACATTGACCGCGTACATGCGGTCGAGCCCGTCCGGCTCGATCTCGGCGAGCGGGGCTTCCGTCATCAGCCCGGCGCAGTTCACGAGGATGTCGAGCCCGCCGAGACGGCCGACAGCGGAGGCCACCGCGCCGGGAATGGCGGCGGCCTCGGCGAGGTCGACCCGCACCCAATCCGCCTCGCCTTCCGGCGCGGCGGCGATGTCGAGCCCGACCGCCCGCGCCCCGGCCGCCCGCAGCGCGAGCAGGATGGCCCGCCCGATGCCGCTGGCGGCGCCGGTGACCAGGGCGCGCCGGCCGTCGAGAACCGCTACCATGGAACCTCTCCCCGGTCGGCGCCGAGCGACTGCCCGGTGATGTTGGCGGCGAGCTTCGAGGCGAGGAACAGATAGGCGCTGGCGATATCGGCCGGCTCCATCAGCCCGTCTAGCGCCTGATTGCCGACGATGCCGGCCAGCAGCTCCGCTTCCGGCCGCCCGGTGCGCTGCGACATGCGCGACAGCGACAGCATCGAGGCTTCCGTGCGCACCCAGCCCGGGCACACCGCGTTGACGCGGATGCCGCGCGGGCCGAGCTCCTTCGCCCAGCTCTTGGTCAGGCCGAGCACGGCGTGCTTGGAAGCGACATAGGCGCCGAACAGCGGCTCGCCGACGCGGGCCCAGATCGACGCGGTGTTGACGATCGCCGCGCCCCGCTCCATCGCCGGCAGGAAGGCGCGGGTGACGAGGAAGGTGCCGGTGACGTTGATCTCGAGGATGCGGCGGAAAATGGCCTCGTTTCCGGCGCTGGCATCGTCCAGCGCGGTCATCCGCTCCAGCCCGGCATTGTTGACCAGCACGTCGAGCCGGCCGATCCGCGCCGCCGCCTCCGCGACCGCCGCCGCATCGGTGATGTCGACCTGGTGACCGGCCGCGCCGAGCTTCTCCGCCGCGGCGAACACGCCGGCATCGTCGGCGAGGATGTGGAGCCGCGCCCCGACGTCGGCGAAGGCCGCCGCGATGCCGTAGCCGATGCCGCGGCTGGCGCCGGTGACGAGCACGTTCTGGCCGCTGAAATCGATCACGGAACCGCTCGCGCCTGAAGGAGGGGACGGGGGAGAGGCTGTCGGGAAGCCATGGCGTCGTTTCGAGGGACTGTTTGAAAAACTTGGACCGTCATCCTGAGGAGCGCCGCAGGCGCGTCTCGAAGGATCTTCCAGCCGGCGCGGGAGGCTCCGGGACCATCCTTCGAGACGCCATTCCTGCCGGAATGGCTCCTCAGGATGACGGTGTCGCCTTCAAACAGGCCCATCGATGGTGGCGCAGAACCACATCGAGAGAAATAGGATTTGATCGATCCTTGCATTGAAGAATGCCGATATGAATGCCAGCCTGCCGGCATGTCCTCGCGACGCACCGGCGACGAGCCGGACACCCCGCCGGAAACCACGCCCGACACCCCCGGCACGCGTGGCGCGCCCGAGGCGCGGCGCATGCGCCGGCTCGACAATATCGACCTCCGGCTGCTGCGCGTCTTCGTGACGCTGGCCGAATCCGGCAGCTTCCAGGCGGCGCAGATCGCGCTCAACCTCTCGCAGTCGACGCTGAGCACCCATGTCGCCGCGCTGGAACAGAAGCTGGGCGGCAGCCTGTGCCTGCGCGGCCGGCGCGGCTTCCGCCTCACCCCGTTCGGCGAGGCGACGCTCGCCGCCGCGCGCCAGCTCTTCGCCGATATCGACAGCTTCCAGCACCGCCTCGCCCGCCATGGCGGCGAGCTGGTCGGGCGGCTGCGCATCGGCATCGTCGACGGCGTCATCACCAGCCCGGCGCTCGGCCTGCAGACCGCCATCGGCCGGTTCGCGGAACGGGCGCCGGGCGTGTTCATCGATCTCGAACTCGCCACCCCGCACGACCTCGAGCGCGCCGTCGCCGATGGCCACCGCGACATCGTCATCGGTCCGCTGTCGCAGAAGGCGCCCGGCGTGGTCTATGTGCCGCTGCACCGCGAGGCGCAGGGCCTCTATTGCGGGCGCGGCCATCCGCTGTTCGACCGCCCGCCCGCGAGCGTGACCCGCGCGGAGGTGGAGCGGGCGCTGTTCTCCATCCGCACCTACCGCCACCTCGACGATCTCTACCGGGTCGGCCATCCGCGCGCGGGGGCCGCCGTCATCCACATGGAGGCGCAGGCGATGCTGATCCTGTCGGGCCGCTTCGTCGGCTTCCTGCCCTGCCACATCGGCGAGCCATGGGTGGAGCGCGGGCAGATGCGGCAGCTCAGGGCGAAGATCTACCCCTACGATTCGCAGCATTTCGCCGCCTACCGCCGCGGCAGCGCCGAGGCCTCGCTGGTGGACGCATTCTTGCAGGAGCTGCGGCGGCAGGCCGGGTGATTGACGGCCGGCCCCGCGCGGGTCCACATCCGGGCGCGGCACGATCGGGAGAGCGCATGTTCGACACCGCCATCATCGTCAAATCGCTGCCGCTGCTGCTCGGCGCGGCGGTCTGGACGGTGGTCTATTCGCTGCTGTCGGTGGCCATCGGCTTCGGCATCGGCACGCTGGTCTGCGCCGCGCGGCTGTCGTCGCACCGCGTCTTGAGCGCGCTCGCCACCTTCTATGTCAGCTTCTTCCGCGGCGTGCCGCTGCTGGTGCAATTGCTGCTGAGCTATTACTGCCTGCCGCTGATGGGCCTCAACGTGCCCTCCTCCGTCGCCGCGGTCGGCACGCTGGCGCTGTGCACCGGCGCCTATCTTGCCGAAATATTGCGCGGCGGCTTCCTCGGCATCCCGCCCGGGCTGATCGAGGCGGCGCGCATGGTCGGCTTCTCGCGCTCCACCATCCTCACCCGCATCGAGGTGCCGATGGCGGTGCGCCTCACCCTGCCCTCGCTGGTCAACGAGACCACGATGATGGTGAAGGCCTCCTCGCTGATCTCGGTGGTGGGCGTGCTGGAGCTCACCCGCCTCGCCCAGAACATCGCCACCTCGACCTTCCAGCCGCTGGAGATCTACCTCACCGCCGGCGCCATCTATTTCGCCATCAACGCGGTGATCAGCTTTGCCGGCGACCGCGCGGAGCGCCGCTTCCGGGTGGAGAAGGCCTGATGCGCTTCGACATCTCCATCCTCACCTCGAACTGGGCCTCGCTCGCCGACGGGCTGGCGCTCACCCTCTACATCTGGATCACCGGCACCGCGCTCGGGCTCGTCGTGGGGCTGGTCGTGGCCATCCTGCAGCTCTCGACCAACCGCTGGCTGTCGGCGCCGCTCACCTTCTACGTGGCGCTGATGCGCGGCACGCCGTTCCTGATCCAGCTCTTCATCATCTATTACGGCGGCCCCTCTTTCGGGCTCGACCTGAGCCCGCTGGTCGCCGGCATCGCCGGGCTGGCGCTCTATGGCGGCGCCTATTTCGCCGAGATCTTCCGCTCGGGCTTCCTCTCCGTGCCGCCCGGCCAGATCGAGGCGGCGCGGATGATGGGCTTCTCTCGCACCGCCATCATCCGCCACGTGCAATTGCCGCAGATGCTGGTGATCATCCTGCCGGCGCTCGCCAACATGACCGTGCTGCTGTCGAAGGAAACCGCCGTGCTCTCGGTCATCACCGTGAACGAACTGACCTCGGTGGTGCAGTCGATCGGCTCGACCACCTTCGCCTTCGCCGAGACGCTGCTGTTCCTCGCCCTCGTCTACTGGGCGCTGCTCGAGATCACCACCATCGCGGCCCGCCGCCTCGAAAAGCGCGTCGGCCGCTTCACCCTGCGCACCCGCAGCCAGCCATGAAAGGCGACCGCATGAGCGAACGTCCCATGATCGACGCGCGCGGCGTGTTCAAGCGCTTCGGCCATGTCGAGGTGCTGAAGGGCATCGACCTCAGCGTCGCCAAGTCCGAGGTGACCTGCATCATCGGGCCTTCCGGATCCGGCAAGTCGACGCTGCTGCGCTGCATCGCCTTTCTCGAAGCCTATGACGAGGGCGAGATCTACATCGAGGGCGAACTGCTCGGCTATTCGCTCGAAGGCGGCCGGCGCCGGCCGGTCTCCGACGCCGAGGTCGCGCGCGTCCGGCGCAATGTCGGCTTCGTGTTCCAGCAGTTCAATCTCTGGCCGCACATGACCGCGCTGGAGAACGTCGCCGCCCCGCTGCGGCTGGCCCGCGGCATCCCGCGCGCCGAGGCCGGCGCCCGCGCCGAGGCGATGCTGGCCAAGGTCGGGCTCTCCGCCCGCGCCGGCGCCTATCCGAGCCAGTTGTCCGGCGGCCAGCAGCAACGCGTCGGCATCGCCCGCGCGCTGGCCATGGAGCCGCACATCATGCTGTTCGACGAGCCGACCTCGGCGCTCGATCCGGAACTCGTCGGCGAGGTGCTGCAGGTGATGCGCGACCTCGCTTCCGAGGGCATGACCATGGCGGTGGTGACCCACGAGATGGGCTTCGCCGCCCAGGTCGCCGACAAGGTGGTGTTCATCGACCACGGCGTCATCGCCGCCTCCGGCTCGCCCGACGAGGTGTTCCGCCGCAACGACAATCCGCGGCTCAGGCAGTTCCTTCAGAACTATTTCGAGCGCAACGTCTTCTGGCAGAATGGCGAGGCGCCTGCCGCCTGATCGGGCACGCGCGCCGATTGCGCACGCCAAGCCGTTATGTCTACACTTAATCATCAGAACCGCGCACCCGGCCCGCTGGCCGCGGCAGCCCGGAAGGGAACAGGAGAGACCGAGATGAACGTGATCACCCGGCGTCATGCCCTCGCCCGCAGCCTGCGCGTCGCCGCGCTCGGCGTCGTCGCCTCGGTCGGCTTTGCCGGCCTCGCCCAGGCCGAGGACCTGCTCGCCAAGGCCAAGGCCAAGGGCGAGCTCACCGTCGGCACCGAGCTGCAGTTCGCCCCCTTCGACTTCGTCGAGGACGGCAAGCAGGCCGGCATGAACAAGGAGATCTTCGCCGAGATCGGCAAGGAGCTCGGCGTCAAGATCACCTTCCTCGACCTGCCATGGCCGAGCGTGCTGCCGGGCCTCGAGGCCGGCAAGTTCGACATGGTGGCCGGCCCGGCCACCATCACCAAGGCGCGCATGGAGCGCTACCGCTTCACCTCGCCGATCGCCAACGCCACCGTCGCCATCCTGAAGAAGAAGGGCGACGCCTCGATCACCAAGCCCGAGGACATCGCCGGCAAGAAGGTCGGCAGCGCCAAGGCCACCGCCCAGCTCGCCCAGCTGCAGGAATTCGCCAAGACCCTGCCGACCGCCCCGACCATCCAGGAATATGTGGACTTCAGCCAGTCCTACGCCGATCTCGGTGCCGGCCGTATCGTCGCCGTGGCGAACTCGCTGCCGAACATCGCCTTCCTCGCCAAGTCGAAGCCCGACGTGTTCGAAGTGGTCGAGCCGCCGTTCGGCAAGCCGGTCTATTTCGGCTACATCGGCACCAAGAACGAGGACGCCAAGTCGCTGCTGGACGCGGTGGACGCGGTCATCATCAAGATGAAGCATGACGGCCGCCTCGCCGCCCTGCAGAAGAAGTGGTTCGGCACCGAGATGTCCACCCCCGACCAGGTGACCGAGGCGAGCTTCTGAGCCGGCCGCGGCCGGCGCCTTTCCGGCGGGCCCCCGGCTCACCGGAAGGGCGGAGGCTCCTTGCTTGCTTAGCCGAGAAGGCGGAGGGCGGCGGCGATGCCGCTCTCCAGAATGGCGGCGGAGCGCTCCGCGTCGGGCTCGACCCGCGCGAGCTGCAGCGTTCCCATGATCAGCGCGACCAGCGCGTTCGCCCGCGCCCGACGCTCGTCGGCATCGACCGCGCCCATATGCGGCGCCAGCACCGCGGCGAACCGTTCGGTCCCCTGCGCCAGCACCATCCGTGTCGCCTCGGGATGACGGGCGATTTCGGGCGCCAGCGCCGCAATCGCGCATCCCGCTCCCGGATTGTCGCGATGGCGGGGCGACAGATAGTGGCGGATGACGGCCTCGACCCCGCCCTCGGCCTGCACCTTCGCCAGATTGTCGGCCGACGCCGCGAGCGCATCGTCCACCGCCTGCCGGACGAGCTCCTCCTTGGAGTCGAAATGCGCGTAGAAGCCGCCATGGGTGAGCCCGGCGCCGGCCATGAGCGTGGCGACGCCGACGCCGTCGACTCCTTCGTCGCGGAACCGCCGCGCGGCGATCTCGACGATCCGGCGCCGCGTCGTTTCCTTGCGGCCTTTTTCATAGCGCATGGACGAACGCTCCCGTTTCGCTGGCCGGACGGCGATGCCGCGCATGCCGCTCCAGCGGTCCACGCTCGGATAGGCCGATGCATCGCGGCGCGCAATCGGGCAAACCCCTCCCCTTCGGGCGCTTCCTGTGCGACACATCGCAGCCAGCGGGGCGGCTTGTCCCGGCCGCCCCAATGCGGGCATAATGTAATCTTAGAAAGAATAGCGAAATCAATGCTCGGCGCGGTGGCGCCGATTGCCGGGAACGACTGGGGAAGCTTGCCGGATCGTCCCGAGCCTGCATCGGAAACCGGAATAATACGGCGGATATGGCAAGCGTACTGAAATTCAGCACCCGGCTGCGCGACATGGATGACAGCGACTCCGCGGAAGAGACGGTGCCGGGCCGCGTCGGTGCCCCGCCCGCGAACATGCGGCCGCAGGCGCGTCTGCGTCCGATCGAGAACGCCCCGCCCGAGCCCGTCGACGATCTCTCCACCGAAGCCTCCGCCACCATCGCCGCGCTGGCCGACGATCTCCAGCGCATCATGGCCTCGCTGACCGCGCCGAAGCCCGCGGATGCCGGCACCGTTGAGACCCGCGCGCCGGCCGCCGTCGACGACATCTTCGACCAGCTCGAGCGCAGCGCCCGCCAGAGCAACCCGCCGCCGGCACCGCCCGCGGCGCGCGTGCCGCCGCCGCTCACCGAGGCCGTCGCCGAGGCCCGCGCCGCGGTCGACTTCGACGCCGTGTTCGCCGAACCGGAGCCGCATCGGCGCGACCGCGCCCGCCCGGACCACCCGCCGGCCGCCGAGGCCCCGGCCGTCGCGCCGGCCCCTGCGCCCACCGAAGTGCCGGATGCGGCGAACGTGCCGGTCGATCTCGACGATGTCTTCGCGGAAATCGCCCTTGCCGCGGCCGCCGTGCGGACCGTCGAGCCGGCAGCCGGCCCGGCGGATGAAGGCCCGGCGGACGAACAGGACGACGACGCCCGCCTCGCGCCCGGCCCGCCTCGGGCGGAGCCGCCCGAGCCACCCGCGATGGCCCCGGCCGTCGCGCGCAGTGCACCGCCCGTTGCCCCCCCGCGGGTGGAGCCGGCGGCGTTGGACGAGCGTGCGCTCGATGATTCCGAGGCCTTCCTCATCGATACCGACGCCTTCCTCGACCAGTTGGAGACGTCGGCGCCTTCCGTGCCGCCGCCCGCGCCGTCCGCCCGCCAGCCGCTGCGCATGCCCGCCCCGCCCCGCCGCGGCGCCGAACCCGGCCAGCCGGCGGCGCCTGCCCCGTCCGCCCCCCGCAGCTGGGAGCCCGGGCGCGCGCGCAAGGCGCAGCCGGCCCGGCGGACCGCCGTGGCGCGGATCCCGCGCGGCCCTCTCGTTCTCGCCATCGTACTGTGCGCCGTCGTCGGCGGCGGCGCCATCGCCACCCTGCTCGGCCTGAAGCGCGGCGACGACGCGGCCTCCACCGGCGAGACCGCCGCCCTCGCCGCACCGGTCGTGGCGGCGGCGCCCGCGCCGCGTGCGCCCGCCGCCCCGGCACTCGAGGCGCCCGAGCCGGCGGCCCCGGGACCCGCGCCCGCAGCGATGGCTCCCGAGCCGGCCGAGGCGCCGCCCGCCATCCGCACCATCCACCTGCCGTCGTCGCAATTGCGGCCGGGCGACACCGGCGCGGCCAGCCGACTGGCCCCGCCCGTCCTCGCCGGCGAGACCGCGGCCCCCGAGAGTGCCCCGTCGGAGAGCGCCGCGCCGGAAAGCGCCGCACCGGCCATCGCGCCCACGCCCGCGGCGGCCGAACCGGTCCCGGCCGCGCCGTTGCCCGCCGATCCCGCGCCCGCCGCCGGCAACCCGGCGCTGGTCCAGGAACCCGACGCGGTCACCGAGCCGACCGCCGAGGCCCCGCCCGCCGAGCCGGAAGCGGCGAGCCCGCCGCCGGTGGTCGCCAGCCCCGCGACGGAGACACCGCCGGCGGCGGCCGCTACCCTCCCGGCGGCCACCTCTGCGGCGTCCGGCGCTGCCGCGCCGCGGCCGGCCGCGCCCGTCGTCGCCGCCCGCCCCCCTGCTTCCGCCACGCCGGCGGCGCCGGTGAGCGCCGGCAATGCCACCATCCGCCAGGCCGTCAACATGCGGGCCGCGCCGGACAACAATGCCGCCACCGTCGGCATCGTCCCGGCGGGGGCCAATGTCCAGGTCGTCTCCTGCACCATCTGGTGCCAGATCACCTATAACGGCAAGCCGGGCTGGGTGTTCAAGCGCTTCATCGGCGCGCCGGCCGGCGGCGCAACGCCGGGCTGATCCGGATCCGGCAGGCCGCCGTTGCCGGCGGCACGCAAAGCGGGTTTGCAGGAATGAGGAGCCAGAGCGGCTGACGCCCTGCTATGGTTGCGCCGTTGCACGCCCGCCCGGCGTGCCCAGCTCGGCAGTCCCGTCATGAAGAAGATCGGCTTCCTGTCCTTCGGCCACTGGTCGCCCTCCCCCCATTCCGGCACGCGCTCGGCCGCCGACGCGCTGCTGCAGTCGATCGAGCTGGCGGTCGCCGCCGAGGAGCTCGGCGCCGATGGCGCCTATGTCCGCATCCACCATTTCGCCCGCCAGCTCGCCTCGCCCTTCCCGCTGCTGGCGGCGATCGGCGCGAAGACCAGCCGCATCGAGATCGGCACCGCCGTCATCGACATGCGCTACGAGAACCCGCTCTACATGGCCGAGGATGCCGGCGCCGCCGACCTCATCGCCGGCGGGCGGCTGCAGCTCGGCATCAGCCGCGGCTCGCCCGAGCAGGTGATCGACGGCTGGTGCCATTTCGGCTACCAGCCGGCCGAGGGCGAGACGCCCGCCGACATGGCCCGCCGCCACGCCGAGGTGTTCCTCGACGTGCTGCGCGGCGAGGGCTTCGCCGAACCCAATCCGCGCCCGATGTTCCCCAACCCGCCCGGCCTCTTGCGCCTCGAACCGCATTCGGACGGGCTGCGCGATCGCATCTGGTGGGGCGCGAGTTCCAACGCCACCGCCGTCTGGGCGGCGAAGCAGGGCATGAACCTGCAGAGCTCCACGCTGAAGGACGACGAGACCGGCGAGCCCTTCCACGTCCAGCAGGCGGCCCAGATCCGCGCCTACCGCGCCGCGTGGAAGGAGGCCGGCCATGCGCGCCAGCCGCGCGTCTCGGTCAGCCGCAGCATCTTCGCGCTGGTGGACGACCGCGACCGCGCCTATTTCGGCCAGAGCGGCGACAGCGCCGACCAGATCGGCTTCATCGACGCGCAGACGCGCGCCATCTTCGGGCGCTCCTATGCCGCCGAACCCGACGTGCTGGCGCGGCAGCTCGCCGAGGACGAGGCCATCACCGAGGCCGACACGCTGCTGCTGACCGTGCCGAACCAGCTCGGCGTCGCCTACAACGCCCATGTCATCGAGGCGATCCTCACCCACGTCGCCCCCGCGCTCGGCTGGCGCTGAACGCGGCACGGCTCAGGCGAGACGCGGCGTCAGGCGAGGCTGGGATAGCCGGCGGCGATCGCCTCCCGCTCGATCTCCAGCACGCGGTCATAGGCGGCGTCCGGCAGCCGCGCGAAGCCGGTAAGCCCGAACGCCGCGCGCGCCGGCGCCGCCGCCGGGTCCTCCATCAGCGTGTCGAGCGCGCGCCGCAGCGCCTCGACCAGCTCGTCGCCGGCATCGACCCGCGTCACCAGCGGCAGCGCCGGGCTGGGCTCGGTGACCGCGAGCACGCGCACGCCGGCGACGCGCTCGGGCGCATGGCGTGCGGCCAGCGTGAAGGTGACGCCGTCGATCGCCGCGACATCCGCCCGCCCCTCCGCGACCGCGGCGAGGCTGGCGAGATGGCCGCCGGTGACGACGGTGTCGGCGAAGAACGGCGCGCCGCCGGCCAGCGGCGCCAGCGCGGCGCGGAACAGGTTCATGCCGCTGTTGCTGTCGTACCCGTTCAGGGCGGCGACGCGGCCGCGCAGGGCGGCAAGATCGGCGGCCGGATCGTCCGCCCGCACGACGATGGCGCTGCGGTGCCAGCCCTCCGCGGTGTAGGGCGAGGCGAATACCGGCGTCGCCACCACCCGCAGCCGGCCGGCATAATGCGTCCTCAAGGGATAGCCGCAGGTATGGCCCAGCACGAGAGCCGGATCGAGCAGAGCCTCGCCGATCGGCCGCTCGCGCGCGAGGCCCGCCGGCACCCCCCCGGCGAGCGCCTCCACCCCCTCGGCGATCATCGCCGCCCGCAGCGCGGACCACAGCATATCCTGCGCGGCGTGAAGGTAGGGCGGGTCGTACATGCCGAGCGTGACGACGGCAGCAGCGGGGCGGTGCGGGGCATCGGTCATGGCCGGCGAGCTATCCCATTCCGGGGCGGGTGAGCGCCGCCCGATATTAATCTACAAAAATAGTTGACAACTGCAGCACGACGGGTAGAAGGGAGGGTGCCGGGTGTGCTCCCCGGCCGCGGGATTTGATACCCGGCAGCTTGCACCGCGTCACCAACGCTAAAGCGCCACGCTGAAGTCGTGGTCGGGCAACGAGCTTGAGGAACCGCACCATGACCTTGTGTTGTCGACGTCCCCGCAGGTCCTGAACCGCTTTCGCGCCTGACCTTCACCGACCGGATGCGCCGCCATGGGCGCGCTCCGCTTCCCGGGACGACCCGATCATGACGTTCACCTCCCCGCATGGCGCCGCCGCGCCCGCTTTCTCGCCCGTCTCGCTGGCGGATGAGCCCTCGATCGAGGACATCCTCGGCGATCCGATCACCGCCCTCATCCTGCGCCGCGACGGCATCACCGCCGCCGCGGTCCGGGCGCAACTCCAGCGCGAGCGCGAGCGTCTCGCCGGGCTCTACCCGCCGCAGGACGTCTACGGCCGCGCGGCCTGAGCGATCGACGGGCATCGCGAAATAAATACAACCTTGGGTTAACTCCGGCATTGGAGGCGACCCGATCCCATGCCATAGTCGACGGCATCGGCCCGCCGGCCCCTGCCCTTGCCTTCCCTCGACTGCCCGACGGCTCCGGCACCCCGCGCGGGCGGCCGGCGCCGATCCGGGACCGGCGATGAGCGCGGCACGACGGCCGACCAGGCGTCCGCGGGTTCGTGCGGTTCGGTCCCGGAAGCCCTTGCCATGAAAAATCTGGTCTATTTCGCCACGATCGTCGTCGCCCTGCTGATCGGCATCGCTCTCTTCGTGCTGTCGAAGAACGAGGTGCCGGCCATGATCGGCCTGCCGCTGCTGGCGATCGGCGCGGTCATCGTGCTGATCATCCTGCTCTGCACCATGTCGGTGGTGTTCGCCTCCTACGGCCTGCAGGACAAGTCGCAGGCGCTCGCCCTGCCGGAAGGTTCGATCCGGGCGGTGATCGCGCTGATGCTGATCGTGCTGTTCGCCATCCTGTCGATCTACCTGTTCGGCAGCCTGTCCGGCGGGCCGAGAACCTCCCTCGGCGTGCTGGACGAAGCGGTGGTCGGCCAGCTGAAGGAGCGCTTCGGCACCGGCGTCATGGCCCTGCCGGTCGCCGGGGACAAAGGCAAGTTCACCGTCTGGCTGAGCGAGCCGATCTCGGCGGAGGGCGTCGACTTCGCCCGCCAGCTTCTCGTGCTGGTGGGTACGCTGGTGACCTCGATCTCGAGCTTCTATTTCGGCTCGAAGACCGCGAACGAAGCCGTCGAGCGGGCCACCGCACCTTCAGCACCGGTCGTCGAACTGCTCGACCCGACGGGTTACGCCAGGGGCAGCGGCCCGCAGCCCTTCCTGCTGAAGGGCCGCAATCTCGGCAATGTCTTCGGCGCCAGCATCGCGCTGGGCGGCCGCCAGGTCGCCGCGAGCGGGATCGACGCCAGCGTGCCCGGCGAACTGCGCTTCACGCTGGAGGTGCCGGAGGGCGAGCCGGACGGCGACTGGGCGCTGACGCTGGCCGATGGCAAGCTCGGCCTGCAGCCGACCGGGCGGACCATCGCCATATCCGCCTGAGCGCGGCGCGGCCGGCGCGTACACCATCCCGCAAGATGATGCCCGCCCGCGGCGGCGGGGCGGTTCCGGCGCGCCCCGCTTTCGGCCTATGCTGGCCGGCCGGCGCGCGGGCGGCGGATCCCGCCGCCTGTCGAAAACCTGCCGCCGAAGACCTGTCATGAGTTCCGCCGAGCACATCATCCACCGCACCATTCTCGCCAGCATGGCCGACGGCGTGCTGACCCTCGACATGGGCGGGCGCATCACCACGCTCAACCCCGCCGCCGCCAAGCTGCTCGGCGTCAGCGAGGCGGAGACCACCGGCCGCAGCTTCGCCGAGGTGTTCATCGCCGACCCGGACTTCGAGCCGCTGGTCGAACTCGTGCTGAAGGCGATCTACGAATCCGCCACCTCGCACATCGAGGAGATCGCCATCCCGCGCGGCGAAGGGCCCGGCCTGCCGCTCCACGTCACGACCAGCTATCTGCGCGACGAGGAGGGCGCCCGGCTCGGCGTCATCGTGGTGCTGACCGATCTCACCGAGCGCTTCCAGCGCCAGCGCATCAAGCGCCTGATGGGCCAGTACATCGACGACCGCATCGTCGGCCTGCTGCTCGCCCGGCAGGAGGAGAACCAGCTCCACCGCGCCCGCCGCGCCATGACGGTGAGCTTCTGCGACCTCGCCGGCTTCACGCGCCTCTCCGAGGCGCTGGAGCCGGACGCGCTGCTCGAGGTGCTGAACGCCTATCTCAGCCTGATGTCGGCCGCGATCGGACGCGCCGAGGGCATCACCGACAAATATATCGGCGACGCGGTGATGGCCTATTGGGGGCCCCCCTTCAACACCGAGAGCACGCAGGCGGCCCTCGCCTGCACCGCCGCCCTCGATCAGCTCGACCGGCTGGCCGATCTCGACCGCCTCGCCGCCCCCCACCTCGCCGGTCGCGAGGGGCTCGCCATCGGCCTGCGCATCGGCATCGCCACCGGCCCGGTCGTCACCGGCGATGTCGGCCCGGTGAACGCCCGCAACTTCACCCTGATCGGCGACAGCGTGAACGTCGCCGCGCGCCTCGAATCCGCGAACAAGGACTACGGCACCCGCATCCTCACCGACGAGGCGACGCGGCACGCCGCCGGCCCGGACTTCCTCTTCCGCGAGATCGATTCCGTCGTGCTGCGCGGCCTCACCCGCTCCCAGCCGGTGTTCGAGCTGATGGGGCGGCGCGAGGACGGCGGCCGCGCCGGCGCGCTGTGCGCCGCCTATGGCGCCGCGCTCGCCGCGTGGCGGGAGGGCGACATGGACGCGGCGGTCCGCGAGGCGCGGGCCGCGCTGGCGCTGTCCCCGGAGGACGGCCCCAGCCGGCGGCTGCTGACACGCATCGACGCCGCGCGGGAGCGGGGGGACGGCACCTGAGCGATCACTTCAAATCTGCGGGAAATCATTACCCTGCGCGAAGGAATCCCTGCTAGATATCGCCATCTCCAGCCGTTCGAGACCGAGAGCCATGCGCATCACCCGGCGTGAACTCGTCACCGCGGCCGCCGGCGCGGCGGCGGCGGGCCTCGTCACCGCGGCCCCCGCCCGCGCCAAGAGCAGCGGCCGCCCGTTCCGCATCCTCATGCTCACCTACCGCGGCGAGACCGACGTCGAGCGCGGCTTCCGCGACTATCTCTCCGCCTCCGGCCGTGATTTCGAATTCGTCGCCCGCGACGCCAACCGCGATCCGGGCAAGGTGGCGGACTTCCTGCAGGAAGTGCCCGACCTCAAGCCCGACCTCATCTACACCTGGGGCACGCCGATCACCCTGCAGACGGTCGGCCCCTATGACGCGCCCGACCGCGCGCGCTTCGTCAACGACATCCCCGTGGTGTTCGCCCTCGTCGCCGCGCCGGTGAAGGCGAAGATCGCGCCCGCCTTCGCCTCCTCCGGCCGCAACGTCACCGGCGCCGTCCATGTCGTGCCGACCGACGTGCAGATGCGGGCGCTGCAATCCTACCGGCCGGCGAAGACCGTCGGCGTGCTCTATTCCACCACCGAGCAGAATTCGGTGGCCATCGTCGCCGAACTGCGCGCGCTCCTCGGCGCGAAGGACGTGAAGCTGGTCGAGCAGACCTTCACCCTCGACGCCAAGGGCCAGCCGAGCGCCGAGGGCGTCGCCGACAAGGTCAGGCAGCTGAAGGCGGACGGGGCGGAGTGGCTCTATTTGCTGCCCGACACCTTCCTCGGCACCATCTACAGCCAGGTCACCCCGGTCGCCCGCGACGCCAAGCTGCCGACCTTCGGCGCGGCGGAACTCGCCGTGCGCGAGGGCGGCGCGCTGGTCGGGCTGGTGAGCCGCTATTATTCGGTCGGCCAGCTCGCCGCCCAGAAGGCGCTCGACATACTGGTCGACGGCAAGAAGCCGTCCGAGGTGCCGATCGAGACGCTCAAGCGCTTCTCGCTGATCATCAACATGAAGGTCGCCAAGCAGCTCGACGCCTATCCGCCGATCGCCATGCTGGACTACGCGGAAGTCATCACATGAGCCCTGCGCCCGCGCGCAGCCCGGCGGCGTTGGCGGACACCCCCTCCCTGCAGGCGAGCCGGCTCGGCGAGGCCGATCTCGACGCCATCGAGGCCCTCCACCACCTGTCCATGGGCGCCGACATCCGCCCCGACATCGTGAAGCCGGAGAAGCGCTCCTTCTTCGCCGGCATCCTCGGCGGGCGCGGCGGCGCCTTCGGCCTGTTCGACGGCGGGACGATGGTCGCCTACGCCATCCTTCAGCACGCCATCCTGCCCGACGACGACCCCCGCCCGCTGCTGGGGCTCTCCGCGCAGCCGAGCCTCGCCAAGCTGGCGGGTGCGGGGGTGGCGCCGAGCCATCGCGGCCAGGGCCTGCAGCGGCGCCTCATCCATCTGCGGGTCGAGGCGGCCGGCGACGCCGACCTGCTGTTCTCCACCGCCGCGCCGCTCAACACGCCGAGCTGGACCAACCTGATCGCGGAAGGCTTCGCCATCCGCGCCATCGTCACCCGCTATGGCGGGCTGGTGCGCTTCCTGCTCGTGCGCGAGCGCGGCGCCGGTCCCGTCCCCGCCGCGCTGGTCGCGGCCGGGCGCGCCCTCGCCCCGCTCGATCTCGACGGCCAGCGCGCTGTGCTCGCAGCCGGCTGGCGCGGCGCCGGGCTGGCGCGGATCGCCGGCGAGCCGGCCATCCTCTACGTCCCGCCCGCGGCGCGGTGAACGGGCGCGGGCGATGAACATCACGGCGGAGCGGGCCGCGGACGACGACAGGATCGGCAGCCAGGACGCCGACCGGCCGGTGCTCGACATCGATCTCGGCGCGATCGACCGCAACTGGGCCCGCGCCCGCGCCCGGGCCGCGCCGGGCGCGATCGTCGCCGCGGTGGTGAAGTGCGATGCCTACGGGCTCGGCGCCGGCCGCATCGTGCCGCGCCTGCACGGCCTCGGCTGCCGCGACTTCTGGGTCGCCCATCTCGACGAGGCGATCGCCTGCGCGGCGCTGGCGCCCGGCGCGCGGATCCACGTGCTGAACGGCCTCGCCGGCGTCGATCCCGCCCTGTTCCGCCGGTTCGGCCTCGTGCCCGTGCTGGCGAGCCTTCCGGATATCGCCGCCGCGCAGCAGGAGGCGCGGCGGCGCGGGCCGCTCCCCGTCGCCGTCCAGCTCGACACCGGCCTCAACCGGCTGGGCCTCGACCTCGGCGAGGTGCGCCGGCTGATCGCCGAGCCGGAGCGCCTCGCCGGCCTCGACATCCGCCTGTGGATGAGCCATCTCGCCTTCTTCGCCGAGCCGGGCCACCCGGAGAATGCGCGCCAGCGCCGGCGGCTGCGGGCCTGGCTGTCGCGCCTGCCGGCGGCGCCGGTGAGCCTCGCGGCCTCCTCGGGCCTCTATGCCGGCCCGGAGGCGCATTTCGATCACATCCGCGTCGGCAGCGCGCTCTATGGCGTCAACACCATCCGCAACCGCGAGGTCGGGCTGGAGCCGGTGGCGCGCCTCTCCGCGCCGATGCTGCGGGTGAACGAGGTGCGCGCCGGGGCCGGCGTCGGCTATCACGGGCTCTATCACGCGCCCGCGCGCCGGCGGCTCGCCACCGTGGCGCTCGGCTATGGCGACGGCGTGCCGCCGCAACTCGCTGGCCGCGGCGAGGTTCGCGTGGCCGGGCACCCGGCGCCGATCGTCGGCGGCATCGCCATGGGGCTGATGAGCGTCGACGTCACCGACCTGCCCGAGGGGCTCGCCGCGCCCGGCCGCCGCGTCGTGCTCTACGGGGCGGACCCGCGGGTGGAGACGGTCGCCGCCCTCGCCGGCATCGCGCCCAACGTGCTGCTGACCGCCACCGCCTCGCGCGCCATCCGCGCCTATTCCGGTTCCGGCGACGCGGCACTGCGCGCGCCGACGCCCTCTCCCGACGCGCCGTAGCGCCGCGCCAGCGCGAAGCCGGCCGCGCCCGCCACCACCATCGCGCCGATGCCGCCGAGCGCGAGGGAAAAACCGAGCGTGCCCAGCATCAGCCCCGCCGCCGCCGGTCCCGCCGCATTGCCGAGCCGCTCCACCAGCCGGAACAGGCCGAGCACGCCGGCCCCGCCCCCCGCCCCGGCGCGCGCGGAATGGGCGACATCGGCGACCAGCGCCGATTGCGGGGCGATCGACATCGCCTGGCCGATGCCGAGCAGGGCGAGGATCGCCGCCATCGGCCAGAGGTCGCTCGCCACCGGGGCGAGCAGCAGCGCCCCGCCCCCGGCCACCGCGCCGCCCAGCGCGACGAACGCCGCCTTGGCGCGCAGCCGGTCGGACAGCGCCGCGAAGAGCTGCACGCCCACGACGAGGATCACCGGATAGATCATCTGCAGCCGCCCGATGTCGGCGGCGTTGTAGCCCTGCCGCGCCAGTTCGACCGGCAGCAGGAAGAAGCACAGCGCCGCCAGCAGGAACTTCGCCGGAAAGGCGCAGCCGAAGATCAGCGCCAGCAGCCCCGGCGCCCGTACCGCGCCGGCGAGGCCCGCCAGCGCCGAGCCGGACGCGGCCGGGCGCGGCGCCGCCGCCGGCAGGAAGGCGAGCGCCAGCAGCGCCGAGAGCGCCGCGAGCCCCGCCGAGGCGACGAAGGCGCTCTGGTCGCCCAGCCGGTCGGCAATGACGCCGCCGATCGGCGGCCCGCACAGCGCCGCCACCATGATGGCGCGCACGAAGGTGGCGAGGCCCTGCGCCCGCTGCTCGGGGCGCGAGCGGTCGATCACATGCCCCTGCGCCGAGACGAACACCAGCGCGAAGCCGACCGCCGCGACGCTGCGGGCGGCGAGGAACACGCCGTAGCTCTCGGCCAGCGCCGCCCCGCCATAGCCGGCGACCGCAATGAGCGCGCCGAGCACGAAGCCGCGCCGCCGCCCGAGCCGTTCCGACCACGCCGCAAATGGCAGCTGGCACAGCGCGACGATCGCCATGAACACGACGATGGGCAGGCTGACCAGCAGGTCGATGCCGAGCGGCCCCTCGGGCGGCGCCAGCGCCCGCGTCAGCCGCGGCAGGAAGGGCCGCGTCAGCTCCTCCGCCAGCATGAACAGGAACAGCGCCGGCCGCACCGCCTCGGCGGCGAGGTTCTCGCCGGCATGCTCGGCGCGGATGCCGGTGCGGGCCTCGAGCCCGTCCAGCGCCCGCACGGCCGGCAGGTCCCCGGCCGCCTCCGCCCGCGCCCGCAGCCCGTCATGCCGGCGGCGCAGCGCATCGAGCGGCTGGTCGAGCGCGGCCAGCGCCGGCGCGTCGGCCACCCGGGCGTGCCGGCCGAGCTCGCCGCGGGCGAGGGCCCGCACATGCGCCTCGATGGCGCCCAGCAGCGCGATGCCCCGCGTGCCGACCACCAGCGCCACCAGTTCCAGTGCGATCAGCAGCGCGACCAGCCCGATGAAGCCGATGTCGATCAGCACGCCGCGGATCCGCGCCGCCAGCGCATCGGGATCGATGGCGATGCGCAGCGTCGCGGCGGGCGCGCCGGCAGCCGCCACCGGCACCTCGACCAGTTGCGCATCCTCGGGAAATTCGCCGTGGGAGGCCAGCATCCGCCCGTCGGGGCCGACCAGCGCCATGCCGGCGACCTCGCCATGGCTGCGCGACAGCCCGGCGAAATAATCCTCGACCCCGACCAGCTTCTCGACCGGCACGCCGGCCTCCAGCCCGCGGGCGATGAGCACGGCGGCCGAGCGCGCCACCGATTCGGCCTTCACCAGCGCCTGCGGCACCACCACCTCGCGCACGGCGCGCTCGACGCCGAAGCCGACCCCGGCGAGGGCCAGCGCCAGGATGGCGGCGACGCCGAGCGAGATGGCGGGGCGCAGCCGGATCATGCCGCGCTCCCGTGCCCGCCGGCAGCGACGGCGTCCGCCTCCAGCCGCCGGGCGACATCGGCATGCACCGCGTCGGCATCGACCAGCGCCCGCCGCGCCGGCTCCGGCCAGGTCGCGGCATCGCTCGCCCGGGCGACCGCGCGGCGCAGCGTCAGCGCCAGCGCGAGACCGGCGGCGAGCGTGGCCACCACGGCGAAGACGACGGCGAGCAGCGTATAGAACCGCACCCGGTCCCACAGCGCGGCGGCGCCGACCTCGACGCCGACGGGATCGTAGACCAGCACCACCTCGCCGGCGACGCGGCCGGTATCGGTGCGGATCGGCCGGGCCAGCGCGATGCCGCCCGCCGCGCCGCCGCCCGCATCGCTGGAGAACAGCCGCTGGCGGGCCTCGTCATGCACCTCGATGCGCCGCACCAGCGGGTCGAGCCCGGCCTCCTGCGCCAGCAGCGCCGGCAGCGTGGTCTGGCTGCGCAGCGCGATGCCGAGCGCGCCCGCCCGCTCCGCCGCGGCGGCGATGCGCTCGGTCGAGATGGCGAAGCGCGACTGCAGCACGTCGCGATAGGCGCCCACCAGCGTGCCATAGGCGAAATAGCCGCCGAACGCGACGCAGGCCGCGACCAGCACGGCGAAGAGGACGATCAGCGTCAGGGCGGTGCGGATCATGGGCGGCGGATCATGGGCAATGGCGGCCGGCGAGGCGGGAACGGGCGTCGGGGAAGAGCAGGCGCGGGCGGCGATTCCCCGCGCTGCGCCGCAGCCTCACCGGCAATCGACCCCGTTTCAAGGTTACTTTGCGATAGAGGGTCCACTTTCGGGCAACATGCTTTAGGCTCCGCGCCCGAACTGTCCCGGTGCCGACTCCCGCGCAATGACCTTCACCAGCCGCCTCATCATTCTCTCCGTCGTCGCGGTGCTGGCGGCGATCGCCGCCGTCTCGGCGGTGGCCTTCGAGGTGCGCGCCCGCATCGACGCGGCGATCGACGAGACCCGGGTCTCGCATCTGCTCGGCTCGCTGCAGGCGACCGGGCAGGCCAATCTCGACATCGGCCTGGCGCTGGACCAGATCGGCCTGCTGCAGGCCCGCATCGAACGCGAGAAGGCCGGCGATCCCGCCATCCTCGGCATCGACGTGTTCGACGCGCAGGGCCACCCGCTCTACACCACCGATCGCGGCTCGCTGGGCGAGCCGGTGCCCGACGGCTGGCTCGTCCATCTCGACGATCCCGGCGTGTGGCACACGGCGGACCGGGGCGACCAGACCTTCGGCGTGCGCTTCGAGAACGATCTCGGCAAGCCCGTCGGCGGCATCGCGCTGACCATCGCCGAGGCCGGCCGCTCCCGCAGCGCGCTCGAATGGGGGCTCATCATCGCCGCCCACGCCATGATCGCCGCGCTCGGCGCCGCCGTGCTCGCCGGCATCGCCGCGTTCCTCTACGGGCGGCGGGCGACGCGGCCCTTCGTCCAGGCCGCCGTCCTCCTGCACGATCCCGCCGCCGCGGCGGGGCGCCCGGCGCTGGCCTTCGACGCCGGCGCGCTGGCGGCGCGCGCGGCATGGGTGGAGGCCGATGCCGCCGTGTCGGCCGGCCTCGAACGGCTGGGAGCGCTCGACGATGTCGGTTGAGCCCGTCATCCGCGGCCGCCACCCGGTGCTGGCCACGGCGCTGTTCGCCGGCCTGAACGTCGCGCTGGTGGCGGGCATCGCCGCGCTCGTGCTGGTGGGGCGGTTCGAGACCGAGATGCGCGAGGGCGCGCGCTACGAGCTCGGCCGCATCGGCGGCTCGGTCGCGCGGTCGCTGGCCATGCAGTACCAGAAGGCCGTCGACTACGGCATCCCGCTCGACGCCCTGCCCGGCGTGCAGGACCAGCTCGCCGACACGCTCGCCCGCACCAGCGGCATCACCCGGATCGCGCTGCTCACCGCCGACGGGCGGGAACTCGGCGCCGCCGGCGTGGCGGAGGAGGGTGACGACACCGTCGCCGCCCCGATCGCGCAGGGCGGGCAGGGCATCGCCCGGATCGAGGTGGCGACCAGCCCGGCCGCGCTCGCCAACGCCTTCGCCACGCTGCGGCTCGGCGCGCTGGCCGCGGTCGCCCTCGCCAGCCTCGCCGCCGCGCTGGCCGGCGCCTTGCTCGCCGGCCGCTCGCTGGCCCGCCGCTCCGCCGAGTTCGCCGCGACGCTCGCCGCGTTGGCGGCGAGCCGCTTCGCCGCCCCGGTGCCGCCGATGCCCGGGGCCGGGCGCATGGCCTGGAGCTTCCGCGCCTTCGGCGAGCGCCAGCGCGAGATCCGCGAGCGGCGTTTCGCCTTCGACGCCTATGCCGACGAGCTGCTCGCGGTCGATTTCGACGACCGGCTGCGCCCCGAGATCGAGCGCATCCGCGCCGAGCTGGGGCTGGAGCGGATGGCGCCGCCGCCCGCGGCGGAGGAGGCGTGATGCTGCTGCGCAGCCGCATAACGCTCATCGTCGCCGTCGGCTTCGTGCTGATGGCCGCCAGCCTCACCGTCGCCGGCTGGCTGCGCGACCGCATCACCCAGCAGCGCACCGACGAGATCGCCATCGAGGGCCAGTTCGACCTCTGGCGCGAGATCGTGGCGGTGCGCACCACCGGCCTCGCCAGCATCGCCGAGATCTTCGCGCGCGCGCCCGGGCTGAAGGAGGCGATCTACCGCCGCGACCGCTTCGCCGTGGCGCGGATCGCCACCGAGGTCGGGCGGGGGCTCGAGGACGGGCCGGACGCGCAGATGGTCGAGATCCTCAGCCCGGAAGGCGAACTCCTCTACGTCGCCAACCGCAGCTCGCCGCGGCTGATCCTCGACGCCGGCACGCTCGACCGTGCCTTCGCCGACGAGGAGATCCGCGGCCTGCGCCAGGCCGATCCGGGCCAGCTGCTGCTGGTCGAGGCGCAGGTGGTCGAACTCGACGGCGGCGGGCGCGGGCTGGTGGTGGTCGCGCGCAACGCGGCCCGCGCGCTGGAGCGCTTCGCCAGCCGCATCGAGGGCGCGGCGACGCTGGTGACGCTGCGCGGGCGCGTCGCCGCCACCACCGACGCCGCCCTGTGGCAGGCCACCGGCCTCGCGCCGTCGCCGCGCCGCCCGGCCGTGGAGACGGTGGAAGTCGGCGAGCGCACCTATGGCGTGGTCAGCATCCCCGTGCGCGACGTCAATGGCGGCGCGGTCGGCGCCGTGGTCTCGCTGCAGGACATCACCCGCAGCCAGACCATCGCCCGGCTGCTGCGCAACGGCACGATGGCGGGCGCGGCGCTGCTCACCCTGATCGGCATACTGACGCTGAACTACTATCTCTGGCGCAGCTTCCGGCCGCTCGAATCCGCCCTCGACGTACTGGAGCACCTGTCGCTGGGCAGCGCCCCGCGCCCGGGCCTGCCGAACCGGCGCGACGAGATCGGCCGCGTCACCGACGCGGTCGCCGCCCTGCGCGCCAGCCAGCAGCAGCTCGCCGAGACCCGCCGCCAGCGGCTGCGCGTGCGGCTGCGGCAGGAAGGGGTGATCCGCCACGAGCTCAGCCGGCTCGCCGACCAGATCGACCCCTCCGACCGCAACGAGGTGCTGGCGCTGCTCGGCCCGGCCGGCGAGGTCCGCCACGAGGCGGCCGACGACGAGCTGCGCCGCCTCGCCCGGGTGATGCGCGACCTCTCCCGCCGCATCGCCGACCAGCACGGCAGGCTCACCGGCATGGTCGCCGAACTGCGCGAGGCCCTCGTTACCAAGACCAAGCTGATCGGCATTCAGCAGGAGCTGGAGATCGCCCGCCGCGTGCAGAGCGCGATCCTGCCGAAGACGCTGATCCCGGACGGGCGCCTCGCGGTGGAAGGCCGCATGACGCCGGCGCAGGAGGTCGGCGGCGATTTCTACGACTACTTCATGATCGATGACGACACGCTCGGCTTCGTCATCGCCGACGTCTCCGGCAAGGGCGTGCCGGCGGCGCTGTTCATGGCCATCACCCGCACGCTGGTGAAGACCACCGCGCTGTTCGAGCGCTCGCCCTCCGGCTGCGTGCGCCGGGTCAACGAGCTGCTGGCCGCGCAGAACGACCAGATGCTGTTCGTGACGCTGGTCTACGGCACGCTCGACCTCGCCAGCGGCCGCGTCACCTATGTCAATGCCGGCCATAACCCGCCCTACCGCATCGGCGCGGGCGGCGACGTCTCCACCCTCGGCGCCACCGGCGGCATGGCGGTCGCCGTGGTGGAGGGCTTCCCCTATGTCGAGCACACCCTCGATCTCGCGCCGGGCGAGACGCTGTTCCTGTTCACCGACGGCGTGACGGAAGCCTTCGACGTCGACGGCGAGGCCTATGGCGACGCCCGCATCGCCGCGCTGCTCGCCACCGGCGCCGACCGCTGGAGCATCGCCGAGCTGTCCGAGCGCGTGCTGGCGAGCGTCCATGCCTTCGAGCGCGGTGCCGACCAGGCCGACGACATCACCCTGCTCACGCTGCGCTATCATGGCCCGGACGGGAAGGCGGACGCCGCGCCCGTGCCGCAGGGGACCCGCGAGGCGATGAACCGGCTCGAACTCGACATCCCCAACCGCATCGAGGACGTCGGCGCCGCGCTGGCCGCGGTCGAGGCCTTCTGCGAAACGCACGACATGCCCGCGCGCGCCGTGCACCACGTCACCCTCGCGCTCGACGAGCTGATCACCAATGTGGTGAGCTATGCGTGGCCCGCCGGCGGCGAGCACCATGCCCGGCTCACGCTCGACGTCGCGGACGGCAGCCTGATCGCCGAGCTGGTCGACGACGGCGTCGCCTTCAACCCGCTGGAAGTCGACGCTCCCGATCTCGACGCCCCGCTCGACGAGCGCCGCGTCGGCGGCCTCGGCGTTCATTTCGTCCTGACCTTCATGGACGACATCCGCTATGAGCGGATCGGTGGCCGCAACCACCTCACCCTTCGCAAGCACCTGAACGGGAATCCGCCACAGTGACTGACGCGCCGTCGACACCGCCCCTCGTCGTGACCCCCGTGCGCCGCCTCGACAGCGCCTCCTCGCCCGCCTTCGAGGAGGAAATCAACGCCCGCCTTGCCGGCGGCGCCCGCGATCTGGTGATCGACTTCTCCGGCGTCGACTATATTTCGAGCGCGGGCCTCAGGGTCATCCTGGTGGCCGGCAAGAAGCTGAAGGCCGCCGGCGGCCGGCTCGCCCTCGCCGGCCTGCGGGACAATTGCCGCGAGGTGTTCGAGATCAGCGGCTTCGTCGCGCTGTTCCCGGTGTTCGACACCGTCGAGGCGGCCCGCGCCGCCGGCTGAACGCCGCCCCTACCAGCCCGCCCGCAGCAGCGCCTCGACCTCGGCGCGGGAGGGCGCGGCATCGGACGCGCCGCGCCTCGTGGTGGCGAGCGCCCCGCAGGCGCAGGCGAAGCGCACCGCCTCGCCCATCGCCCGCCCGTCGGACAGCGCGAGCGCGAGCCCGGCGTTGAAGCAGTCCCCCGCCGCCACCGTGTCGATCGCGACCACCTTGGGCGCCGGCACGTGACCCTCGCCCCCGGCGGTTCTCCAGCAGGCGCCGGCGGCCCCCATCTTCACCACCGCGCTGCCGGCGCCGCGCGCCGTCAGCGCGGCGGCGGCGCGCAGGGCCGACGCCGGATCGAGCGGGCGGATGCCGACCAGCGCCTCGGTCTCGCTCTCGTTCGGGGTCACGCAGTCGATCGCCGCCCAGACATCGCCATCGAAGGCCGCGTCCGGTGCCGGCGCGGGATCGAGGATGACGAGGCCGCCGCGCGCCCGCACCCGGCGCGCCGCCGCCAGCGCCGCCGGGAGCGGCACTTCGAGCTGGATCAGCAGCGCCGCGGCCTTGTCCAGCACCGCGCCCGCCCGCCCGGCATCGGCGTCGGTCACCGCCATGTTGGCGCCGCCGACCACCGTAATGGCGTTCTGGCCGTCCCGGGCGACGCCGATCAGCGCGATCCCGGTCGGCTCCTCGGCGTCCTCGGCCAGATGCGCGGTGCCCACGCCGAAGCCGGCGAGACGCTCGCGCGCCAGCGCGCCGAAGGCGTCGCGGCCCGTGCGCCCGACCAGTTCCACCGGCGCGCCGAGGCGGGCCAGCGCCACCGCCTGGTTGGCGCCCTTGCCGCCGAGCGCGATGGCGTAGCTGTCGCCGTGCAGCGTCTGCCCCGGCGCCGGCAGCCGCGCCGCATAGGCGGTGACGTCGACATTGACGCTGCCGAAGACGACGAGGCCCATCGCCGCCTCAGAGCGCCCAGCCGCCGTCGATGGCGAAGGCCTGGCCGGTGGTGTAGGTGGCGCCGGCGAGATAGACGACGAAATCGGCGATCTCCTCCGGCGTGCCGATGCGCCCGATCGGCTGGCGGGCGATGAAGGCGGCGCGGGCCTGCTCGTAATCGCCCTGCGCCCGCAGCCGGTCCTGCAGCGAGGGGCTCTCCACCGTGCCCGGGCAGACCGCGTTGCAGCGGATGTTGTGGGCCACATAGTCGGCCGCGACCGACTTGGTGAGCCCGATCACCGCCGCCTTGGTGGCGCTGTAGGCGCAGCGGTTCGGCACGCCCTTCATCGAGGAGGCGACCGAGGACATGTTGATGATGGCGCCCTCGCCCCGCTCCAGCATGCCCGGCAGCACGGCGCGGATGGTGCGCGCCATCGACTTGACGTTGAGGTCGAAGGCGAGGTCGAGATCGGCCTCGCTCATGTCGAGGATGCTGCCGGCATGCACCATGCCGGCGCAGTTGAACAGCACGTCGACCGGCCCGAGGCCGGCGATGAAGCTCGCCACGCCCGCGCTGTCGCGCACGTCGAGGCGCGCCGTGGACAGCCGCTCGGAGGCCGGCAGCTGCGCGAGCAGCGCCGCGTTGATGTCGGTGGCATGGACCCGGGCGCCCGCGGCGAGGAAGGCGATCACGCTCGCCCGGCCGATGCCCTGCCCCGCCGCCGTCACCAGAACCGTCTTGCCCGCGAGTGTCGACATGGCCCTCTTCCCTTCTGCATCGCCGCCATCGCCCCGGGCGACGATTCGGCCGGGCGCAGCCGTGCCATCCTTTCCGCCTGACCGCGCCGGCTGGCAAGACCATTCGCGTCGCCGGCGCCGCGCCCGGCGTATGGAAGGGGCCCGCCACAGAGGCTAGCCAGACCACCCGCGCGGGGTGCATAGAGCAGCCTCCCGCGCCCGAACCGGCGCCGGAAGGGCGCCGAACCGCGCCCGCGACCGACGCGTGAGCCGATGCTGAAAGCCTTCTTCGCCTATTACCGCCCCTATCGCGGCCTGTTCCTGATCGATTTCGGCTGCGCCGTCCTGTCCGGCCTGCTCGAACTCGGCTTCCCCATGGCGATGAAGGGGTTCGTCGACGCGCTGCTGCCGATGGGCGACTGGCCGCTGATCCTCGCCGCGGGCGCGGCCCTGCTGGCGGTCTACGTGCTCAACAGCGGCCTGATGGCGATCGTCACCTATTGGGGCCACGTGCTCGGCATCAACATCGAGACCGAGATGCGGGCGCGGGCCTTCGACCACCTGCAGAAGCTCTCCTTCCGCTTCTACGACAACCAGAAGACCGGCCATCTCGTCGCCCGCGTGACCAAGGATCTCGAAGAGATCGGCGAGGTGGCCCATCACGGGCCGGAGGACCTGTTCATCGCGCTGATGACCTTCGTCGGCGCCTTCGTGCTGATGCTGTTCGTGCATCCGGGCCTCGCCGCGCTCACCGCGCTGATCGTGCCGCTCACCGCCCTCGTGGTCGGGCGCTATGGCGGGCGCATGACCCGCAACTGGCAGGCCCAGTTCGGCCGGATCGGCGCCTTCAACGCGCGGCTGGAGGAGAACATCGGCGGCATCCGCGTGGTGCAGGCCTTCGGCAACGAAGCCCATGAGCGCGACCTGTTCGCCGGCGACAACGCGCAGTACCGCGCCACCAAGCTCGACGCCTACCGCATCATGGCCGGCAGCCAGGCGCTGAACTACATCGGCATGCGCATCGTCCAGCTCACCGTCATGCTGGCCGGGAGCTGGCTGGTGGTGCGCGGCGAATTGAGCATCGGCGGCTTCGTCGGCTTCCTGCTGCTGGTCGGGGTGTTCTACCGCCCGCTCGACAAGATCGCCGCGGTGATCGAGACCTATCCCAAGGGCATTGCCGGCTTCCGCCGCTACCAGGAACTGCTGGCCACCGCCCCCGACATCGCCGACCGCCCGGGCGCCCTCCCCGCCCCGCCGCTCCGGGGCGACATCCGCTTCGAGGACGTCTCCTTCGGCTATGTGCCCGGCCGGCCGATCCTGCGCAGCATCGATCTCGCCATTCCCGCCGGCGAGACCGTCGCCTTCGTCGGCCCCTCGGGCGCCGGCAAGACCACGCTGCTGTCCCTGCTGCCGCGCTTCTACGAGGTCGAGGCCGGCCGCATCACCCTCGACGGCATCGACCTGCGCGACATGACGCTGGCCTCGCTGAGACGGCAGATCGGCATCGTGCAGCAGGACGTCTTCCTGTTCGCCGGCACCATCCGCGAGAACATCGCCTATGGCCGGCTGGAGGCGAGCGAGGACGACATCGTCGCCGCCGCGCGCCGGGCCCGGCTCGACGGGCTGCTCGCCGAGCTTCCCGCCGGGCTCGACACCGTCATCGGCGAGCGCGGCGTGAAGCTGTCCGGCGGGCAGAAGCAGCGCCTCGCCATCTCCCGGATATTCCTGAAGAACCCGCCCATCCTGATCCTCGACGAGGCGACCTCCGCGCTCGACACCCAGACCGAGCGGGGAGATCCAGTCCTCGCTGGAGGAGCTGGCGCAGGGGCGCACCACGCTGATCATCGCCCACCGCCTCGCCACCATCCGCCACGCCGACCGCATCGTGGCGATCACGCCGGACGGCATCGCCGAGCAGGGCCGGCACGAGGAACTGCTCGCGCGCGACGGCATCTACCGCGAGCTGCACCGCGCGCAATGGCTGGGCGAGCGGGACCAGTTCGGCGACGCCGCGCCGGCCTGAACCCGGGCCGGCGTGGCCGGCTCGGAGCCTGTCTGGAAACGCCGTGGCGCCCTGCACGGGGCGTCATCCCGGAACGGCCGCAGGCCGTATCCGGGATCGCGTGGGCATCCTCGCGAGCGCCCCCGGCGCAAAGCCTGCGGCTCCGGCCGGGATGACGATGCTCCGGGGGGACGTTCCAAACGGGCTGTCAGGCGATGCCGCCGAGACAGACATATTTGGTCTCGAGGAATTCCTCGATGCCGTATTTCGAGCCCTCGCGGCCGAGCCCGGAGAGCTTCACGCCGCCGAACGGCGCCTCGGCAGTGGAGATCAGCCCGGTATTGACGCCGACCATGCCGTATTCGAGCGCCTCGGCGACCCGGAACACCCGGGCGAGGTTGGTCGCGTAGAAATAGGAGGCGAGGCCGAACTCGGTATCGTTGGCCTGCGCGATCACATCCGCCTCGTCGGTGAAGCGGAACAGCGGCGCCACCGGCCCGAAGGTCTCCTCCCGCGCCACCGCCATGTCGCGGGTGACGCCGGCCAGCACGGTCGGCTGGTAGAAGGTGCCGCCGAGCGCGTGGCGCTTGCCGCCCTGAACCAGCGAGGCGCCCTTGGCCAGCGCATCGGCGACGTGTTCCTCGACCTTCTCCAGCGCCGCCTTGTCGATCAGCGGGCCGAGCACCACGCCCTCGTCGAAACCGTTGCCGGTCTTGAGCCGGCCCACCGCCGCGCCGAGCTTCTCGGCGAAGGCGTCGTAGACGCGGTCCTGCACATAGATGCGGTTGGCGCAGACGCAGGTCTGGCCGTTGTTGCGGAACTTGGCGATCAGCGCGCCCTCGACCGCCGCATCGAGATCGGCGTCGTCGAACACGATGAAGGGGGCGTTGCCGCCCAGTTCCAGGCCGAGCTTCTTGATGGTCGGCGCGCTCTGCCGATAGAGCTCGGCGCCGATCTCGGTCGAACCGGTGAAGGTGAGCTTGCGCACCAGCGGGCTCGCGGTCATTTCCGCGCCGATCTCGCGGGCCGAGCCGGTGATGACGCTGAACAGCCCCTTCGGCAGCCCGGCGCGCTCGGCCAGCACGGCGAGCGCGATCGCCGAGAACGGCGTCTGGCTGGCCGGCTTCAGCACCATCGCGCAGCCGGCGGCGAAGGCGGGGCCGGCCTTGCGGGTGATCATCGCGTTGGGGAAGTTCCAGGGCGTGATGGCGGCCACGACGCCGATCGGCTGCTTCATCACCAGGATGCGCTTGTCGGGCTGGTGGCCGGGGATCATGTCGCCATAGACCCTGCGCGCTTCTTCCGCGAACCACTCGATGAAGCTCGCCCCGTAGACGATCTCGCCGATCGCCTCGGCCAGCGGCTTGCCCTGCTCCAGCGTGAGGATGCGGCCGAGATCCTCCTTGTTGGCGACGACGAGGTCGAACCAGCGGCGCAGGACGGCGGAGCGCTCCTTGGCGGTGCGGGCGGCCCATTCCTTCTGCGCCCGGGCGGCCGCCTCGATGGCCCGCGCCGTCTCGGCGGCGCCGAGCTTCGGCACCTTTCCGATGGCGCCGCCCGTGGCGGGATTGGCGACGGTGATGGCCTCCCCGGCGGCCTCGACCCAGTCGCCGCCGACCAGCGCCGCCTGCCGGAAAAGATCCTTGTCCTTGAGCTGGATGGGCATCTCGATCGCGTCCGGCATCGACGTTTCCTCTTGGTTTATGGCAGGCCGGGGCGGACCGGCCGCGCCCTTCCGTCTACGCCAGCGGCGGCCGGAAAGCCACCGCCGAGCCGGTCCCCCGGTCAGCCCGGCACGGCGAGCCGGTGCAGGTAGTCGGCCACCTGGCTCCACTCGCCTTCGGAGACCGCCATGGCGAGATAGCCGTCCGGCCGCACCAGCTCGATGCCGCCGGCGAGCGGGTTCGCCCGCAGCTCGGGATCGACCAGCGGCCCGAGGATGCCCGGCGGCGGCGGCCCGGCATCCGCCCCCACGCGAAGCGTGAAGCGCGGCGTGTCGCCGGCGCCATAGGGCGGCTCGCCGGCGATCGGCGCCATGCGCTCCCCCGCGCGCGGCCCCGCCTCCCAGGAGACGCCGTTGAGCGGGCTGTCGCGATAGCCGGTGGTGATCTCGGTGAGCTGGCCCTCGATCGCGTGCCGCACCGGCGGCAGGCCCAGCGCGACATGCATCACCGCATCGCGCAGGCGTCGCGCCAGCGGCTCCTGCAGCGTGGCGATGCGGGTGAGGCGGCCGGAGGCGGCGATCACCTCCGCCCCCACCGCCCGGCGCTCGGGATCGTAGCTCTCCAGCAGCACCGGCGCGGTGGCGATGCGCCGCGCAGCGAGCGCGAGCTTCCAGGCGAGGTTCATCGCGTCCTGCATGCCGGTGTTCATGCCCTGCCCGCCGGCCGGGCTGTGGACATGGGCGGCATCGCCGGCGAGGAACACCCGCCCCGCGCGATAGGCGTTCACCTGCCGCTCGTTGATGCGGAAGGCGGAGGTCCACAGGCTGTCCTGCAGCGTGATGCCGCCCGGCCCGCGCGTATCGAGCAGCGCCTGGAACTCGGCCAGCGTCGGCACCGGCGGCGTCTCCCCGCGCGACAGGCCGAGGCCCATGATGACGCGGTAGCGCCCCGGTGCCATCGGGAACAGCACCAGCGGCCCGTCGGCGTGGAAATAGGTCGCCATCTCGTTCGGCGGGAACGGCACGCCGGAGAGGTGGAAATCGCCCTGCCCCCAGTCATTGCCCAGCGTCTCGCCCTCGAAGGTGAGGCCGAGCGCGTGGCGGACCGGGCTGTGGGCGCCGTCGCAGGCGACGAGGAAGCCGTAGCGCCCGCTCTCCTCGGTACCGTCGGCATGGCGCAGCCGCGCGCTCACCCCCTCGCCGTCCTGGGTGAAGCCGGCGAGCTCGACGCCGAGCTCCGCCGTTATGCCGCGGCCGGCGAGATGGGCCACCAGCACGCTCTCGGTCTCCACCTGCGGCAGCATGAGGACGAAGGGGTAAGCGGTGGCGATCCCCTCCAGCGCGACCCGTGCGATGACCCTCTCGCCGTCGAGCATATTGGCGACGGTGACCTTGTTGCCCCGCCCGACCAGCTCGGCGGCGAGCCCGCCGCCGGCGCGCTCCATCAGTTCGAGCGTGCGCGGCCACAGCGCGACGGCGCGCGAGGTGGTCTCGCGCGCGCTCATGCGGTCGACGAGGCGCACCGGCACGCCGTAGCGGGTGAGTTCGAGCGCGAGGGTGAGGCCGACCGGGCCGGCCCCGGCGATCAGGACGGTGGGGGTGGTGACGGCGGACGGCGTGACGGCGGACGACATGCGCGCATCCCTCGCAAGGTGAGACCGCCATCGATACCCGACCGGCCGGCCTGCTGGCTATCGGGATCGTGCCGGAGTGCCCGCCCCGTCCGCGCCCGCGGAAAAATGCGGCTCGCCCACCGCCCGGCGGTGCAAGCCGATTCCGGCTCGGCTACGCTGACAGCGATCCGATTCCGGCCCGCCCCGCGCGCCGCCCCCGACAGGACACAGGTTCCGGCCATGGACGCCTCCGCCCCCCTTCCGCCGGCCTCCTCCCGCCCCGGGCACCGGCGGGGCCTGCCGGGCCGGGCGCGCGCCCTCCTCGCGATGCTGGGGATGCTGGCGGGCTTCGCCCCGCTCGCCCTGCCCGCCCCCGCCGAGGCGGCGCCCAAGCGCATCATCATCGTGCGCCACGGCGAGAAGCTGAACCCGCTCAAGCTGTGCGCAACCGGCGAGGAGCGGGCGCGGGCGCTGGCGGCGCAATATCTCAGCCCGACCAGCCCGATGAGCCTGCTGAAGGGCGAGCGGCCCGCCGCCATCCTCGCCATCACCCTGCACACGCTGGAGACCGCGCGCCCGATCGCCGCCGCCTGGGGCATGCGCGTGCCGACCAACGCGCTGATGCTGACCCCGATCCGCAACAACCGCTACTTCAACAGCCTGATCAACGTGCAGAACCGCAAGGTGGCGCGCGACCTGCTGGAGAATCCGCGCTGGCACGGCACCACCGTCGTGCTGGTGTGGGAGCATTTCCACATCGCCAGCGCGGCGCTCGAAGCCGAGTTCGCCGGCGAGGAGGTGACGCTGCGTCAGCTGCTGCACCTCGACCAGGTGAAGGGCGTGCCGGGCGGGGTGCCGGCGACCTGGCCGAACCCGACCTTCAACTATTTCTGGATCCTCGATTACGACAGCCCGACCGCGCAGGTGCCCGCGCGCTTCACCACGGTGCGCCAGAATTTCGCGCCGCCCTTCGCCAACCTGCCGAACAACGCCTGGGGCACGCCGGAACAGCTGCCGCCGGGCGCCGACTGCACCTGAGAGCCGGTTTACAGAATCGCCGGGAGATGGTCATCCCGGCCGGAGCCGCAGGCGAAGAGCCGGGATCGCTCCGGGTCACCGGAGCGATCCCGGATACGGCCTCCGGCCGTTCCGGGATGACGCCTGGAAGCACGTTCCAGCCGGTATTCCCCGCGCTCAGGCCGGCACCGCCGCCGCGCGCTTCTGGCCGACGCTGCGCCCCGCGCCTGCCGGCGTCGCCAGCCGCGCATGCGCCTCGACGATCGGCCGCAGCTTCGCCAGCACGGCTTCGGAAGCCGGCACCGCGCGCCCCGCCTTGGTGTCGACATGCAGCAGCATCTGCTCGGCGGTGGCGATCTCGCGCCCCTCCGGTCCGGCATAAAGGCGATGGAAGACGTGCAGGCGCTTGTCGTCGGCGGACAGGATCTGCGTGGTCGCCGCCAGCGCCTCGCCGAGCTTCGCCTCACCCAGATGCCGGATATGGGTCTCCACCGTGTAGTAGCTCTGCCCCGCCTCGACATAGGCGAGGTCGACGCCGATCAGGCGCAGCAGCGCGTCGGTGGTCTCGCCGAACATCTGCAGGTAGCGGTGCTCGGTCATATGGCCGTTATAGTCGATGAAGGCGGGCGAGACGCGGGATGCGAGCAGCGCCAGCGGCGCCGCCGGATCGGCCGGCGCCGGGGCGGGGGCCTGCGCCCACAGCCGCCGCTCGAAATCGGCCAGCAGCTTGCCCGCGCCCCAGCCCTGCCCGCCATGGCCCGCCTTCAGCGCCTGCACGATGCCGACGAGGTTCTCGTCGCGGATGCGCTCCAGCGCGCGGATCGACAGCCCGCCCGCCTGCGCGTCCGACTGCGCGCCGATCTTCTCGACCAGCGCCTCGTCGAGGTCGACCACGTCGGTGAGCTTGGTCCACGGCCATTGCAGGCAGGGGCCGAACTGGGCGAGGAAATGGCGCATGCCGGCCTCGCCGCCGGCGATGCGATAGGTCTGGAACAGGCCCATCTGCGCCCAGCGCAGGCCGAAGGAATAGCGGATCACGTCGTCGAGCGTCTCGACGTCGCAAATGTCGTCCTTGATCAGCCACAGCGCCTCGCGCCACAGCGCCTCCAGGAGCCGGTCGCCGACGAAGGCCTCGATTTCCTTGGCGATCACCACGCCCTTCATGCCGATGGCGTCCAGCACCGCCTTCGCCCGCGCGATGGTGGCGGGCGCCGTCGCCGTGCCGCCGACGATCTCGACGAGGGGCAGCAGGTAGACCGGGTTGTAGGGATGCGCGACAAAGAGGCGCTCCGGGTGGGCGAGCCCCGCCTGCAGGTCGGAGGGCTTGAGCCCGGAGGTGGAGGAGCCGATCAGCGCCCCGGCCGAGGCGCTCGCGTCGATCTCGGCCAGCACGCGGCGCTTGAGGTCGAGCCGCTCGGGCACGCTCTCCTGCACCCACTGCGCATCCTTGACCGCTTCCGCCACGCTCGCGCAGAAGGTGAGCCGCCCGCGCGCGGGCAGCGGGGCGCCGGTGAGCAGGCCATAGGCGCGCTCGGCATTGGCGATCACCTCGCCCACGATGCGCTCGGCCTCGGGGTGCGGGTCGAACACCTTCACGTCGATGCCGGCGAGCAGGAAGCGGGCGATCCAGCCGCCGCCGATGACGCCGCCGCCGATGGCGGCCGCGCGGGAGATGGGGGAGAGGCTTGTCATGTCAGGCTCCTTGGCGATTGTCCGGACATTGTCATTTCAACCTGAACCGCCTCATCCCGGGAGGCTGGTCGGAAAATCACGGCGGCGCCGACACCTGCCCCGTCATGGCCGGCCTGACCCGGCCATCCACGTCTGTCGGCCGGGCGCGGGTGGTGATGCAGGTGGCGGTGAAGGCGTGGATCCCCGGGCCAAGCCCGGGGATGACGGCGTTTCGGGACGTCCCGGTCGGGTTCCCGGAATGAGGTCGATGAAGAGTTCCAACTGGGCTCCTCAGCGCTTCACCAGCTTCAGCTTGGCGCGGACCTCGTCCGGCCCAAGGAGGCGCGCGCCCATGTTCGTCACCACGGTCGCGGCCTTCTCGACCAGCTGCGCATTGGTGGCGAGCTGGCCCTTGCCGGCATAGAGATTGTCCTCCAGCCCGACGCGGACATTGCCGCCCGCCAGCACCGCCGCGGCCGGATAGGCCAGCGCGTTGCGCCCGATCGAGAAGGCCGAGAAGGTCCAGCTGGCCGGCACGTTGTTGACCATCGCCATGAAGGTGTTGAGGTCATCAGGCGCCCCCCACGGAATGCCCATGCAGAGCTGGATCAGCACCGGGTCCTCGATCAGCCCCTCCTCGGCGAGCTGCTTCGCGAACCACAAATGCCCGGTGTCGAACGCCTCGATCTCCGGGCGCACGCCGAGCGCCGTCATCTGCCGCGCCATCTCGCGCAGCATGGACGGCGTGTTGGTCATGACGTAGTCGCCGAGATTGAAGTTCATCGTGCCGCAGTCGAGCGTGCATATCTCCGGCCGGCACGCGGCGACATGGGCGACGCGCTCGGTGGCGCCGGCCATGTCGGTGCCGGCCGCATTCACCGGGAACGGTGCCTCGACCGAGCCGAAGACGAGGTCGCCGCCCATCCCGGCGGTGAGGTTCAGCACCACGTCGACCTCCGCCGCGCGGATGCGGTCGGTCACCTCGCGGTAGAGGTCGAGGCGACGCGAGGCGGCCCCGGTCTCGGGATCGCGGACATGGCAGTGCACGATCGCCGCGCCGGCCTTGGCCGCGTCGATGGCGCTCTCGGCGATCTGCTTCGGCGTCACCGGCACCTGCGGCGACCGGCCCACCGTGTCGCCCGCGCCGGTGACGGCGCAGGTGATGAAGACGTCGCGGTTCATCGAGAGCGGCATGGATCACCTCCAGGAATGCGGAGCGAGCTTGACGCGGAACGCGATCCGTGACGCAACTTATTGCGAAGCCGGTTTTGCATTTGGCGCAGCCATGATCTTCGCCCATTCCGACGCGCCGCTCGACGTCACGCTGCTGCTCTTCCCCGGGCTGTCGCTGCTCTCGCTGGCGGCGACGCTCGACCCGATGCGCGGGGCGAACCGCGTGCTCGGCCGGCCGGCCTATCGCTGGAGGCTGGTGTCGATGGACGGGGCGATGCCGGCGGCGAGCTGCGGCCTGCCGATCCCGGTCGACGGCGTCTTCGATCCGGCGCGGGCGCAGGACATGCTGCTGGTGATCGCCGCCTTCGATGCGGCGAGCTTCGCGACGGCGCCGATCATGAAGGCGCTGCGCGCGGGCGCCCGGCGCTCGGCGGTGGTCGGCGGCATCGAATCGGGATCGTGGCTGATGGGCTTCGCCGGCCTGCTCGACGGCCGCCGGGCCACCACGCACTGGGAAGACCTCGAGGATTTCGCCGCCCGCTTCCCCAACACCGACGTGCAGCCGGACCGCTTCGTCGTCGACGAGCCGGTCTTCACCACCGGCGGAGCGACGCCGGCGCTCGACTGCATGCTGTCGCTGATCCGCGCGCGCAACGGCTATTCCACCGCGCTCGATGTCGCCAGCCTCTACATCTACGAGGAGGTGCGCACCGGCTCGGACGTGCAGCCGATCGTCTCGCTGGGGCGCATTCGCCAGCACGAGCCGCGCGTCGCCGAGGCGATCCGGCTGATGGAGACGCATATCGACCGTCCCCTGACCATCGCCGCCATCGCCCGCAAGGCCGGCGTGTCGACGCGGGGGCTGGAGACATTGTTCGCCAGGACGGTCGAGGTCTCGCCCGGCGCCTATTACGTGACGCTGCGCCTCAACGCGGCGCGGCGCCTCGTGCTCGACACCAACCTGCCGATCGCCGACATCGCCGAGCGCACCGGCTTCTCCGCCATCGCCTCGCTCTCGCGGGCGTTCCGGCGGCAGTTCGGCGCGCCCCCCTCCGCGGCGCGGCGGAAGCGATTGTGAGGTCCTCGGGCGTCATCCCGGAACAGGCTCCGACGCGGCCGTCATCCCCGGGCTCGTCTCGGGGATCCACGCCTTTCGGAACGCCCTGGGCAAAGACGTGGATGGCCGGGACGAGCCCGGCCATGACGGTGCGCTTCGTATCGGAAGAGACTTTCCCCGCCGGCCCTCTCGGGACGGCGGTGATTATCGGCCCGCGTCAGAGCCCCAGCCCGCTCTTCGCGGCGGCGATGCCGGGCTTGCCGTCGAGCGTGGTGACGCCGTCGAGCCACTTCTCCACCGCCGCCGGGTTCTCCTTCATCCAGGCCTTCACCGCCGCCTCGGGCTGCATGCCCTTGTCGAGGATGTCGCTCATCAGGCGGTCCTCCATGGCGACGTCGAAGACGAGGTTGGTCAGCAGCTTGCCGACATTCGGGCACTCCTTCGAATAGCCCGGCCGGGTCAGCGTCACCACCGTGGCGCCGCCGTCATTGGGCCCGAACACGTCGTTGCCGTCGGCGAGATAGGCGATCGGCAGGTTGACGTTCATCGGGTGCGGCCGCCAGCCGAAGAACACCACCGGCTTGTTCTGCCGGATGTTCTGATTCACCTGCGCCAGCATGCCCTGCTCGCTCGATTCCACCAGCGAGAACCCCTTCAGGCCGAAGGTGTCGTCGGCGATCATCTTGGAGATGGTGCCGTTGGCGCCGCTGCCGGCCTCGATGCCGTAGATCTTGCCGCCGAGCTGGTCCTTGAACTTGGCGATGTCGGCATAGGTCTTCAGCCCGGCGTCATAGGCCGCCTTCGAGGTGGCGAAGCCGATGCGCGCGCCCGACAGGTTGGTCGCCGCGACCTCGACCTTGCCGGCCTTGACGAGGGGCGCCTGGCTCGGCTCCTGCAGCGGCATCCAGTTGCCGAGGAAGATGTCGCGGTCGCCGTTCTCCAGCGACTTGAAGGTGACGGCGACGGAGAGAACCACCACGTCCGGCTTGTAGCCGAGGCTGGTGAGCAGCTGGCTGGCGATCGCCGTGGTGGCGGTGATGTCGGTCCAGCCGACATCGGAGAAGCGCGGCTTGGCGCAGGCGGCCGGCTCGGCGGCCATGGCGGCCGACGACAGCAGCGCGGCGGATAAGGTGAGGCAGGCAACGAGACGGCGTGAGATCATTGCTGTTCCCTCGGGTTGGCCATCATGCCGCTGACCGGCAGGGCAGGCAAAAGCCTAGCCCCCGCCCCGCCGGCTGATTGACCTGAAACGAAGCGAACACGACGCATTGCGCAGCGTCCCGCCGGGACAGGGCGAATCCCGTCGTCCCCGCGCCTCCCGCTGCGCCCGGCGTTGATCCTCCTCAACGCGCCCCGCCGCGCCCGGCCTCACGCTCCGGGGTCACCCCCGCCGCACGCCGGCCTTGAGACTGTCATGCGCCGGGGCGAGGATGGGCGCCCGCGCAGCCGCTGCGCACGGCACGAGGGAGAAACGGGAATGGTCAACGAAAAGGGCCGCGGCCGGAAAGCCGCCGCGACGCCGCCGGCAGCCGCCGCACCTGAGGTCGCCGCGACCGAGGAGCCCGGCTCCCTTCCCGCCGAGGTGGAGACGACGCTCGCCGACGAACGGCGCGAGGCGGCGCAGGAGGCCGAGCTCTCCGCCGTCGCCGCGATGGCCGCCGATGGCGCCGCCGGCGAGGGGCTGGAGGCGCTGATCGCCGGCGCCGCCCCCGACGATGCGCTGCGCCTGCGCCAGTCCCTCGGCCTGCCCAAGCCCGCCGGCCACCCGCGCGCGACCAGCGACGAGCTGGCCGACGACTGGCGGCGGGGCGGCTATCCGTTCAAGTACAAGATGCTCCGGCGCGACTACGAGCGCGAGAAGTTCATCCTGCAGACCGAACTGCTGAAGCTCCAGTCCTGGGTGAAGGAGGCGCGCCAGCGCGTCATTATCCTGTTCGAGGGGCGCGACGCCGCCGGCAAGGGCGGCGCCATCAAGCGCTTCATGGAGCACCTCAACCCGCGCGGCGCCCGCGTCGTGGCGCTGGAGAAGCCGAGCGAGGTCGAGCGCGGCCAATGGTACTTCCAGCGCTATGTCGAGCACCTGCCGACCACCGGCGAAATCGTGCTGTTCGACCGCTCCTGGTACAACCGCGCCGGCGTCGAGAAGGTGATGGGCTTCTGCTCCGAGGAGGAATACCGCGAGTTCCTGCGCCAGGCGCCGGAATTCGAGCGCAACCTCGCCCGCAGCGGCATCCACCTGTTCAAGTTCTGGTTCTCGGTCAGCCGCGACGAGCAGCGGCGCCGCTTCAAGGAACGCAAGGTCCACCCGCTGAAGCAGTGGAAGCTGTCCCCGGTCGATCTCGCCTCGCTCGACAAGTGGGACGACTACACCCGCGCCAAGGAGGCCATGTTCTTCCACACCGACACGGCGGATTCGCCCTGGACGGTGATCAAGTCGGACGACAAGAAGCGGGCGCGGCTGAACGCCATGCGCTACGTGCTGCACTCGCTGCCCTATACCGGCAAGGACCCCGAGCGCATCGGCCGGGTCGATACGCTGCTGGTCGGCCGCGCCAACACCGTCCATGAGCGCGGCGAGCACGACAACGGCGGCTGAGGCGGCGGCGGGCGACGGCCCGGCTGCCGCGGCGAGGTCCCGAAGGTCCGGCTTGACAGGCGCCCCGATCTCGCAAGTGTGGGCGGGCGCATGGTGTCCGGGCGCGGCGACTCGCCCGGATGAAACGGGAACGGGGAAGAGCGGGGGCCGTAGCGCGGCCGCCGCCCGAAGCCCCGACCGCCCCCGCGACTGTGAGCGGCGAGCCTCCCCCGATACGCCACTGGCCCGAGAGACGGCCGGGAAGGCGGGGGCCGGCGGTGACCCGCGAGTCAGGAGACCGGCCCTGCGCATGGCCCACCTTTTGCGCCGTCGGGTGAGACGGCATCGGAGACAGCTATGCATATCGAACCCGGCCTCGTGGCCGACGCCAAGATCTGGCTGAGCTACGCCACCGCCGCCGCCGCGGGCGGCTACACGCTGAAGCTCGCCGCCGACGCGGCACGCGAGCGCGGCGTCGGCTCGCTGCTGGCGCGCAGCGCGGCGACCACCGCCCTCGTCTTCGCCTTCTTCGAGGTGCTGCCGCACCACCCGGTCGGCGTGTCCGAGGTGCATCTCATCCTCGGCTCGACGCTGTTCCTGATCTTCGGCGTGGCGCCGGCGGCGATCGGCCTCGCCCTCGGCCTGCTGATCCAGGGCCTCTTCTTCGCGCCCTTCGACCTGCCGCAATACGGCATGAACGTCACCACGCTGCTGGTGCCGCTGTTCGCGCTCACCGCGCTGGCGCGGGCCATCATCGCGCCAGATACCCCCTATGTGGAGCTGAAGTACCGGCAGGCGCTAGCGCTCTCCACCACCTACCAGGCCGGCATCGTCGCCTGGGTCGCCTTCTGGGCGCTGTACGGCCAGGGCTTCGGCGCGGAGAACCTCTCGTCGGTCGCCTCCTTCGGCGTCGCCTACATGTCGGTGATCCTGATCGAGCCGCTGGTCGATCTCGCCGTGCTGGCCGCCGCCAAGGCGCTGTCGGGCCTGCGCGGCAGCCCGCTGTTCGAGCGCCGCCTCTACGACGCCGCCTGAACCCCGCTCGCCGCAACGAAAGACGCCGCCGGCCGGTGACGGCGCGGCGGCGTTTTCGTGAGGAGCCGGTGGCAGCCCGGAAGCCGCCGCCGGTCGATGCGCCGGATCAGGCGAGGTCGAAGCGCCCGAGATCGGTCACCTTGGCCCAGACCGCCACGAAGTCGTCGATGAACTTCTTCTGCGCGTCCGCGCTGGCATAGACCTCGGCAAGCGCGCGCAGCACCGAGTTCGACCCGAACACGAGGTCGACCCGCGAGCCGGTCCACTTCGCCTCGCCGGACTTGCGGTCGCGACCCTCATAGACGTCCTTGCCGCCGCCCTGCGCCGTCCACTGCGTGCCCATATCGAGCAGGTTGACGAAGAAGTCGTTGGTCAGAACGCCCGGCCGGTCGGTCAGCACGCCCTTCGACGAGCCGTCGGCGTTGATGTTGATCGCGCGCAGGCCGCCGACCAGCACCGTCATTTCCGGCGCGGTCAGGGTGAGGAGCTGGGCCTTGTCGACCAGCGCCACCTCGGCCGCGACGGTCAGCGAGGGCTTCTGGTAGTTGCGGAAGCCGTCCGCCTGCGGCTCCATCACCGCGAAGGCGTGGATGTCGGTCTGCTCCTGCGTGGCATCGGTGCGGCCCGGCGTGAACGGCACGCGCGCCTCGAAGCCGCCCGCCTTCGCCGCCTGCTCGATGCCGGCATTGCCGGCGAGCACGATGAGGTCGGCCAGCGAAACCTTCTTGCCCCCGGGCGCCTCGGCGTTGAAGCCGGCCTGGATGCCCTCCAGAACCTGCAGCACCTTGGCGAGCTGCTGCGGCCGGTTGACCTCCCAGTCCTTCTGCGGGCTGAGACGCACGCGCGCGCCGTTGGCGCCGCCGCGCTTGTCGCCGCCGCGATAGGTCGAGGCCGAGGCCCAGGCGGTGCCGACCAGTTCGGAGGTGGTGAGCCCGGCGTCCAGCACCTTGGCCTTCAGCGCCGCCGCGTCCGCGTCGTCGATCAGGGGGTGGTCGACCTCCGGCACGTTGTCCTGCCAGATCAGCTCTTCCTTCGGCACTTCCGGCCCGAGATAGCGGGCGCGCGGGCCGAGATCGCGGTGGGTGAGCTTGAACCAGGCGCGGGCGAAGGCGTCGGCGAACTCCTGCGGCTGCTCGAGGAAGCGGCGCGAGATCTTCTCGTAGGCGGGATCGAAGCGCAGCGACAGGTCGGTCGTCAGCATGCGCGGCTTCTGCTTCTTCGAGGCGTCGTGGGCGAGCGGAATATCCTCCGGCCCGTCCTTGGCCTCCCACTGGATGGCGCCGGCGGGGCTGCGGGTCTGCACCCATTCGAACTTGAACAGGTTCTCGAAGAACAGGTTGGTCCACAGCGTCGGGTGCTGGGTCCAGGTCACCTCGATGCCGCTGCTGATGGTGTCGCCGCCCGAACCCGAGCCGTAGCTGCTGATCCAGCCCAGCCCCTGCGCCTCGAGCCCCTCATCCTCCGGCACCGGGCCGACATAGGTCGTGGCCGCCGCGCCGTGGGTCTTACCGAAGGTGTGGCCGCCGGCGATCAGCGCCACCGTCTCCTCGTCGTCCATCGCCATGCGGGCGAAGGTCTCGCGGATGAAGGCCGCCGCCGCGAGCGGGTCGCCGCTGGCGTTCGGGCCTTCCGGATTGACGTAGATGAGGCCCATCTCGGTGGCCCCGAGCGGGTTGGCGAAGTTCTCCAGCTGGCGGTGCGCCAGCCACTCGCCCTCGACGCCCCAGTTGATGTCGAGGTCCGGCTCCCAGCTGTCCTCGCGGCCGGCGGCGAAGCCGAAGGTGCGGAAGCCCATCGTCTCCAGCGCGACGTTGCCGGTGAGGATGAGGAGGTCCGCCCAGGAGATCTTCTGGCCGTATTTCTGCTTGATCGGCCAGAGCAGGCGTCGCGACTTGTCGATATTGACGTTGTCCGGCCAGGAATTGAGCGGGGCGAAGCGCTGCTGCCCGCGCCCGCCGCCGCCGCGCCCGTCGGCGAGGCGATAGGTGCCGGCGGCGTGCCAGGACATGCGGACGAACTGCGGCCCGTAATGGCCGAAATCGGCCGGCCACCAGTCCTGCGAATCGGTCATCAGCTTGCGCAGGTCGTTCTTCAGCTCGGCATAGTCGAGCTTGGAGAATTCCTCGCGGTAGCTGAAGCCCTGCCCCAGCGGATCGGTCTTGGCGGAATGCTGGCCGAGGATGTCGAGGCGCAGCTCGTTCGGCCACCAGTCGCTGTTCTGGCGGGGCCCGCGACCGTGGGCGACGGGGCACTTGCCCACGCTGTCGTCAGTCTTGGCGTCCATGTTGCTCTCCGATCATGGCAGTGCTGAAGGTGCGGTGCGCCCGGGCGCACAAGAGTGGCCGGTGCGGATGACAGGCGTGGGACGGTGCGCGCCCGTGCCGGACCGCGCAATCCGTAGATGGCACGATCACGCGGCCAAGCCCGTGGAATGGCGGTATCGGCATGGGCGGCTCCCTCGTCGCCGCCTTCATAGCAAAGCCCTTTCATTATATTAATTCCGATTTTCTGATCAGCCCGATAAGATGAACTTATCGTCGCCGGCCGATCCTTGTGCCCGCCTCGCTTCGGCGGTCGTGCGGCGCCGGGGGGCTTCTCCAAATGCCGCCGGAATCATAGGCTAGGTATGATGAGGCGCACCGCCCGATCGGCGGCGCGCGACAGGGTGGTCGGGGTCGGTCCGTTCGTGCAGCCAAAGTCCCGTTGGATCGGTCGCCTCCTCAAGCCGGCACTGATGGCCGCCATCGTCGGCCTGTTTTCCGTCTTCGGCCTCGCCGACCGCATCGCCGGCTTCAGCGCCAATCTCGGCGAGAAGGACCGCATCGTGCGCTGGGCCTCGGTGCTCTCCGGCGCGACGCGCAACGCCATCCCGGTGACGCTGATCGACATCGACGGCCCGACCATGGCGGCGCTCGGCAACCCGCCGCGCGCGCCGCGCGACCTGCTCGCCGGGCTCATCGCGCTGGGCGCCGCCAAGCGCGCGGGCGGCATCTTCCTCGACATGGACACGGTGCGGCCCGACACGCCGGCCGGCGATGCCGCGCTCACCGCCTTCATCGCCGGCTACCCGGCCGACGCGCCGCCGCTCGCGCTCGCCCGCCGCCTCGACACGCTCAGCGAGGGCGGGGCGAACCGGCTCGTCGCCGAGCCCTCCATCCTCGACGCCGCGACCGCCGGCCACGCCAACATCCTCTGGGTGACCAGCGTCAGCCGCATCGACGAGGACCGTGTCGTGCGCCGCTGGGAGCTGAGCCAGACGCTGTGCGAGGGGACGGGCGGCATCACCCTGCCCTCGCCGCAACTCGCCGCCGCCGCCGTGGCGGGATCGCCGCCCCGCCCGCTCGCCGATGTCGCCGCCTTCACGCAGGCCCGCACCCGCGCGCTCTGTGCCGGCGACGGCTCGCCGGCCCCCGCCTGGCCGCGCAATCCCGATGCCCGCGCCGCCATCCCCTTCCTCATCGCCGACGGCCCCGATCTCGCCGCGCCCCAGTTCATCCGCCGCGGCGGGCGCGACGTGCCGCTGTTCCGCCGCGTCTCGGCCCGCACCCTGCTCACCCCGGTGGGAGCGGTGGTGGCGCCCCGCGCGGTGGCGGACGACCTGCTGGCGAACCGCTTCGTCATCATCGGCTCCAGCCATGCCGAGAGCCTCGACGGCCACCTGACGCCGATCGGCTACCTGCCCGGCGCGCTGATCGTCGCCAACGCCGTCGCCACGGCGCCCGCCGTGCTGTCGGGCCGACCGCTCGGCACGCTGGGCGCGACGCTGGTGGCGCTGGCGCTGTTCGGGCTGCTCACCGCCATCACCGCGCGGCTCAAGGCGCTGCCGGCGGCCATCGTCGTCGCGCTGGCGGTGCTCGGCTCGCTGGCGCTGCTCGGGCAGATCGTGGCGCCGACCACGGCCGGCGACATCGTGCTCGCCGCCTTCGGCATGCTCGCCTTCTTCTCCACCCTCGAGGGCGTGTTCGGCATCGCCCGGGAATGGCGCCGCCAAGGCTGGCGAGCGCTGCTGAAACCGGGCAAGCCCGTCAAGCCGAACCAGCCCGCCGCCCAACCGACGGAAGACCCCGCATGAGACGCCCCGCCCCGGCCGGCCGGTTCCGCCAAACCTTCGTCGCGCCGCAAGCCTTCGTCGCGCTCCAGATCGTCCTCGCGCTCGTCATCGGCGGCATCGTCCTGCCCGCCCAGGCGCAGGACGGCATGCGCCCGCCCGCCGGCTACATCCTCGCGCTCGACAGTGCCGCCGCCGATCCCGACGCCGCCAGCCACATCCTGCGCGAGGGGCAGGAGGTGCCGGTGCAGATCGGCGGCGCGCTGTTCGCGGGCGACCAGGTGGTGGTCGCCGATCCGACCACGGCGGTGACCATCGAGACCGCGGGCGACGGCCAGCTGCGCATCGACGCCGCCCGCTCGCCCCACCCGGTAAAGGGCGAACTGCCCACCGGCGGACGGCTCAGCGCACTGGCGGCGCTGATCGGCGAACTGTTCCAGAGCAAGCCCGAGGCGCGCACGGTGAACCTGATCGGCCGCACCGATCCCGAGCTCAGGCTGACGCTCGGCCGCGGCGTGCCCCAGCGCGTCGTCGCCGGCGCGCCGCTATGGGTCGGCTGGAGCGGAGGCGTCGCGCCTTTCGCGGTGACGATCGGAGCGGCCGGCGCCCCGCCGCTCGCCCGCGTCGAGGCCCGCACGCCCGCCGCCCGGCTCGACCTGCCGGCGGGAACGGGCGGACCGCTCGTGCTCACCGTGCGCGACGCGCAGGGGGCCGAGGCGCGGATCGACCTCGTCGCCGGGCCGCCGCCCGAACTGCCGGACTGGATCGCCACCGGCACACCGACCCCGGATTTCGCCAAGGTCGCGGGCGCGCTGTGGCTGATCGAGCGGCAGCCGGCGGAATGGGATCTCTACGCCGCCGCCCTCGCCGCGCAGGCGGGCGATTACCCGGCCGCGCAGGAACTGCTGCGGCGGCTCGCGGCGGGCGAGAGGCCGGCGCCATGAGGCGATCCCCGAAGATTTCGATCGCGCGCCTGGGCGGCGCCCTCTTCCTGCTGGCGGGGCTCGTCGCCGCCGCCGATCCCGCCGACGCCGCCACCCGGGCGCTTCTGGTGGGCGTGTCCGACTATCCCGCCTTCCCGCCCGACAAGCAGCTCAAGGCGCCGGCCAACGACGTGCGCCGCATGCGGGCCGCGCTCCTCGCCCGCGGCATCGGCGAGGCGGACATCACCGTGCTCGCCGACGGCGTCGAGGGCTCGGCCGGCCTGCCGACCCGCGCCGCCATCCTCGCCGGGATGGAGCGCCTCGCGCAGCAGGCCGGCCGGGGCGACCTGGTGATCGTCTACGCCTCCGGCCATGGCAGCCGGCAGCCCTCGCGCACCAGCCGCAAGGTCGACGGGCTCGACCAGGTGTTCCTGCCCCGCGACGCGGGCGCCCCCGCCTCGGGAGGGACCGCACCCGCCCCGCGCAACCGCTTCGACAACGCCATCGCCGGGCCGGATTTCGGCGAGCGGCTCGACGCCATCCGCGCCCGCGGCGCCGATGTCTGGTTCATCCTCGACAGCTGCTTCTCCGGCTCCGCCTCGCGCGCGGTCGGCGACGACGTGCACGAGAAGAAGATCGAGCTCGAGGATATCGGCCTTTCCGCCGCCACCGCCATGGCGCCGGACAAGACCACCGTGCTGGCCGACCTCGCCCCGGCGCTGCCGCCCGACGCCGGGCGGCTCACCGCCTTCTACGCCTCGCAGCCCAACGAGACCGCGCGCGAGGTGGCCCTGCCGCCGACCGCACCCGCCGACAAGCGCGTCTGGGGCTCGATCTTCACCACCGCGCTGACCGACGTGCTGAAGCGCGCGCCCGCGCTGAGCTACCGCCAGACTATCGTCGAAACCGGCCGGGTGCTGCGTGCCGATGCCGCCTTCCAGGCGCGGCAGACGCCGAGCTTCGAGGGCGACGGCCTCGAGGGCGCCCTGCCCGGTGCCGCCGCGCCCGGCGAGGCGGCGACCTGGCGGGTGAGCGAGGGCGTGCTCCATGCCGGCCGGATCGAGGGTCTCGAGGCCGGCGCCGTCGTCGCGTTGTTCCCCGCCGCCCCGCAGCCCGGCGACAAGCCCTCCGGCCATGCGCTGGTGGAGGAGGCCGAGGCGGTGCGCGCGCGCCTGTCGCCGCTGAAACCCGGCTGCGTGCCGGGCGCGGCGCGCTGCCCGACGGTTCCCACCTCGCCGGCGTTCAAACAGGCGGCCTATGCCCGCCTCGCCCGCCCCGCGCCGCTCGCCGCCTTCGGCATCGCCGCCCCGCGCCCCTGGCCGGGCGCCGGCGCGGCCGACCCGACGGCCCAGGCGGCGCAGGCCGACGCCCTCGCGGCGGCGCTCGCCGGCCCGCTGAAGGACCGCGCCCGCGCCGACGAGGCCGCGCCCGCGCTGGTGCCGTGGATGAGTGCGGAGGGTCTGCGCTTCATGCCGCCCGGCCTCGATCCCGCCGAGGTCGAAGCCGGCCCGCTGGTCGCGCTCGCGCCCGGTGCCGCCCCGTCGGCGGAGGATGTCGCCCGCGCCGTGCTGCGCGCCCGGCAGGTGGCGCTGATCCAGTCGCTGGCCGCGACGGGCAGCGGCGGCGATCTCGACGTGAGCGTCGAGGTGCGGCGCTATGGCTACGATGCCGGCACCCGCCAGTGCGCGTTCAAGGCGACGCCCACCGAGGTCGATGCCGAGGCGCTGGTGGAACGCTGCGACAAGGTGCAGGTGGCGGTGGAGAACCGCAGCACCCGGCCGATGCTGGCGGCGATCTTCTTCCTCGACGACGGCTGGAACCTGATCGCGCGGCGCCCGACCTGCCCGGTCGGGCTCACCGTGTCGGACCGGCTGGAGCCGGGCCGGCGGCTGCTGTTCGAGGTGCCCTACCACCCCCGCGCGATCGTGCCCGGGCGGGCGCCGACGACGACCAACGGCGTCTTCGTCGTCGGCGTGCCGTTCGTGGCGGGCGAGACCGACCTGCCCTCGCTCTGTGCGCTCGCGGCCTTCAACGACCGCGCCGCGCAGGCGACGCGCGGTGACGACACCGGCAGCGGTCTCGACGACCTGCTCGACGGGGCGACCCGCGGCGGGCGGCTGCCGCTCGAAAGCGCCAGCCTGTCCCTCGCCTTCTGGCCGATCCGCCAGCCGGTCAAGCCCTGAGCCGGCCGGGGACGGGCGCCGGATAGGGTCCGGCGCACGCCCGCGCGCCGGACGGTCCGCGGCTCACGGCCGGCGGGCGGGCTTCGCGCCGGCGGGAGCGGCGGCCGCCGCCGGGGCCGGCGGCGCGGGCGGGGCGGCGATGGTCTTCTTCATCCAGTCGGTATAGAGCGCGAGGCGGGTATAGACGCCCGGCAGCTCGGCGTGGCCGCAGCCGATGCCGAAGCTGACGATGCCCACCTGCACGAAGCTGCCATCGGCCTTGCGGCTGAGGATCGGCCCACCGGAATCGCCCTGGCAGGTGTCGATGCCGTCCACCGCCGCGCCGGCGCAGAACATCTGCGGCGTCACCACACCGCCGATCTGCGGCAGCTGCTGCTCCAGCGCCTTGCGGCCGGCCTGCGACAGGTTGAAGACGTAGCTGAGATCCTCCAGCGCCTTGCGGGCGTCGGGCGAGTTCACCAGCGCCGAGGTCAGCACCCGGTTGCACTGGTTGCGGTCGACCGCGTTCAGCGTCGATTCCATCAGGTCGACCGAGGGGCTGCCGCCCTCCGAGGTGGTGCCCCAGCCGACGATGTGCAGCTCCGCCTCGTTCGGCAGGTCGGCCGGCTCGGAATCCTTCGTCACCACCGTCACCTGGTCATAGGCGACGCCGCGCCGGGGCGTGCGGTCGAGTTCGATCAGGGCAATGTCGTTGACGTTGGTGCCGGTGACGTATTTCGGGTGCGGGATGACGCGCTTGATCGGAACCCAGTCGCGCTCCTCGGGATCGGCCAGCAGGTTGGTGCTGCCGACATGGACCAGGATGTCCTTGGTGCTGCGCAGTCCCTGCACCTTGCCGCCGGTGCCTTCCACGAAGCAGTGCGCGGCGGTGAGGATCCAGCGCGAGGTCAGCACCGTGCCCCCGCACATCGGCGCGAGGCCGGTGACCTTCCCGTTGGTGGAGACCAGACGCAGGATGCCGGCCTGGAAGGGATAGGTGCCCTGCTGCGCCTGCTGGCCGCCGACGATCTTCTCGTTGGCGCCCTTCTTCAGGATGCCGCCCTTCTTCAGCGCGACACCGGCCGCGTCATAGGGAAGTCCGCGGCCGGAGGCCGGCAGGCGGGAGGCGGCACCGGCACCCGCATCGAGGGCGGCGGCATCGTCGCCGGCGGGCAGCGTCGCGGGGCGCTCGACCGCCGCGGCCGGCGCGACCTCGACCTTGAGTTCGTCGCCCGGCCCCTCGGCGTGGGCGGCGAAGGCTCCGCAGAGAAGCGAAGCGGCGAGCGCGCCGGACCGCAGGGCCGGCCGGCGCAGGAGCGGGCGAAGGACGTGGAGCATCATGATGGGCACTCTGTGACGACGGATGAGGCTTCCGGGGGAGACGCCCGGCCGAGCCCGATCGGCCGCCCGCGCAGGCGGCGGGCGGTCGGAGCCGGGGGGCGGAGGAGACCGCGGCCATCGCGCAGGCGAGGCCACCGCCAGGGGGCGCCGAGGGTCGCGGCAGGGGCCGGGCGGGAAAGCCCGGCAGGGGGAGAAGCGTCAGCGTCGACGCGGCATGGCAGGCAAGACCGGCATCGTTCCACTTCCCCCTCGGCGCACGACGACGCGAGAATGTCAGACAATCGCGCAACGTCAACGGCTACCGTCATGGCGTCGCTGCCGCCCGGCTCGCGGCCCAGTCCGCGCCAACCAGCGTCTCCAGCAGCTTGCGATCCTCGCGCGCGCTGGCCGTGTCGCTGGCCGGCGGGCGCTGGATCTCCAGCGCCGCGCGGGCCGCCTCGCGCGCCGGGATGCCGTCGCCGAGCCCGTAATAGGCGAAGGCCTGCGCCCGCCGGATGCGCCGGGGCACGTCGCTGTCGGCCTTCAGCCGGCGCCGGCTGCGATCGAGCAGCGTCGCCAGCGTGCGCAGCGTCTCCGCGCGCGGGGCGTAGTAGGCCTCGAGATTGGCGAGGCCGAGCTGGTCGTCGAGCGCCTTCTCCTCGCCCACCAGCACCGCCTCGCTCTGCGGGAAGACATAGGCCTCGTAGGTGGCGCGGGCCTCGTCGAGCCGCCCCGCCGCCGCATAGACGGCGGCGAGCGAGCGGGCCGGCTCCAGCACCGACCAGTCGTCCTTGCCGTTGGCCGCGACCAGCGTGGCGATCGCGTCCTCGGCGAGGCGGATGGCGAGCGCCGTGTCGCCCGCGTCGAAGGCGCGGTAGGAGCGCTTGAGGTCGAGCCGCGCCAGGATCCGCGGCTCGATGCCGCTCGCCCCCGCGCGCAGCCGCTGCGCCTCGTCGACCAGCGCGGCGGCGAGGCCGGCGTCGCTCTGGTCGGAGGCCATGTCCAGCAACAGCGCGATGCGCTCGGTCTCGTGGCCGGGCTCGACGGCGATCACCTCATAGGCTTCGCGGGTGAAGCGCGCCGACAGCGCGGGGTTGGCGTCGATGACGGTCTCGGCGCGCAGGGTCAGAAGGGTCGAGAGCGCCTTGCGCCGCCCCTCCGGCGCGGCGCGGATCTCGCGGATCGCCTCGTCCGCCAGCGCATCGGCGCGCGCGGGCTCCCCCCACATCGAGGCGAGGCCGCTGACCCAGCCGATGCGGAAGGAATCGCGGCGGGGATCGCCGGGCGGGAGCCGGCTGGCGAGGCGCCCCATCAGGTCGATCGCCGCCATGTAGCTGGGGAACACATAGTCCTTCACCCCGGCATAGCTGATCGCGGTCATGTCCTCGATGCGGTCGAAATCGGCGAGGTCGAGGCTCGCCACCTGCCGGTCGACCTCGGCCCGCTCCGCCGCCGCCCGGTCGGCATAGCCGGCCGCGGCCGCGGTATGGGCGATTTCCAGCTGCAGCAGCGCCGCGACCAGCCGGCGCTTCACCTCCGGGTTCGGAATCGACCGTTCGAGCGCCACGCCCTCGCCGAGACCCGCCATGACGACGGCGCGCTGGAACGCCAGCAGGCGCAGGGCGAGCTGCGGCGCCCCCACGCGCACCGCGCGGCGGGCGAGATGGCCGCACATCTCGGCGAGGCGGGGCTCGTAGACGCCCCGGTCGAGCGCCGAGCGCACGACACGCGCCCCGGCGATGGCGGCGCCGGCGACCTCGCCGATGCTGGCGAGATAATTGCCGACGAGATCGACGCTGGCGGCGAGGTCGGCATCGTCCGCCGGCCGGTTCATCTGGCGCAGCAGCAGCAGGTCGCGCGCCGCCTCGAAGCGCTCCTCGCGCAGCGAGCCCTGCGGCACGTCGGCGAGCAGCTCGACGAGGAGGCGCTCGGCGGTGGCCGCATCGCCCGCGGCGAGGGCGCGGTCCGCCGCCTGCCGGCATTCCGCCATGCGGGCGGCGGGAAGGTCGGCGCGGCCGAGGCAGGCGCCCGCCTCCGGCGGCGGCGCGAGCGGCGCGGCGGCGGCTTCCATCTCCGCGACGATGGCGGCGAGCTTGCCGGCATTCTCGGCGTCGACGCGCCCCTTCTGCGCCAGCGGCAGCGCGCGGCGGAACACGGCCAGCGCCAGTTCCGGGCGCCCGTCGGCGCGCAGGCGCTGCCCCATCAGCAGCAGGGCGATGGTCTCGGTCTCCTCCAGCGCGTCCGGCAGCGGCCCCGCGCGCCGGGCGGCCTCGACGCTCGCCAGCATGTTGGCGAGCACCAGCAGCTGCGCGTCGCGCACGTCGTGGCGGCTATAGGCTTCCGCCAGCGAGAATTCGGCGTCGAGCGTGTCGATCGATTCGAGGGGGTTGGCGAGATAGGCCAGCAGCACCGCCTGCACCTTGGCGGAAAGCTCGGTCGGGCGATCCCCCAGCGCCTTCCCGGCATAGCCGGTGAGGCTGTAGAGGATGCCGAGCCGGTCGAGATCGCCCGCATTCTCCAGCGCGTCGCGTGCCGGCAGCAGCAGCGCCATCGCCGCGCCCGCCTGATCGTCCTCCAGCAGCTTGTACGCCGTGCGCAGCTGCTTCACCGGATCTTCCGGCGAGGCCGGCGCGGCGGCGGCCGGCGACTCGCGCAGCGGCGCGTCGGCGGTCTGCGCCCGTCCCGGCAGCAGGCCGGCGCCGAGCAGCAGCGGCACGAGCAATCCCGCCCCGAGGAGGCGCGATGCCACCCGTCGTAACATCGCCCGTCGCATCATCGCCCCTCCCCCACCATCACGAAGGGCGCCCAGATCGCCGGGTGCGCCAGCGTCGGGTCGGAGGGGTCGGCGATCAGCGCCAGCGTCGCCCGGCGGAAGGCCTCCGCCTTGGCGAGGCCCGGCTCGGCCCGCAGCGCCCCGAGCGCGCCGGTGGTGAGCCGGGCGGCGGCATCGTCGCGCACCGGCCAGTGCGAGACCAGCAGGGTGCGTGCGCCGGCATAGAAGAAGGCCCGCGCGAGGCCCGACAGGCCGTCCGCGCCCGGCGTGCCGTCGCCGCCCGCCGTGTTGCAGGCGGAGAGGATGACCCAGTCGGCGGCGAGATTGAGCCGCGCCGCCTCCGAGGCGGTCAGCAGGCCGTCGTCGCCCCCCTCCCCCTCGGGCGGGGTGAAGACCAGCGCGGGTTCGGCGAGGCCCGGAATATCGCCGGCCAGCAGCCCGTGGGTGGCGAAGGCGAGCACGCGGTATTGCGAGAGATCGGCCGCCAGCACCGCGCTCTTGGTCGCCGCCGCGCCGGTCTGGACGGCATCGGGGCCGGCCCCCAGCGTTTCGGCGAGACGGCGCAGCTCGCCCTCGGTCTGCGGCAGCGGCGCGAGGCTGCGCACGGTCTCGCGGCTGACCGTGCCGCCGCGCAGCAGCGTTCCCGCCACCGCCGCGCCGCGGCTGGCGATCTGCGCCGGGGCCGCGCGCCCGCCCAGCAGCGGCGCGCCATAGCCGCGGAAGGGCAGCGGCGCGCTCGAGACGGCGGCGGCCGCGCGCAGCGTCTTCAGGCTCGACACCGAGGGCAGCGTGACGATGGCCTGCCGCTTGATCAGCCAGGCGGTGTCGCGCAGCGCGGCGGGGTCGGTGTCGTCGCCCGCCGGCGGCTGCGTGACCAGCAGCGCGAAGGGGATCGAATCGAACGGCCGCTCGGCGACGACGAAGACGCGGGCACGGCCGGCCAGCAGCCGGTCGAACGGCGCCAGCAGCCGGGCGAACAGCTCGTGCGCGCTGGCCCGGCTGAAGCTGGTGCGCACGCTCTCGCCGGCGCCGTCCACCTCCGCCTCGCCGAAATCGCGCAGCGCGCCCGAGCGCATGACCGCGACCGCGCCGGGATCGAGCCCGGCGCGCAGCCCCTTCACCTGCGCCACCAGATCGTCGCGGGTCGCCGGCACGCGCTGCCAGTCGGCGTCGTCATGCGTCACCGCCCAGACGAAGGTCTCGCGGGTGGCGACGAACACCAGCACCAGCGCCTCGTCGGGGCCGAGCAGCGCCTGCGCCTGCGCGATGGCGACCGGTTGCGGCTGCGAGAGCTCGGCATAGGCCGGGAAGCGGGCGGCCATCTCGCGGTCGCTGTCGGCGATGCGCGCCTCCAGCGCCTCCGCCTCGGCGCGCCGGGCGGCGACCGCCGGATCGTCGGCCGTGCCGGCGGTGCCGAGCGCTTCGACCAGCGCCCCGTCGGCGCTCTTCCAGGCGGCGACGAGATCCTGCCGCTGGCGCACCAGCCGGGCGAGGCCGTCCGAGCCCGCCGCGAAACGCACGCCGAGCTGCGCCAGCGCGAGGCTGGCCGAGGTGAGCATGGCGGTCTGGGCGGAGCGGAACGCCTCGTCGCGCAGTTCCGCGGGCGTCGGCGTGGGGGTCGGCGCCGGCTCGGCGGCGCGGGCGGCGGGGCCCGCCAGCGCGAGCAGGACGAGCGCGAGAACGGCGAGCGGGCGGCGCGCGCGCATCAGCGTCCTCCCCCCGGCGGCAGCAGGTCGAGCGTGAACTGGCGCACGACCGGGCCGCCGGCGGCCTCGGTCTCCTCCTCGAACGGGTTGGCGGCCCGCAGCGCGGGATCGACCAGCGCGGCGCGGCTCAGCAGGTCGATAAGCCCGCCCTTGCCGCCCGCATTGCGCAGCGCGGCCGCGCCGGCCGCCGCCGTGGCGGCGTCGCGCTGCAGCAGGTGGCAGAGCGAGGGCGGGATTCCCCCCGTGCGCGGCAGGGCGAAGACCAGGATGCGGTGCAGCCCGATCTGGCCCGGCCCGTTCTTGCCCCAGCTGCGCAGCGTCGTGCGCAGCACCAGCGGCCCCGACGCCTTGGCCGGCAGCGTGGCGATGCAGCCGTTCTGCCGCCAGTCCTTCACCGGAACGTCGATGCCGCCGAGCGGATCGAGGAAGAACACGCCGAGATCGATATCGCGGTCGGATCGGTTGGCGATGGTGAGGCGCACCATGTCGCAATGGGCGAGCGCCGCCGCCGCCCCGCTGTCGACCGGCAGCGGCGCCGAAGGCCGCGCGGCGGCGGCGCAGGCGCGGCGCGGATCGGCGAGCCGCGCCGGATCGGTCTCGCGGATGCGCTCCAGGGCGATCTCGATGTCGCCCGCGCCGGCCCCGGCCTCCATCTCCGCGAGGCTGGCGACGCGCACGAGATTGGCGGCGCGGGCATAGGCGAACACGGCCGCGCGCAGCTGCCGGTCGAAATCCCCCGGCGGCAGGTCGAGCGGCAGGGAGAAGCTGCGGCCATAGGCCTGCGGGTCGCGCACGAGCGGGGCGCCCTCCGGCGCCAGCCAGAGCCGGCCCTCGGCGACGTCGAGCCGCAGATCCGCCGGCGCCCCGGGGGCCACCGGCTCGACGCCGATCGCCGGCCCGCCCTCGCCGGGCGCGAGCGCGGCGCGGATGCGCCCGTCGACCGGGGCGTCCGCGACACCGGCGACGCGGAAGCGGAAGGCGACGCCCGGTCGCTCCACCTGCGCCCACAGCCCGCCCTCCCCCGGCGCCGGCGGATCGGCGAGCGGGGCGCGGCTGTCGGCGGCGGTGGCGGTGTCGAGGCGCGCCGTGCCGAGCCGCGCCGCGCCGCCCAGCGGCCCGTCGAACAGGGCGACCTCGGCGCCGGCATCGAAGCCCTGCAGCGCGCCCGCCTCGATCACCACCTCGCCATTCTCGAGGCGGGCGGGAAAGCGCGCCGCCCCTTCGCCCGCCGCCCCGAACAGGCCGCGATCGAGGTCGCCCTCGAACACCGGCAGCGGCGCCTGCGCGAGGCGCGAGCCGGCGGCGATGTCGAGCGAGACGCGGCGGGCGAGATCGCGGAAGCTGCGCGCCTGCCCCGCTTCCAGCGCCCGCAGCAGGTGCCAGGTGAAGACGCCGAACTTCGCCTGCTCCTCGCCGGCCGACCCCGACGCCGCCCCGGTCGATGGCACGGGATAGGCGCGCTCGATCGCCAGCGTCCAGGAATCGACGGCGAAGAAGGCGATGAGCGGGCCGGCACCACCCGCGGCCACGGCCGCGCCGCCGCGCAGCGTCGCGGGATCGAACGTGCCGGCGCGCTCCGGCGGGTGCGGCGCGGGCGGCGTGGCGGGCGGCGTCGCCCCCGCCGCCGGCACGCCGAGGGCGAGCGGATCGACGCTGCGCGTGGCATCGGCCGAGCGTGTCACCGAGCCGGCATGGCAGGCGTCGACCACCACCCACACCGTCGCGCCCCGGGCGCGGATGCGGTCGAGCGCGGCGCCGAGTTCGTTGTCGACGATGGCATTGCGGATGCCGCGGGCCGCGGCGTCGTAGCGGCCGGCATCCTTGGGCAGCAGCACCTGGTCGCGCCCGCCCGCCTCGATCTCCGCGTCCTCGCCCCCCGCTCCTTCGCCCTCCGCCTGGGTCTGCGGCTGGGTGGTGCCGTGGCCGGAATAGTGGAACAGCACGAAATCCCCCGCCCCGGCCCGGGCGGCCAGACGATCGAGACCGTCGAGGATGGCGGCGCGGGTCGGCGCCGCCTCCGGCGTCGGCGTATCGGCCGCCGCCGGCAGTCCCTCCGCCAGCACCTCGATGTCGGCGGGCGCGAAGTCGTGGCGGACCAGATAGCGCCAGAGCGCGACGACGTCGTTGCGCGGCCCCTCCAGCGGGCGGATCGAGGGCTCGTCATAGGCGGCGACGCCGACCAGCAGCGCGAGGTTGCGGGCCTGCGCTGCCCCGGGCGCAGCCCAAGGCGCCAGCGCAAGCGCAAGGATCGCGAGGAGACGATGCCGGAACGGCGGGGGCACGCGCATGCTCAGCCGGCGCCCCGGCTTTCGGTCCGCGAACCCCGCATGGCCCGCCCTGTCCCCCACTGCGATGGCGGGACTATAGGTCGGCGATGACGGTACGGGAAGTGGTGGCGCATGACGCTCAGTCCCGGCATGCGGTGACTTTCCAGAGCCCGTCCGGCGGCACGAAGCGGCGCCCGTCGCGCTTCCAGTCCCAGAACGCCTTGGACAGGCCCGGCAGCTGCATCAGCGGCGGCGCCGCGGGCGCACCGTCATCGGGCCGGGGATCGACCCGCTTGAGGTTGTCGCCGAAATAATAGAGCGATGCGGAGGGCGCCTTTGCCGCGTCGAAGCCCTTCCTCGCCCCGCCCGGCGGCACCAGCATGTAGACGTGGACGGCACTGAAGCCGGGCGGATCGGCCACCGCGAAGTCGGCGGCGAGCTTCTGCCGGTTCTCGGCGAGGCGGATGATCCAGGGCCGGTCGGCATCCGCCGGCGCCGGGTGCACATGGGTGATCTCCCAGGCATTGGCGACGCCCGCCTCCGCCCCCCAGTCGTCGTCCGCGTCGAGCGGGGTATAGACCGCCTTCTCCAGCGGGCAGGCGAACGCCGCCGGGGCGAGCGCGGCGAGAATCAGCACAGCGAGTCCGGCGAGGCGGGGCATGGATCGACCTTGGAGCATACCGTGCGCAATGGTATTCACGGGCGAGCCTCCAGCACGGCGGGTGAACGGCGGATGAAGGACGATGCGGCCGACCGGCCGGGCGCGCTCGACACGATCCGCCTCGACCGGGCGGCCATCGACCGGCTCGCCGCGCGGGGGCTGATCCCGGCCGCCGCCCGCGATCATGCGCTGGCGCTCATCGGGCCGCCCCGCCGCTGGGGGCTGTGGGCCGGACGGCTGATCGGCACGGTGGGCGCGGCGCTGGTGCTGGCCGGGCTGATCTACTTCTTCGCCTTCAACTGGAACGCCATCCCGCCCATGGTGAAGCTCGGCGCCATAGGCGGCCTGTTCGCGACCGCCTGCCTCGCGGCCGCCGCGCTCGGCTTCGGCCGGCCCGCCGGCGACGGCGCGGCCACGGCCGCGGTGGTGCTGGTCGGCGTGTTCCTCGCCGTCACCGGCCAGATCTACCAGACCGGTGCCGATGCCTGGACGCTGTTCGCGGCCTGGGCCGGCCTCACATTCGCCCTCGCGCTGATCGCCGCCTCGGCCGCCGCCTGGGCGGTGTGGATCGCGGTGGCGGCGGTGGCGCTATTCACCTTCTGGGACCAGACGCAGCCCGCCGACGCCACCTTCCACGCCGGCCGCAACCTCGCGCTGATGGCGCTGTTCGGCTCCGCCCTGCTGCTGCGCGAAATGCTGGCGCGCGGTGGCTATGCCGTCGCGGGCGGGCACTGGACGCGCTTTTATCTCGGCCTGACGCTGCTGGGGGTGGCGGCGCAGCTCGCCTTCCTGCTGCTGGACGAATTTCACGGCTCCGGCCGGCTCGAAGGGCTGGCGCTCGCCGTCATTCCGCTGCTGCTGCTCGTCATGGCGGGGGCCTATCGCTTTGCCATTCCCGATGTCGCCATGCTCACGGCCGTCATCCTCACCGTCTGCGCCATTGGCGATTTCGCGCTGTTCCGGGCGGTCTCGGCCGGCGCGCGGCGGCCCGATGTCGGCACCTATTTCCTGATGGGACTGGCGACGCTGGCCCTGTTCGCGCTGGCGGTGGCGTGGCTGCGCTCGATGGCCCGGCGCATGGAAGGGCATGCGCCATGACCGCTGCCACCCGCCCCGGCATCGACGCCGCCACGCTGCTCGCCGCCTGGCGCGCCGCCGGCGAGGTGCCCGCCGAGCGTGAAGCCGTGCTCGCCGAGGCGATCCGCACCGACGCCGCGCAGGAGCGCCCGCCGCTGCACCTGCGCCTCCTCTCCGCGCTCGGCACCTTCCTCGCGACGCTGTTCTTCCTCGCCTTTCTCGGCATCTCCGGTCTGATCTCCTTCGACAGCGGCAACGGCCTGCTCGTCTGGGGCATCATCTTCCTCGCCCTCGGCATGGGGCTCTCGCTCGCCCTGAATGCACAGCCGGCGGGGCTGGCGCGCGACATGCTGGCCCAGACCGGCTTCACCGCGCTGGCGCTCGGCAAGGTGATGACCGTGGGCGGCATCATGACGCTGGCGGGGGCGGACAGGCCCTTCACGCTGCCTGCGGCGATCCTCGCCGTCACCGTGCTGACCTATCCGGTATCGGCCTCGTCGCTCGACCGCCTCCTCTCGCCCTATGCCGTGGCGGTCGCCCTCATCGCCGAGATCCTGCTGCGCGACAGCCTCATCGGCGACCCGACGGCCGCGCTGACGCTGCTCTACGCCGCCGCCACGGCGCTGGCGGGGCTGCTGCTCCTGCCGCACCGCGCCCCCGTCGCGCTGCGGCCGGTCGGCCTCGCCGCGCTCGCCACCATGGGCACCATCGTCGCCCTGATCGCCGCCGGACGCGAGGTCGGGCTCGGGGCCAGCGACGTGCCGGTCGATCCGCGCCCGATCGCGGCGATCCTGACGCTGTCGCTGATCGGCCTCGTCGCCTGGGTGGCGGGCGGCGTCGCGGCGCTGGCCCGTCCGCCGCTGATGGCGGCGGTCGCCGGCATCGTGCTGCTCGGCGTCATCGGCGCGCCCGGCATCGGCTACGCGCTGGCGCTGCTGATCCTCGGCCACGCCCTGCACGACACGCCGCTCCGGGTGCTGGGCATCATCGCGCTGCCGGCGTTCCTGGTGCTCTGGTATTATGGCCGGGACATGGATTTCCTCGCCAAATCCGCTGCGCTGGTCGGCAGCGGCCTGCTGCTGCTGGCGGCGCGGGCGGTGATCGCCCTTGCCGGCTGGGACCGCGAGGCGGCGCCATGACGGCGGGCGATACCAGCGCGCGCGGCATGCGCCAGCCGGTCCGGCGGGCGCTGTTCCTGCTCGCCGGCCTCGCCGTGCTGGGCGCGTTCGGCTGGACCGTGCGCGGTTTCGAGCGGCTGATCGCGACCGGCGAGGTGGTGCTGCTGGAACTCGTGCCGGTCGACCCGCGCTCGCTGATGCAGGGCGACTATATGCGCCTCGCCTTCGCGCTGGAGCGCGAGCCGATCCGCCTCGAGACCCCGCGCGCCGTACTGGTGCTGGGGCTCGACGACCGCCGCATCGGCCATTTCCGCCGCGTGCTCGACGCCGGCGCGCCGGGCGCAAACGAGGTGGCCTTCGAGGTCGGCCGCGACAGCGACGGGAGCGCGCGCATCGAGCCGCACTCCTTCCTGTTCCAGGAGGGACAGGGCGACCTCTATGCGCAGGCCCGCTACGGCATCTTCCGCGTCGATGCCACCGGCCGTCATCTCCTCGTCGGCCTCGCTGATGCCGAGGCGCGACCGATCACGCCGCCCTGAAACCGCGCGGCGGAACGCCCGGCGCACATAGCGCTTGCAAGCCGGCGCGGGCCATGAGTATGATAACTTCAATAAATATTCATACGCTCGAACGGTCGGAGACGAGATGCCCGCCCTTCCCCTCGCGCTGCGCGCGGGCCTCGTCGGCCTTGCGCTGTCCGCCTCGTCGGCCTTTGCCCATTTCCAGGAGATCATCCCCTCCGCGGATGTGCTGCCCGATGGCGGCACCGTCACCCTCGACCTCGTCTTCACCCATCCGGTCGAGGGCGGGCCGGTGATGGAGATGAAGAAGCCGGCGCGGCTCGGGGTGCTGGTCGATGGCAAGACGACCGATCTGCTCGGCAGGGTCACCGAAAAGCCGGTCGACGGCAAGAGCGCCTGGACGCTGGCGCAGGAGCTGCCCGAGCCGGGGGCGGCGGTGTTCTTCGTCGAGCCGCAGCCCTATTGGGAGCCGGCGGAAGGCAAGTTCATCGTCCACTACGCCAAGGTGGTGGTCGACAGCTTCGCCTCGGGCGAGGGCTGGGACGCGCTGATCGGGCTGCCGGTGGAGATCCAGCCGCTGACCCGGCCGACCGGGCTGTGGGCCGGCAACCTGTTCTCCGGCGTCGTGCTGAAGGACGGCAAGCCGGTGCCCTTCGCCGAGGTCGAGGTCGAGTTCATCAATGACGGCACGGTGAAGCCGCCGAACGACGCCTTCGTCACCCAGGTGCTGAAGGCCGACGCCAACGGCACCTTCAGCTACGCCATGCCGCGCGCCGGCTGGTGGGGCTTCGCCGCGCTTGTCGAGGGCGACCGGCCGATGAAGTCGCCGGACGGCAAGGACGTCCCTGTCGAGCAGGGCGCGCTGATCTGGGTGAAGGCCACCGGGATGGACGGGAAGTAGCCATGGCCCATATCCCCGACGGCATCCTCTCCCTGCCCGTGCTGCTGGCCGGCGGGGCGATCGCCGCCGGCGGGGTGGCGCTCGGGCTGCGGCGGATGGACGACCGGCTGGTGCCGCGCGCCGGCATCCTCTGCGCCGCGGTGTTCGCGGGCTCGCTGATCGCCGTGCCGGTCGGGCCCTCCAGCGTCCATGTGCTGCTCGCCGGCCTGATGGGGCTGATGCTCGGCACCGCCACCTTCGCGGCGGTGCTGGTGATGCTGCTGCTGCAGGCGCTGCTGTTCGGCTTCGGCGGGTTGACGACGCTCGGGGTCAATACCGTCAATATCGCCTTGCCCGGCGTCGTCGCGGCGCTGCTGCTGGGGCCGGCGATCCGGCGCACCGCGCGCGCCGGCCTGCGCGCGGCGCTGGCGGGCGCGGTCGGCGCGCTGGCGGTGCTGGGAACCGGTGGCCTCGTCGCGCTGGCGCTGGCGCTGTCCTCCTCGGACTACACGCCGGTGGCGCGCGTGCTCATCGCCACCTACCTGCCGCTGGCGCTGGCCGAGGGCTTCGTGACGGCGGCCATCGTCGCCTTCCTCGCCCGCGTGCAGCCCGATGCGCTGCGGCCGCTGGCGTCATGAGGCGGCTCGCCCTCGCCGCCCTGTTCGCGCTCGCGCTGGGCGGCACCGCCGAAGCGCACAAGCTCAAGGTGTTCGCCGCGGTCACCGACGGCAATGTGGGCGGCTATGCCTTCTTCATCGGCGGCGGCCGCGCGCAGGGCGCCTCCTGGGTGGCGAAGGACGCGGCCGGCACCGTGATCGCCGCGGGAACCACCGATACCGAGGGCCGCTTCAGCTTCCGGCCGCCGGCGCGGCCCGCCTCCGACATCACCGTGACCGTCGACACCCACGAGGCCCACATCGCTTCGGCGACCCTCGAGGCGGCGCGATTCGGCGCCGTGGCCGCGGCACCGTCTTCGCCGCCGCCGGATGCCGCACCGGCAAGCGCCCCGGCCGCCCCCCTGTCGGGCGCGGACACCGCCGCGCTGGTCGAGGCCGCCGTGCAGCGGCAGGTCGAGCCGCTGCTGGAGCGGATCGAGGCGATGGATTCGCGCCTGCGGATGGTCGACATCCTCTCCGGCCTCTTCTTCATCTTCGGGCTGGCCGGAATGGGCCTGTGGCTGCGCGCGAGGCGCTCCTGATGCGGCCCGCGGATCTGCGGCTGCGCCTCGTCGCCGCCTTCGCGGTGATCGTCTGCATCGCGCCGCTGCACAGCCTCCCCGTCGCCGCCGCCGTGCTCGCCGCCGCCGTGCTGCTGGCCGCAGGGGGCGGCCGCGTGACCGGGCTCGCGCATCGGCTGCTGCATGTCGAAGCCTTCATGCTGCTGCTGTTCGCGACGCTGCCCTTCACCGTGCCGGGCGAGACGCTGTTCACGCTCGGGCCGCTCGCCGCGAGCCGGGAAGGCGTCTGGCGCGCCGCGCTGATCGCCTGCAAGGTCTCCGCCTCGGTGCTGGTGCTGACGGCGCTGCTGGGCGATGTGGAGCCGGCGCGGCTCGGCACCGCGCTGCGCGCGCTGCACATGCCCGAGCGGCTGATCCGGCTGCTGGTGACCACGGTGCGCTATGCCGGCCTGCTGCGCGCCGAGGCGGGGCGCCTGCACGAGGCGATGCGCGCGCGCGGCTTCCGGCCGCGCTCCACCCGCCATGGCTGGCGCAGCCTCGGCAATCTCATGGGCATGCTGCTGGTGCGGGCGCTCGACCGCGCCCACCGGGTGGAGGAAGCCATGCTGTGCCGGGGCTATCAGGGCCATTTTCCCTCCCGCGCCCTGCCCCGTCCCGCGCGATCCGACTGGATCGCCTTCGCCGCGCTGGCCGCCGGCGGCATGCTCGCGCTCGCGGTGGACCGGCTGTGAGCGTCCCCGTCGAGCTCCTCGATCTCAGCGTCCGGCGCGAGGGCAGCCTCGTGCTCGACGGCGTCAACCTGACGCTGGCGGCCGGCGAGCGCCTCGCCATCGTCGGCCCCAACGGGGCGGGCAAGACGACCTTGCTGCGCACCATCGTCGGGCTGGAGCGCGCGGCCGGCGGCCAGATCCGCCTGTTCGGCACGGACTGCGCGCGGGAGCGCGATTTTCGTCCCTTCCGCCCCCGCATCGGCTTCCTGTTCCAGGACAGCGACGACCAGCTGTTCTGCCCGGTGGTGATCGAGGACGTCGCCTTCGGCCCGATGAATACCGGCTGCACCGAGGCCGAGGCGCTGGCGCGCGCGCAGGCGGCGCTGGACGCGCTCGGCATCGGCCACCTCGCCGAGCGGGTCTGCCACCGGCTCTCGGGCGGCGAGAAGCGGCTCGTCTGCCTCGCCGGGCTCTTCGCCCTGCAGCCGGACGTGCTGATGCTCGACGAGCCGACCAACGGCGTCGACGCCGAGAACGGCCGGCGGCTGCGCGCCGCGCTGGCGGGTTTTCCCGGCGCGATGCTGCTGGTCTCGCATGACGACGCCTTTGTCGCCGAACTCGCCACCCGGGCGCTGGTGATGGAGGGCGGGCGGCTGGTCCCCGGCGCGATCCACGCGCATCCGCACTATCACAGCCACCGGCACGTGCACGCCGCCGGCACCGACGAATGAGACGTGCCGCGGACGCCTGACGCCAGCGGGCGAGACTGCGGATCGATGCGGATTGCCTTTGCCGCGCGGCGCCGACATGGTGCGCCTCCCGCCGCCAGAGTCCGCCGGTCCGATGCGTCGCATTTCCGATCTCGAGCTGATCGCCGCCGCCCTTTTCGCCGGTCTCGCCGCGCCGGCGGCTGCCGAACAGCGGCCCCAGCCCTACCGGCCGGTGCCCGCCACCATCGGCGCCGCGCTCACGCCGCCCGCCGACCTCGTCGCGGTGGCGCAACGGCTGGGCGAGGCGGCCCGCGCGGGCGATGACGCGGCCGTCGCGGCGCGGATCGCCGACCGGCTCGTCTTCGTCATCGCCGGCATCACCCCGGCATCGGCCCGCAAGGCGAAGACGGAGGGCCCCTGGCGCGACGGCCCACAGCGGCTGGAGGCGATCGGCGGCTATTTCATGGAGGGCGACCTGCCGCCCGCGCCCGGCGTGGACCCCGGCGCCGCCCATATCGCGCAGGCGCTTTCCGTCATCGCCGATGCCATCGCCACGCCCGAATGGGGCCGCGATCCGCTGGTGAAGGACGCGATCTGCACCTATCGCGGCGCGCGCTGGGACGCCGGGGCGGCGGCGCGGATCGACGCGGGCGCGCGCGGTCTGTACGCCCCCGCGGCAGCGAAGGTCCATGCTTCCGCGTCGGAGAATGCCGCGATCCGGGGAACGCTCGAGCCGGAACGGATTTACCTCGAGGAGACTCTCGATGGACTGCCGGACGGCTGGCGCGGCGTACGCCTGCCTTCCGGCGCGGCGGGAGCGGTGCGCGAATCCGATGTCCGCGATCCCGCCGTCTGGGGCCTGTGCTTCCGGCGCGGGCCGGCGGGCGAGTGGAAGGTCGCCGCCTTCTCCACCGCGCTGCTCTGAGCCATCGGTCGACCCGCCCTCCCCTCGTCCTCCCCGCCATCGGATCCCGCCATGATGACCCTTCTCGCCGAGACGGCCCTGCGGCTCATCGGCCTGTTCTATCTGTTCAGCGGGGTCATGGTGGTGCGCTCGCTCGCCGCGTCGTCGATGGCCGACGCGACCTACGCCGCGATCATGGGCGGGCCGCCGAACCGCGCCGAGCGCCTGCGCGAGATCTGGCTCGCCGCCGGCTCGGTGCTGATCGGCGCGGGCGGGCTGGCGCTGATGCTGCCGATCGACCTCGCAGCGGTGCTGTTCGTGCTCGGCGCGCTGCAGCAGGTGGTCTATCTCGGCCTCATCGCCCCGCGCTTCCTCGATCCGGAGGATCCGCCCGACCCAGCCGGTCGCGCGCGAACCTGGAACGCCGCGCTGGTCTATCTCGTGGCGACGGCGATCGTGGTCGGCGCGGCGTGGGCCGGGCTGCTGCCCTCCTGGCGCGACACGCCGGCCTTCCTGCTCGGGCTCGCCGCCGGCGCCGTGCTGGCGGGGGTGGCCTGGACCATCCGCGCCCTCATGTGGCGCCGCCGCGCGGGCGGGGACTGAGCGCCGACCGGGCCGGCCGGCGATTGAGCGGCATGGGGCGATGACCTAACCTCAAAGCCGACAGCGGGAGAGGCGGACATGCAGCGCACCACCATCGCCATCGACGACGAACTGGCCGGCGCGCTCGATGCCTATATGGAAGCGACCGGGGGGCTCAGCCGCTCGGAGGCGATACGGGATCTCGTCCGGCGCGGCCTCTCCACCCGCGCCGGGGCGCCGGCCGATGCGCCCTGCTTCGGCATCATCAGCTGCGCCGTCGACCAGTCCGTGCGCAACCTTGCCGCGCGGGTGCCGCAGGGCCGGCTCGACCGGCATGACCAGACGGTCGCGACCTTGTCGGTGCCGGTCGACCACACAACCTCGATCGACGTCACCGTGATGCGCGGCAGCGTGCAGGACGTGTCGAGCTATGCCGAGGCGCTGTTCCTCGAACGCGGCCTGATGCACGGCGCGCTGCAGCTCATCCCGGTGGCGGAGGATGTCGCCGCCCATTCGCACGACCCGGATTCGGCCCCCGCCCACCGCCACCTGCGGCTGCGCAGCGGCTTCTAGCCGGTGGCCATGCCGGCCGGTTCGCGCACGGACTGCGGGGTCGCCTCCCGCCCTGTCGCCTCCGCGGGCGGCGGCAGCACGATGTCGGCGATGACGGGGAGGTGGTCGGAGGCGTGGCGCGCGGCCGGGTCGGTGAAGGCGTCGCGCAGCATGCCGCGCGCACTGCAATAGATCCGGTCGAGCCGCAGCGTCGGCCAGTGCGCGGGAAAGCTGCGCAGCGCGGTCCGCTCGGGCAGCGAGCGGGCCAGTGCGCGGCGCCACCCACCGGCCGGAAACCAGTCGTTGAAATCGCCCATCATCACCATGGGCATGCCGTCTCCTGCGCGCGCGATTGACGCGAGCCGGGACAGCTGGCGGTGGCGCTCCACCAGAGCGAGGCCGAGATGCACCGCCACCAGCCGCAGCGGCCCCGCCGGCGTCGCCACCTGCGCCTCGATGGCGATGCGCGGTTCGCGCCGGCGCACCGAGAGATCGTGCAGCACCACCTCGCCGATCGGCCAGCGCGCGAACAGCACATGGCCGTAATGGCCGTCCCCCACCGCGATGGTGCGTGCCTCGGCGCGATGGCCGATGCCGAGCCCGTCGAGCGGCGCGAGGCACTCGACGCCGCGCCCGCGCGTGTCGACCTCCTGCAGCGCCAGCAGGTCCGGCCGGTGGCGGGCGACCAGCGCGGCGATGCGCTCGAGGTCGAAACGCCCGTCGGGACCGACCCCGCCATGGATGTTCCACGTCATCAGCCGCAGCGGCCGCTCCCGCCCGCTCACGCCGGCCTCCGGAACCGGGAGACGAGGTGCTGCAGGCCGAGCGAGCAGCCGATCCACAGCAATACGAAGCCGGCCAGCAGCGCGATGCGCATCAGCGAGGGCTCGGCGACGAATTCGACGATCTGCCGGCCGAGCGCGCTCAGCACGACGAGCCCCGGCAGCAGGCCGAGCACGGTGCCGATGGCGAAATCGCTCAGCCGCAGCCCGGCCGCGCCGGCGACGAGGTTGATCACCGAGAACGGCGCCAGCGGCACCATGCGCATGGTCGCCACCGTGACGATGCCGCGATCGGCGAAGGCGCGGCGGATGCGGTTGACCCGCGGCCCGATCACCCGGCGCAGCAGGCGCGCGCCCAGCCGCCGCCCGATCAGGAAGGTGGCGACGGCGCTGGTGACCGCCCCCGCCCCGGCCAGCAGCGCGCCGGTCCAGCCGCCATAGACCGCCACCGTCGCCACGATCAGCACCGAGACCGGGAAGGCGATCAGCCCGCCCAGCACATAGGCCACCACCACGACGGCCGGCGCCCAGGGGCGGTCGGCGAAACCTTCGAGCGCGGCGACCATGCGCTCCGGCTCGGCGAAGGGCGACTGCGTCCAGGCGACGATCAGGCCGGCGACCACCACCAGCGCCGCGATCAGCGCCAGCCAGAACCGCGCCCGGCCGCGTCCGTTACCGCCCTCGGCTCGGTCGTCGTAGATCGGTTCGATCGGATCGGCCAGCGCGTTGATCGGCAAAGCGAGGTCGAGCGCGTCCGGGTCGGGAAGACCGGCGAGACGTCGCCCGCCGCCGCAGGCGCGCGCAGCGGCGAGCAGACCCTCGCGCTCCACGATCATCCCGACCGCCTCGGGCTCCAGCCCGACATGCTCGCCGAGCAGCCGGTCGCGCACCGCCGCGACGCCGGCACGCTCGCGCGCGGTGCGGGCCTCGATGACGAGGTCGCATTCGGTGTCGAAGCCCATCGAGCGGTTGCAGACATTGGCCGAGCCGACCCGCAGCAGCCGGTCGTCGACGATCAGGATCTTGGCATGGACGAACACGTCCGTGCCGCCCTCGGCGCCGTCCACCTCGGGGAACACCAGCCGGGCCCGGTCGGCGAGGCCCTCCTGCCGCAGCCGCTCGCGCAGCCGCTCGCGGGCGACGCCCATCGCCTGATGCTCGAGCCAGCTCCGGTAGTGGCGCGGTGTCACCATGAGCGCTTCGAGCGCGGGTTGCGCGTGAAGGCGGGCGATCACCCGCCCGGCGAAGCGCTCGCAGGTGATGAACTGGTTCTCGACATAGAGCGAGCGCTGCGCGGTATCGATCATGTCGAAGAACAGCGCCTCGACCTCGCGCACCGCCGCCTCGCCGCGATAGGCCGGCAGCGTCCGCGCGATGCCGATCTTCGCCATGCGGAAATCGGGCGCCAGCGCCTGCGGCCAGCGCGGGCCGGGGCGGCGGGCCGGCTGAAGGCGCTCGGAGGCGGCGCGGCGCCAGCGCTCGCGGAAAAGCTCGCCCAGCGCGGCGGCGGCCGGCCCGTCCACCGCCATCTGCACGTCGTGGAAGGCGCCATAGGCGCCGCCCTGCGGGTCGATACGGCGATCATCCCCGGGGCGATGCTCGGACGTGTCCCAGCGGCGCTGGGTGATGTCGAGCCCGCCGGAAAAGGCGAGGCTGTCGTCGATCACCACGATCTTCTGGTGGTGCGAGGCGCCGAGCGGCAATTCGTCGTCGAGGCAGAGCTCGATCTGGCGGGGGGTCGACCACAGGAAGGAATAGAGCGGCATCAGTTCGCGCTCGAGCGCGAACATCACCGAATAATCCCACAGCAGCAGGCGGATGCGCAGCTCCGGGCGCCGCGTCACGAGCGCCGAGAGGAAGGCGGCTAGCGTCTCGGGGAAACCGTCGTCGGCGCGGCCGCTCGCCCCCACCAGCTTCATGCGGCTGTCGAGATCCCAGCCGGCGATGTGGATGGTCTCGCGCGCCTCCAGCATCGACGCCCGCAGCGCCCCGAAATAGGCGGCCCCGTCGACCAGCACCGCCGCCCGATCGGCCTTCTCCAGCCGCCAGATGTTGCGCCCCGGCTCCAGCACCGGGGTGTCGGCGCGCCGCCCGGACGGGGACGGTGCCGGCACGGCCGGCGGGTCGATCAGGGCGGAGCTGGGAAGCATGGCGGGCATCGTCTTTCGATAAGCGGAACCTGCGCTAACCCGGGCCCCCGCCGGCGGGTTCCGCGGGCCCGGCTCACGAGAGCAGGGCAACGGCGAGCGCGAAGCCGACGATGACCAGCAGCAGGCCGGAGACCGCGGTGGCGAAGGAGATGCCCCTCAGCGCTACGCCCTCGTCCGCATAGGGCCGACCCCGCTCGTCCGTTCCCGAGCCGACCGTCGTCTCGCCATCCGCCGTCGGCGCGGATGCGGCCGGCGGTCGCCCGGCCGCCTCGTCGTCGGTCCCGAGCGGGGCGGCGGCGGGATCGGGAAACGGCACCTTGTCGCCGGCCTTGCCGGCATCGATCCGATCGCGCAATCGCTCGCTGTCGGACATGGTTCACGCGCTCCCAAAGCTCGGCCGGCCCATGGCCCAACGCCCGCCGCCGGTTTTGGTTCATCGGGTGGGGAACCCGGCGCGCCGCCGGCGATTATCGGTCCGGGACGCGGCTCGGAGGGCGAGATGGCGGCGCGCGGTTTCTGGAAGGGCTATCTCAAGCTGTCGCTGGTCACCTGCCCGGTGGCGATGGCGCCCGCCACCAGCGAGACGGAGAAGATCCGCTTCCACACCCTCAACCGCGCCACCGGCAACCGCGTCGAGGGCATCTATGTCGATTCCGAAAGCGGCGAGACCGTCGAGAGCGACGATCAGGCGCGCGGCTACGAGCGCGAGCCCGGCAGCTACGTGATCCTCGACGACGACGAACTCCAGGCGGTGGCGCTGGAGAGCACCCGCACCATCGACATCGAGACCTTCGTGCCGGCCGACAGCGTGGAGTGGATCTGGTACGACACGCCGCATTTCCTGATGCCGGACGATCCCGTCGGCGAGGAGGCCTTTTCCGTCATCCGCGAGGCGATGGCCGCCACCGGCAAGGTCGGCATCTCCCGCCTCGTGCTGCACCGGCGCGAGCGCCCGGTGATGCTGGAGCCGCGCGGGCGCGGCATCGTGCTGTGGACGCTGCGCTATGCCGACGAGCTGCGCCGGCCGGAGGACTACTTCAAGGACATCGATGAAGCCACCGACGCCGACATGATCGCCCTGGTCGGCCGCCTCATGGAGCGCCGCACCCGCGACTGGGACGCCGCGCTGGTGCACGATCCGCTGCAGGACAATCTGCGCCGGCTCATCGAGGCCAAGCAGAAGCAGCGCCGTCCCTCGCGTCGCCGCGCCAGCGCGGCGCCGGAGGACGAGAGCCCGACCAAGGTGGTCAACATCATGGATGCGCTCAAGAAGAGCCTCGCCGCCGAACAGAAGCGCGGCAAGTCGCGGTAACGGCGAGCCGGCCGTCGAGCCGGGCGCTAATCCCGGTTGTCCTTCGCGGGGGGTGGATCGACCTCGGGTTCGAGCCATCGTTCCAGCGGCTTCATCACCGCCAGCAGCACGAAGATCGCCGCCAGCGCGACGAGGATGACGTGCCAGGAGGCGATGGCGCAGGCGACGCCCAGCGCCGCCGTCACCCAGACCGTCGCCGCCGTGGTGAGGCCGTGAACCTCCATCCGGTCGCGGTCGCGCAGCACGACGCCGGCGCCCAGGAAGCCGATCCCGGTCATCACCCCCTGCACGATGCCCTGCACCACGCGGCTGGTCGCATCGGGATGGCCGGCCATGCCCTCCACCCGCATGGCCGAGAGCGCCACCAGCGCCGCGCCGAGCCCGACGAGGCCGAGCGTGCGCATGCCGGTCGGCTTGCCGCGCAATTCGCGGTTCACGCCCACCGCCATGCCGCAGCCCGCCGCCGCCAGCAGGCGCAGCAGCGCCTCGATCTCGTCCGAACTGAGCCAGAACCCCTCGGGCATGGCGGGCGCCTCCTCAGCGCGGGGAACGCGCCTTGCCCCGCTTCGGACGCGGCGCGTCCGCCGCCAGCGGCACGGCAGCGGCGCGGAAATCCGCCCACGGGTCGGCGGCAAGGTTGGCGAGGCGGGCCGGGGCGTCGGAAATGGTGAACTGATCGGCGCCGGAGATGGCGTCGAGTTCATCCCAGCCGACCGGCATCGAGACCGCGGCACCCGGCCGCGCGCGCGGGCAATAGGCGGCGACCGCCGTGGCGCCGCGCCCGTTGCGCAGATAGTCGACGAAGATGCGCCCGCGCCGGCGCGCCTTGGTGGCGACCGCGACGTAGCGCTCGGGCGCATCGGCGGCCATGGCGTCGGCGAGCGCCTTGGCGAACGACTTCGCCGCGCTCCAATCCGCCTTCGGCTTCAGCGGCACCACGACATGCAGCCCCTTGCCGCCGGAGGTCTTCACGAAGGCGGGCAGCTTCTGCGCCTCGAGCCGCGCCCGCACTTCCCGCGCGCCCTCGACCATCGCCTCCCAGCCGACGCCCTCGCCCGGATCGAGATCGAAGATCAGCATGTCCGGCCGCTCGAGGTCGGCCAGCGGCGCGCCCCAGGGATGGATCTCCAGCGCCCCGGCCTGCACCAGCGCGATCAGGCCGTCGAGATCCTCGATGACCAGGAGTTCCGCACCGTCGGCATCCGTGCGGACGCCGATCGCCTTGTTCATCCCGCGCCAGGCGTGCTTCTGGAAGAAGCAGGACTGCGTGATCCCGTCGGGACAGCGCAGCAGGGCGAGCGGGCGGGCCACGACGAAGGGCGCGATGAACGGCCAGATCTCGCTGTAATAGTCGGCCAGCCCCTGCTTGGTGACGCCGTCCTCCGGCCAGTACAGGCGGTCGGGATGGGTGAGCTTCACCCGCGGGCGCGGCCGGCCCTTCGGCGGCGTCTGCGTCTGCGCCATGGCGTCGCCCTCGTCCTCGCGCACGATCTCGCGCGCCGGCTTGTCCTCGCGCAGCCCGCGAAAGGCGGCGTGGCGCAGGTGATGCTCGCCGGTCCAGCCGCGGAATTCCACCTCGGCGACGAGCTCGGGCGCGACGAAGCGCACCCCGCGCCGCTCCTCCGCCGTCAGCGCGCCGGCGAAGGGGCTGCGCGTGCGGGCGAGCGGCGCCAGCCTCTCCCGCAGGTCGTGGGCGACCTTCTGCGAAAACCCCGTGCCGACCCGGCCGACATGGCGCAACGTGCCGGCCTCGTACACGCCCAGCACCAGCGAGCCCACCGCATCCTTCAGCGCGGTGGAGGGCACGAAACCGCCGATCACGAATTCCTGCCGGTGGCTGCACTTCGATTTCACCCAGTCGCGCCCCCGCCCCGAGCGGTAGGGCGCGTCGGCGCGCTTGGAGACCAGCCCTTCGAGGCTCAGCCGGCAGGCGTGGCGCAGCATCACCGCGCCGTCAACGGTGAAATGCTCGCTAACGCGGAGGATCGGCGGCGCCCCCGCCAGCACGCCCGCCAGCATCTCCTTGCGCACCCGCAGCGGCTCGCCCCGGAGGTCGCGGCCGTCGAGGTGGAGGAGGTCGAAGGCGTAATAGACGAAACGATCATGGCGGTCGTCGCCGAGGTCCTGCTGCAGCAGGCTGAAGCTCGACGCGCCGGCGCCGGTCTCCACCACCACCTCGCCGTCGATCAGCGCATCGTCGACCGGCAGCGCCTCCAGCGCCGCCGCCAGCGAGGGCCCGAACCGCCCGGTCCAGTCGAGCCCGGCGCGGGTCAGCAGCCGCACCCGGCGCTTGCCCCTGGCCGCCTTGTCGATCCGCGCCTGCAGCCGGTAGCCGTCGAACTTGATCTCGTGGAGCCACGCCTCGCCGGCCGGCGCCTTCGGGACCAGCGTGGCGAGCGCCGGCGGGACGAAGTCGGGCAGCGGCGCGGCAAGACCCGGCGCGGGCGCGGGCCCACCGGCGCGGCGCCGGCCCCGCGGCGGCGCGCTCGCCACCGTATCGGCCGGCGCCTTCTTCGCGCTCGCCCGGCGCTTCGCCATCGGAGCCGGCGGCGCGTCGGCGGCGATCTCGTCCAGCGTGCGCCCGGTCTTCACCGAGAGCGGCGCTTCCTCGAGGATATCGGGCGCGTCCTCGGTGCGGGCGACCTCGTCCTCGGCCTTGATCAGCAGCCAGTTGTCGGCTTTCTCGCCCCGCCGCGGCTTCAGCCGCACGAGGTGCCAGCGCCCCTGCAGCTTGGCGCCGTGCAGCGCGAATTCGAGATGGCCCTTGCGATAGCCCGCTTCCGCGTCGCCGACCGGCTCCCAGCGGCCCGTATCCCACAGCATGACGGTGCCGCCGCCATACTGGCCTTTCGGAATGGTGCCCTCGAAGCTGCCGTAGTCGAGCGGGTGATCCTCGACATGCACGGCGAGGCGCTTCTCGCCCGGCACGAGGCTGGGGCCGCGCGTCACCGCCCAGCTTTTCAGAACGCCGTCCATCTCCAGCCGCAGATCGTAATGGAGGCGGCGCGCCGCGTGTTTCTGGATCAGATAGGCATGGCCCTCGGCCGTCCCTTCGGCACCTTCCGGCTCCCGGGTCCGGCTGAAATCGCGCTTGCGGCGATAGAGGTCGAGCGCCATGGCGCGTCATCCCGCCTTGCGCGCCGGGGCGGCACGGGCGGGCTTCCGCGCGCCCGCGCTGCGCGCCTTCTTCGTGGCCCCGCTCTTGCCGCCGCTCTTGCCGCCGCCCTTGCCGCCGGCCTTGCCCGTGGCCCCCTTGTCCCCGCCCTTGTCGGCCATCTTCGCGCTTTCGCGCAGCGCGTCGAGCAGGTTGACCACCTTGCCCCCCGCCGGCTTCTTCGGCGGGGTGATCTTGCGGCCGGCGATCTTGGCGCGCACCAGTTCCGCCAGTGCCGCGTCATAGCGGTCGTCGAAGCTTTCCGGCTGGAAGCGCCCCGCCTTGGTCTCGATGATGTGGCGGGCGAGGTCCAGCATCTCCGGCTCGATGGCGACGTCGCGGATATCCGCGAACGCCTCCTGCGCCGAGCGCACCTCGTAATCATAGTTCAGCGTGGTCGCGATGATGCCATCATCATAGGCGCGGATCAGCAGGCTGCGCGGGCGGCGGAACAGCACGGCGGTGGCGACCGCCGCCACCTGGCGCGCGCGCAGCCCCTCGCGGATCAGCGCGAAGCTGGCCTGAGACGGCTTGTCGGCGGGCTGGAGGTAATAGGGACGGTCGAAATAGAGGTCGTCCACCTGCCCGCAGGGGATGAAGCTCTCGATGCTGAGCGTCTTGTCGCCCTTCGGCGTCACCTCGGCGATCTCCTCCGGCTCCAGCACCAGATAGTCGCCGGATGCGACCTCGTAGCCCTTCACCTGATCGTCGCGTTCCACCACCGCGCCGGTCTCGCCGTCGACGAAACGGCGCGACAGGCGGTGGCCGCTGCGGCGGTTGACCATGTGCAGGCTGACGCGCTCGCTGGCGCTGACACCGGTGTAGAGCGCCACGGCGCTGACCAGTTCGCCCAGCCGGAGAAAGCCCTTCCATGTCGCCCGCGCGGCCATGCCAAACCCGCCTGCTCGCTCGCTGCGATGATCGCGGCCCATCGCCTACCCGGGCACCAACGCCGGTCGGGCGCGCCGGTTCCATCCTTCCCCGGTCCGCGCGAACGGGACGCTGGGGGCGCCGGCGGTGCCGGCGCCCGGCCGCGTCACGCCGCCTTCAGGGCCTTCTGGTTGGCGACCTGATCGGCGAGCTTGGTGAGTGCCTCGTCGGTCATCGACTCCTCCTTGAGGGTGGCGTCGAGCAGCTTCACGGCATCCTTCATGCCGAGCACCTGCGCCCAGCGCTTCAGCGTGCCGTAGCGGCTGATCTCGTAATGCTCGACCGCCTGCGCCGCCGCGGCGAGGCCGGCATCGAGCGCCGGCTGGCCCTTGAACTCCTCGAGGATCTCCTCGCCCTCTTCGAGAATGCCGTCGATCGCCGGGCAGGTCTTGCCCTGCGCGCGCTTGCCGATCATCTCGAACACCTGCTGCAGGCGCTCGATCTGGCCTTCGGTCTCGTCGCGGTGCTTCTCGAACGCCGCCTTGACTTCCGGCGACTGCGCGCCGCGCGCCATCTTCGGCAACGCCTTCAGGATCTTGCGTTCGGCGTAGTAGATGTCCTTGAGCGTCTCGTGGAAAAGCGTGTCGAGGTTCTTCTCGGCCATGGTCTGTCTCCTTGGGAAAAACGACCCCAAACCCGAGCGCACAACGATGTCGGCCCGGCTTCGTTCCCATAAGTCGCAGCCGCCTAATCTGCTACCTCTGATGGTATTTTTCCCATAGGGGGCAACGTGTTTTAGGCGTCCGCGACCGCGCGGCAGGACGCCGCGCGCGAGCGGGCGACGGCCCGCCAGCCTCCGCCCGGCCGCGGCAGGATCACGGTGGCAGAGCATCGCGGCAGGATCACCGTGTCGGGATCACCGCGGCAGGCGCCGCCGCGGGATCGCCATCTCGCCCTGGTCGGTCAGGGTCGGGAACTCGCCGGCATTGGTCAGCGCCTCGATCGGCTCGACCGGCGGCGCGGCGCTCTCCTCGACCGGCTTCAGCGCCGCCGCGCCGTTCTCCTCCACCGCGACGATCTCCTTGGCCTGGAACCAGTGCGCCTCGGCGCGCCCGTCCGGACGGCCCTCCTCCTCCCAGAGCTTGTGCGCACGTTCACGAATGCGGTCTTCACGCTCGTCCATCGGATCCTCCCATGAGCTGCGCGATCAACGAGGTGACGCACCAGAGCGTTCCAGCGCGCCGCATTTCGCACCCGCAGCAAATTGCGGCGGAAACGCGGGAACCATCGCCGTGGCGGCGACGTTCTCGTCGCACACGTCAAGCGAGACTGCGTCGATGCCCGATCTTCACTGGGATGCACGTTTTCAACGGCCCTTCCAGACCCGGGAAGGACGCCGTCTATGCACCTTGCGCGACGCCGACCAGTTCATCCGCGGCCACAGCGCCAATCTCGGCCACCCGCTGGTCACCGGCACGCTCACTGCCCTGCGCCTCGCCGCCGGCAGCGGCTCGCGGAGCGATACCGGCCGCGCCTTCGCCCGAACCGAGCGGCTGATGCGCGCCAATCGCTGGGGCTGGAGCTGAGCCGGACGCGCCCGGGCCACCGCCAGTCCTTTGCCGTCTTCCCATCCTGATTCCCCTCGCACCGGTGACCCGCTTATGCGCACGATACTGCCCGGCTCGGCCTTCCCGCTCGGCGTGACGGTCGACGACCAGGGCACCAACTTCGCCCTGTTCTCCGACAACGCCACCGGCGTCACGCTCTGCCTGTTCGACCGCTACGGCGAGACCGAGCAGGAGCGCATCGACCTGCACGAATGCACCAACGGCGTCTGGCACTGCTACCTGCCGGGCGTCGGGCGCGGGCAGGTCTATGGCTGGCGCGTGCACGGGCCGTGGGCGCCGGAGGCCGGCCACCGCTTCAATTCCAACAAGCTGCTGCTCGACCCCTATGCCCGCATGCTGGTGGGCAATATCCAGTGGGACGACGCGCTCTACGGCTATACCATCGGCGCCGGCGACGACGCCGACCTCGTCATGGACGACCGCGACAGCGCCCCCTTCATGCCCAAGGCCCGCGTCGTCGCCGGCATGCCCTACACCTCCACCCAGCACCTGCGCGTCTCCTGGGCCAAGACGGTGATCTACGAGGGCCATGTGCGCGGCCTCACCATGCGCCACCCGCTGGTGCCCGAGGCGATCCGCGGCACCTTCACCGCGCTCGGCCAGCCGGAATTCATCGACTACCTGTCGAAGCTCGGCGTCACCGCGCTGGAGCTGCTCCCCGTCCACGCCTTCACCCAGGACCGGCACCTGATCGACCGCGGCCTCGCCAATTACTGGGGCTACAACACGCTGAACTTCTTCGCCCCCGAGCCGCGCTATCTCGGCGAGGACGGGCTCGACGCCATCGGCGAGGCGGTGGACCGGCTGCACCAGGCCGGCATCGAGGTCATCCTCGACGTGGTCTACAACCACACCTGCGAGGGCAACCATCTCGGCCCGACGCTCTCCTTCAAGGGCATCGACAACGCGTCGTACTATCGCCTGCTGCCCGGCAATGGCCGCTACTATGACGACATGACCGGCTGCGGCAACGCGGTGAACACCGACCACCCGCGCGTGCTGCAGATGGTGATGGACTCACTTCGCATGTGGGCGTCGATCTACGGCGTCGACGGTTTCCGCTTCGACCTCGCCACCACGCTCGGGCGCCGTCCCACCGGCTTCGACCCCGGCCACGCCCTGTTCAATGCCATGCTGCAGGATCCCACTCTCGGCGGCCTGAAGCTGATCGCCGAGCCGTGGGATGTCGGCCCGGGCGGCTACCAGCTTGGCGCCTTCCCGCCCGGCTTCTCCGAATGGAACGGCGACTATCGCGACAAGGTGCGCGAGTTCTGGTGCGGCTCGGAAGGGCTGCTGCCCAGCTTCGCCACTCGCTTCGCCGCCTCGCAGGACATCTTCGCGGAGGGCAAGCGCCGGCCGTGGTCCAGCGTGAACTTCATCACCGCCCATGACGGCTTCACCCTGCACGACCTCGTCACCTACAACGACAAGCACAATGAGGCGAACGGCGAGGACAATCGCGACGGCCACGACGACAACAAGAGCTGGAACTGCGGCGTCGAGGGCGAGACCGACGACGCGGCCATCAATTCCCTGCGCCGCCGCCAGAAGCGCAACCTGATCGCGACGCTGTTCCTCTCGCAGGGCGTGCCGATGCTGCTGGCCGGCGACGAGCGCTCCAACTCGCAGGGCGGCAACAACAACGCCTATTGCCAGGACAACGAGATCGGCTGGGTCGACTGGTCGAACGAGGACGAGGAACTGACCCGCTTCGTCGCCCGGCTCGGCGAGCTGCGCAAGACCCATTCCTCGCTGTCGCGCCCGGAATTCCTCACCGGCGCCCGCAACGCCATGGGCCAGCCGGACGTCGCCTGGTTCAACAATGGCGGCGAACGGATGAGCGAAGCGAACTGGGCCGATCCCCACTCCAAATGCCTGACGCTGCGCCTCGCCCCGGTGCTGGAGGGCGAGCCCTCGCTGGTGATCATGCTCAACGCCGCCCATGTCGACGTCGATTTCGTCGCCCCCCCCGTCGAAACCGGCCACTGGGAGTCGATCCTCGCCACCGGCGACGATCTCGAAGGCCATGCCGTCGACGGCGGCGGCCCCTTCACCGTGCCGGCCCGCACGCTGCTCGTGTGGGAATGGCGCGCATGAGCCGTGTCGGCTTCGGTCCACGGACGGACGCCGGCCTGACGCGCTTCCGGCTCTATGCGCCCGACGCCGCTGCGGTCGCGCTCGAGCGCGACGGCGCCGCCCCGGTGCCGATGGCGGGTCCGCGCGACGGCTTCTTCACCACCGCCGTCGCCGGCCTCGCCCCGGGCACGCGCTACCGGTTCCGCGTCGGTGCGGGCGACGATGCGCTCACCGTGCCCGATCCCGCCTCGCGCGCGCAGGCCGCGGATGCCGATGGCTGGAGCCTCGTGCCCGCGCCGCACGCGCCGCGGCCGGCCGCTCCCCTGCGCCCCTGGCACGAGGCTGTGATCGCCGAGGTGCATGTCGGCACCGCGACTCCCGAAGGCACCTTCCGCGCGCTGATCGGGCGCCTCGATCATTACCGCGACGCCGGCTTCACCGTGATCGAGCTGATGCCGGTCGCCGACTTCACCGGTCGGCGCAACTGGGGCTATGACGGCGTGCTGCTCTACGCCCCCGACACCGCCTATGGCACGCCGGACGATCTACGCGCCCTCGTCGAGGCCGCCCATGATCGCGGCCTCGGCATGATGCTCGACGTCGTCTACAACCATTTCGGCCCGAGCGGGAACTATCTGCCCGCCTATGCGCGCGCCTTCTTCCGCGAGGACATCGCCACCCCGTGGGGGCCGGCGATCGATCTCGGCAATCCGGTGGTCCGGGCCTTCTTCACCGAAAACGCCGCCTACTGGCTCGCCGAGTTCGGTTTCGACGGGCTGCGCTTCGACGCCGTGCACGCGCTGGCCACCGACAGCGCCAAGGTCTTCCTCGTCGAGCTCGCGAGCGCCTGCCGCGCCGTGCGGCCCGACGCCTGGCTCGTGCTGGAGAACCACGACAACATCGCCGAATGGCTGGTCGACGGGCGCTCGCTCTACACCGCGCAATGGAACGACGACTGGCACCACGCCTTCCATGTTCTGGCGAGCGGCGAGAGCGGCGGCTATTACCGCCCCTATGCCCGCGACGCCCTCGGTGCCGCCGCCCGCGCGCTGGCGGAAGGCTTCGTGTTCCAGGGCGAACGCTATCCCGACGACGAGGGCTTTCCGCGCGGCACGCGCTCGCGCGAGCTGCCGCCGACCGCCTTCGTCGCCTTCGTCCAGAACCACGACCATATCGGCAACCGCCCGCTGGGCGACCGGCTCGCCGGCACGCTCGACCGCGAGCGCCTCGCCTTCCTGCGCTTCGTGCTGATGCTCTGCCCGCAGATCCCGCTGCTGTTCCAGGGCGAGGAGGCGCTGCTCGACAAGCCGTTCCCGTTCTTCTGCGATTTCGCCGGGGATCTCGGCGAGGCGGTGCGGACCGGCCGGCGCGGCGAATTTCCCGACTTCTTCCGCGACCACGACGCCGGCAGCTTCCCCGACCCGCTGGACGAGGCGACGTTCCGCGCCGCCACGCTGCGGGCGGAGGATTTCGAGACGGCGCCGGCGCGCGAGGAACTCGCCGCCTTTCGGGCGCTGGCGGACACCCGCCGCGCCCTCGTCTGGCCGCTCACCGACGGCGCCTTCGTCGGCGCGGACATGGTGCGCGAGACGGGCGGGCTCCTCGTCACCTGGCATTTCGCCGCCGGCAGCCTCGCCATGGCGCTGAACCCGACCGCGGCGCCCGCGCGGATCACCGTGGCCGCCGGCGTCGCCGGCACGGAGCCGGCGGCGCGTGTCGGCGACGTGGCCCTGACGGCCGACGGCGCGCTCGCGCTCGGCGCCTTCGCCGCGGCGGTGTGGAGGCTTGCCCGGCCATGACCGCACCCGCCCCGCTGCCCCCGCTCCTCGCCACCTACCGGCTGCAGTTCCACAAGGGCTTCACCTTCGCCGACGCCGAGCGCCTGGTGCCCTACCTCGCCGGCCTCGGCATCAGCCATCTCTACGCCTCGCCGATCACCACCGCCGTGCCGGGCTCGACCCATGGCTACGACGTCGCCGACCCGACCCGGATCAACCCGGAACTCGGCGGCGAAGAGGAGTTCCTCAGCCTCGGCCGGGCGCTCGCCGCCCACGGCATGGGGCTGCTGCTCGACATCGTGCCGAACCATATGGCCGCCTCCAGCCACAACCCGTTCTGGATGGCGATGCTGGAAGAGGGACCGGACAGCGCGGCGGCGCGGCTGTTCGACGTCAAATGGGACAGCGGCCGGCTGCTGCTGCCCGTGCTCGGCGATCCGCTGCAGGCGACGCTCGCGGCCGGCGGGGTCAGCCTGCGCGCCGACCCCGCGGCGGGACGCATCCTCGCCGTCTATGCCGATCACGCCTTCCCGCTGCGCGCGGAGAGCGTCGCGGCGCTGCTCGACGCTCTGCCGGGCGACGATCGCACCGATCGCACGGACCGGTCCAGATCGGACTCATCGTCCACCTCACCGCACTCACTGGTCACGGCGCGTGAGCGCCTCCGGCAGCTCGATCCGGCACAGCGAGCGGCGCTGGACGATGCGCTGGCGAAAGCCGATATCGCCGCGGTTCTGGCCGCCCAGCACTGGCGGCTCGCCTGGTGGCGCACCGCCGCCCACGACCTCAACTACCGGCGCTTCTTCAACATCACCGACCTCGCCGGCGTGCGCGTCGAAGACGACGAGGTCTTTGATATCGTTCACCGTTTGCCGTTCGACCTGGTGCGGCGGGGGCTCGTTCACGGCCTGCGCATCGACCACATCGACGGGCTGGTCGATCCGGCAAGCTATTGCCAACGCTTGCGAAATTGCGTCGGGCCGGATGTGCCGATCCTCGTCGAGAAGATTCTCGAGCCCGGCGAGACCCTGCGGCCGTGGCCGATCGACGGCACCACGGGATATGAGCGGCTCAATCATATCAACGGGTTGTTCGTCGATCCCGAGGGCCACGCCCGCCTCGAGGCGGCGCTGCGCGAACGCCATATCCTGGTCGGCAGCCTCCCCGAGCGCCTCGCCACCGCCAAGCGCCAGGTGCTGGAGACCAGCCTCAGAGCCGAGGTCGAGCTGCTCGCCGGCCTCGCCCGCGACGGGCTGGACGAGGCGATGGCCGCCGGGGATCTCACCGACACGGCGGTCCGCGACGGCGTCGTGGCGCTGCTAACCCATTGCCCGGTCTATCGTTCTTACGCGACGAACGACAGCCACGACGCCGGGGATGTCGCCATCTGGCAGGCGATCCGGTCCGCCGTGGCGGCCAACGAGAACCCGCTGACCGCCGCCGCCGCGAGCCTGCTGCTGGAGCGCGTCGAGCACCCGCTGACGGCGAGCGACAGGGAATTCCGCCTGCGTTTCCAACAGGTCAGCGGGCCGGCCATGGCCAAGGGCTTCGAGGACACCGAGCTCTACCGCCACCCGGTGCTGCTCTGCGCCAACGAGGTCGGCGGCAGCCTCGAACACCCCTCGCGCACACCGGCGCAGATGCACGCCCTCGCCACCGCCCGCGCGCAAGCCGGCGCGCGCGACCTCATCCCGCTCGCCACCCATGATACCAAGCGCGGCCCCGCAACCCGCGCCCGCCTCGTCGCTCTCGGCGGGCGCGCCGAATTGTGGCTCGATTTCCTCGACGAGGTCGATCCGCTCTGCCGCCGCTTCACCCACGAGGTGGACGGTGCCGTGATGCCCGATGCGCTCGACCGCCACTTCATCCTGCAGACGCTGTTCTCCGCCTGGCCGATCTCGGCCGAGCGCATGCAGGTCTACCTGACCAAGGCACTGCGCGAGGCGAAGCGCCATACCGACTGGGAGACCCCATCGGAAACCTATGAAGCAGCCAGCCTCGGCTTCGCGCGGGCCCTGATCGAGGCCCCCGAATCGGCCGATTTCCGGCAGCGGCTCGACAGCCTCTGCGAGAGCCTGGCGCCTGCGGCGCAGATCGTACGGCTGGGGCAACTGGTGCTCCAGCACACGCTGCCGGGGACGCCCGATCTTTATCAGGGCACCGAGCTGCCGGATTTCTCGCTCGTCGACCCCGACAATCGCCGTCCGGTGGACTGGGAGGCCCGCATCAAGGCGCTGGCCGCCACCGGCGCCCTCGCACGCGAGGACGCCGAGCATCTCGCGCTGACCCGCGATCTGCTTGCCCTGCGACGCCGCAACGCCGCGCTGAGGGAGGGCGACTACCGGCCCGTCGACGTCGCGCCTTCGCCCTGGCAGTGGTTCGGCTTCGAACGGCGCCGGGGTGAGACCGCGGTGCTCGTCCTCCTGCCGACCCGCGTGCCGGAAGGAGCGCAGGAGAACGCCAGAGCGACGGTCGATCTCGCCGCGCCCCTCGCCAAGGGCTGGCGGACACACGATGGCGAGGCCCTCCCCGGCGGCGCGAAGCGGCTCGAGTTCCCCGCCGGCCGGCCGCTTCTGGTCGCCGAAAAGGCCTGACCCTCCCGGCTAGGAATGAGCTGCCAGAGCGGGCGCGCCGCGCCGCGGGCGGCGGGCGAGATGCACGGTGAGCTGCTGGAAGGCGATGAAGGCGAAGAGCAGCAGGCCCGTGGCAATCTTCGCCCACCAGCTCGAAAGCGAGCCGTCGAAGCTGATATAGGTCTGGATCAGGCCCTGGATCAGCACGCCGAGGAACGAGCCGAACACGAAGCCGTAGCCTCCCGACAGCAGCGTGCCGCCGATCACCACCGCGGCGATGGCGTCGAGCTCGACGCCGACGGCGGACAGCGAGTAGCCGGACGATGTGTAGAGCGAGAACACGATGCCGGACAGCCCCGCCAGCACGCTCGACAGCGCATAGATGAGCACGGTGGTGCGGTTGACGTTGATGCCCATCAGCGCCGTGGCCGTCCGCGAGCCGCCGAGCGCATAGACATTCGCGCCGAAGCGGGTGAGATGCAGCAACGTCATCCCCGCCGCGACCACGGCCAGCATGATCATGGCCGGGACCGTCAGCCGCGCGCCGCCCTCGAAGCGCAACGCATGGTCGGACAGGTGGGCATAGAGCTCGGCGTTGATCGGTATCGACTCCGTCGACATCAGGAAGCTGAGCCCGCGCGCCAGAAACATGCCGGCCAGCGTGACGATGAAGGGCGGAAGGTCGAAATACTGGATCACCGCGCCCATGCCGGCCCCGAAGGCCGCGCAGAGCAGCAGGATGAGGGCGAAGGCCGCGAGCGGCGGCACGCCCCAGCGCTCGATGGCCAGCGCCAGGAACACCGTGGTGAAGCCGATCACGGAGCCGACCGACAGGTCGATGCCGCCCGAGATGATCACGAAGGTCATGCCCACCGCGACGATGCCGAGAAAGGCGTTGTCGGTCAGCAGGTTCATCACCACCCGCAGCGAGGCGAAGTTGGGGTAGATGGCCGCGCAGACAAGAAAACCCAACACGAACACGACGCTGGTGGCGAGCACCGGCGTCAGCCGACCGAGCGAGCGCCGAAGGGATGCGTAGGCCATCGGGGTCCCCTTCACTTCCGCCGCTCGAACAGGACGCTGAGCCCGGCGAGATGGCCGCCGAGCCGGGGCGACTGGGCGAGCAGCACGGCGAGCACCACCACCGCCTTGACGACGAGGTTGGTTTCTGGCGGGAAGCCGGAGAGCAGGATGCCGGTGTTCATCGCCTGGATGATCAGCGCGCCGACCACCGCGAGGATGATCGAGAAGCGCCCTCCGAACAGAGAGGTGCCACCGATCACCACCGCGAGGATCGCGTCGAGCTCGAGCCAGAGCCCGGCATTGTTGGCGTCGGCGCCGAGGATGTCGGCCGCCGCCACGATGCCGGCGAGCGCGGCACACAGGCCGCTCCACATGTAGACGGCGACAGTGATGAGCCGCGTGCCGATGCCGGCGAGGGCGCTGGCGCGCGGATTGCCGCCGGTCGCCTCGATCATCAGCCCGAGAGCCGTGCCGCGCACGATGGCGAGCGTCAGCGCGGTCATGCCGAGGGTCAGCACCACCGGCGTCGGCAAGCCGAGGATCGAGCCGCCGCCAAGGAAGGCGAGATCCGGCGAGGAGAAGGTGACGATGCGCCCCTCGGTGATGAGCTGGGCGATGCCCCGGCCCGCGACCATCAGGATCAGCGTCGCGACGATCGGCTGGATGCCGAGCACGGCGACCAGGAAGCCGTTCCACAGCCCGCAGGCGAGGCCGACGCCGAGCGCGGCGGCCAGCACGACCGGCAGCGCATGGGTATCCGCGAGGCTGGCGGCGATCGCTCCGCAGATCGCCATCACCGCGCCCACCGAGAGGTCGATGCCGCGCATGGCGATCACCAGCACCATGCCGAGCGAGAGCAGCGCCACCGGCGCGCCGCGGTTGAGCACGTCGACAAGGCTGCCGAACAGCCGCCCGTCCTGCAGGCGGATGTCGAAGAACTGCGGCGAGACCAGCCAGTTTGCGAACAGGATGAGGCCCAGCGCGACGAATTGCGCGGTGCCGATGCGGGGAAGGCGCAGCGCCATGATGGCCCTCCTCACGACGCCAAGGCCGGCGCCGGCTCCGGCGCGTCGGCGATGGCGGCGAGGATGGCGGGCACGCTGACCGCCTCGCCGGTCAGGCGCGCGACATGGGCGCGGTCACGCAGCACGATCACCTCGTTGGCATAGGTGACGATCTCGTCGAGTTCGGACGATACCACGAGCAGCGCCATGCCCTCCGCACACAGGTCGCGGATCAGCTTGATGATCTCGGCATGAGCGCCGACGTCGATGCCACGCGTCGGCTCGTCGAGGATGAGCAGGCGCGGCTTGGTGGCGAGCCAGCGGGCCAGCAGGGCCTTCTGCTGGTTGCCACCGGAAAGTAGGCCGATCGGACGTTCGGGATCGGGCGGGCGGATGTCGAGCAGGCGGATGAAGCGGGCGGCGATTTCATCCTGTTCGCGCCGCGAGAGCGGGCGAAACGCGCCGCGCTGGGCCTGCAGCGCCAGCACGATGTTCTCGCGCACGGTGAGTTCTGCAACGATGCCCTCGGTCTTGCGCTCTTCCGGGCAATAACCGAAGCCGAGCCGCATCGCCTCGCGCGGCGAGCCGATGCTCACGTCGCGCCCGTCGACCCGGACACGGCCGCAGTCGCCCTTCTCGGCGCCGAAGACAAGACGCACCGTCTCGGTGCGCCCCGAACCGAGCAGGCCGGCGAGGCCGACCACGTGACCGGCCGGCAGCTCGATATCGAACGGGGCCACATACCCCGCCTTGCCGTAGCCCGCGAAGGCGGCGACCGGCGCCCCGCCCGCGGCACCCTCGCGGGCGGGGCGGCTCGCGGTCGCCTCGCTGAGCTCGCGGCCGAGCATCAGCCGCACCAGATCGATCCGCGCCAGCTCGCCGATCGGCGCGGTGCCGGCGAGACGGCCGTTGCGCAGCACCGTGATGCGATCGCAGACGGCGTAGACCTGATCGAGGAAATGCGTGACGAAGACGATGCCGATGCCGCGCGCCTTCAGCTGGCGCATGACCGCGAACAACACCTCGACCTCGTGGGCGTCGAGGCTGGCGGTGGGTTCGTCGAGGATCAGGATGCGCGCGGACTGGTCGACCGCGCGGGCAATGGCGACGATGTGCTGGATGGCGACGGAATAGCTCTCGAGCGGGGCTCCGACATCGATGGACAGGCCGAACTCGGCCAGCAGCACTTCCGCGCGGCGGCGCATCTCGCCCTCGCGCACGAAGCCGAACCGCGTCGGCTGCCGGCCGAGGAAAAGGTTCTGCGCCACCGAGAGGTTGGGCGCCAGATTGACCTCCTGGTAGACCGTGGCGATGCCGGCCTTGAGCGCCTCCTCGGCCGAGCGCGGCGCCATCGCCTCGCCATCGACCCGCATGACGCCGGCATCGCGCGTCACCACGCCGGTGATGGTCTTGATGAGCGTGGACTTGCCGGCACCGTTCTCGCCGAGCAGCGCATGGATCTCGCCGTGCCGCAGGGTGAAATCGATGCGGTCCAGCGCGACGAAGCCGGCAAATGATTTGCAGAATCCGCTGATCGCGAGCAGCGACGGTTTTTCGCCCGCTCCGGGAGAAGAGGGCGTGAGAGCATCGTCAGGAGACATCGCGGCCTCGGAAGCGCAGGACGGCCGGGGCGGGCCGGAACGGAGTCGAACCGGCCCGCGTGACAGGAAGCGGTCCGCGGGACACGCCCGCGGCAAGTCGCTCAGTAACCGAGGTCCTTCTTGGAATCGTAGATGGCCTTCGGGTTGTCCGCCTGGGTGTAAAGCTTCGATTCGGTCTGGATCCACTTCGGCGGAACGGTGCCCTTGGCCTTGTAGGCCATGACCGCATCGAAGGCCGGGCCGGCCATGTTCGGCGTAAGCTCCACCGTGGCATTGGCCTCGCCGGCCGCCATCGCCTTGAAGATGTCCGGCACCGCGTCGATCGACACGGTCAGCACGTCGGTGCCGGGCTTCAGGCCCGCTTCCTTCATCGCCTGGATGGCGCCGACCATCATGTCGTCATTATGGGCGTAGACGGCGCAGATGTTCTTGCCGCCGCCTTCGGCCTTGATGAAGCTCTCCATCACTTCCTTGCCCTTGGCGCGGGTGAAGTCGCCGGTCTGGCTGCGGACGATCTTCACGTTCGACGCCGAGGCGATGCCGTCCTCGAAGCCCTTCTTGCGGTTGGTGGCGACCGAGGCGCCAACCGTGCCCTGCAACTCGACGACGTTGCACGGCTTGCCGGCGACGGTCTTCACCAGCCACTCGCCGGCGACCTTGCCCTCATGCACGGAATCGGAGGTGACGGCGGTGAGATAGAGTTCCTTGCCGGACGGGTCGATGTCGCGGTCGAGCAGCACCACGGGGATCTTGGCTTCCTTGGCTTCCTTCAGCACCGCATCCCAGCCGGTGGCCACGACGGGTGCGAGGAAGATGGCATCGACGCCCTGGGCGATGAAGGAGCGGATCGCCTTGATCTGGTTCTCCTGCTTCTGCTGGGCATCGGCGATCTTGAAATTGATGTTCCGCTTCTTGGCTTCGGCCTTGGAAACGGTGGTCTCGGCCGCGCGCCAGCCGGATTCCGAGCCGATCTGCGAGAAACCGATGGTGAGGTCCGCGGCATGCGCGCCGACGGAGAAGAGCGTGCCGGAGACGGCGGTCGCGAGCAGCAAGGCCCTGAAAGTCATTGGCGTTTCTCCCATGGGGTGGAGTCCTCGCGCCACGTCCCGGGCGCTTTCGGACGGGGTATCTATGCCACAGCTTTTCCGGGCTGAATAGTCATACTGTTTTACTTTTATGCCCGAGATGCGCGCGCTGAACTCATTCGGTGGGCTGGTCGCTCCGGCGAAGCGGCGGTCCGATGAACTCAACGTGCCACTTCAGTCCGAACGCGTTGAGCGCCGCCGTGTCCGGAACCCCGTCCCGCATCACGCCTGCGAGTTCGGCAAAGAAAGCGGCGGCATCGAGCGACGGTGTCATCAGGATGTACTGGCGTGCCGGGGCGTCGGTGACATTGACAAAGCCATGGGCCATTCCGCCGGGAATGCAGACCACATCGCCTGCCTCCGCATAAAACCGTCGCCCGTCGGCTTCGTAGAGATAGCGCCCCTCGATGACGCGGAAGATCTCCGCCTCGGGATGGCGGTGGCGCGGCGGGCCGAAGCCGGGCGCATTGATCGTCTCGATGAGGCAGAACGCCCCGCCGCTGGCGGCGGGCGGCATGCGCACGAAGAGATCGAGCCCGATGGCGGGAATGCGGATGGGAAGTTCCGCCCCCTTGGAGTGGAGAAAGGAAAGCGACATTGCCGGCCCTCGCAAATGGGGAACGATCCCCCGAGAGTGCCCCGAACGCATCTCCGGCAAAAGACGATGCGGCCTCCTCCCCGCGCGTTTTCGCCTACCGACCCGCGCTGAGTCGAGCGATTGCCCAATCACTCCTCTTCCCCCTCAGCACCAGACATTCCCCGCAGGCGTCCGAGGACGCGGTCGCCCCTACCAACCAGGGGCGACGGATAGCAAGTTGCGATCCGACGGCCCGGAGCGGCTATGCTCAGCCCGCGGAGAATGATCGCAGCCGCTGCCCCCTACGCGCCCCCCTGCCGCGTTCCGCCCGACATGAAGGCCGGGACCAACGGTAAAATCGGTTGCCGGCAGGGAACTCTTTTACCGTTCGAACGTTTTTGCCGGTTGATATGTCTCGAGAGTTGCGTGCGGCCCGGTCTGGGCCAGGGGGTTTCGATGGGGCCGGATCGTCGCGCGGGGTTTTCCGACCGCGCCTTTCTCACCGGCGGCGGGGAACTCGGGCGGCGCATCGGCGATCATGACTGGTCGAAAACGCCGATCGGCTCCATCGACGGGTGGCCCGGGAGCTTGCGCAATACGATCAGCCTGATGCTGGCGAGCCCGGTTCCCCTCGTCCTGCTGTGGGGCGAACTCGGCGTCATGATCTACAACGACGCCTATTCCATCTTTGCCGGCGGGCGCGACAGCCGACTGCTCGGTGCCAACGTCCTCGAAGGCTGGCCGGAAGTCGCGGATTTCAACGCCAACGTCATGCGCGTGGGCCTGGCGGGCGAAACTCTCAGCTACAGGGATTTCCCGCTCACCCTCCTGCGCGACGGGCATCCCGAACAGGTCTGGCTCAATCTCGACTATTCCCCGGTGCGCGGCGAGGACGGCAGACCCGCCGGGGTGATCGCGGTGGTGGTCGAAGTGACCGAGGCGCACCACAACCGCGCGGCGCTGGAGGAGAGCGAGACCAAGCTGCGTTTTCTGGACGAACTCGGCCGTGCGGTAGTCTCGCGTCCGGCCGCCGAGGAGATTCTTGCCATTACGACGCAGATGACCGCCCGCTATCTCGGCGTGTCGAACTGCGCCTATGCCGACATGGACGACGACGAGGACGGCTTCACCATCCGCGGCAACTGGCACGCTCCGGGCTCCCCGTCGATCCTCGGCCATTACAGACTCACCGATTTCGGCACGCTGGCGGTCCGCGAACTGCGCGCCGGACGGCCGCTGGTCATCAACGACAACCGCGCCGAACTTCTCCCCGAGGAAGCCCGGCAGTTCGAGGCGATCGGTGTCGCCGCCACCATCTGCATGCCCCTCATCAAGGAGGGGCGCCTCGCGGCGCTGATGGCGATCCACGACAAGGTGCCGCGCCGCTGGTCGGATCATGAACTGGGCATCATCCGCGAGGTAACCGAACGATCCTGGGCGCACATCCAGCGCGCCGGCGCCGAAGGCGTGCTGCGGGAGCGCGAGGCCCACAACCGCCAGATTCTCGACAGCGCGATCGACTACGGCATCGTCGCCACCGATCTCGAGGGACGCATCACGCTCTGGAACAGGGGTGCGAGCGAGATGCTGGGCTGGTCCGAGCCCGAGATGATCGGCAAGCCGATGTCCATCTTCTTCACGCCCGAGGACCAGGCCTCCGGCCGGCCGGAGGCCAAGCGCCGCGAGGCGCTCGAGACGGGCCGCGCCCATGATGCGCGCTGGCACGTGAAGAACTCCGGCGAGCGCTTCTGGGGCCTCAGCGAAATGAGCCCGCTGCGCAACGAGGACGGCATGCCGATCGGCTTCGTGAAGCTGATGCGCGACCAGACGCAGGAATATCAGGCGCAGGCAGCGCTTCGCCAGAGTGAGGAACGCCTGCAGCGGGCGCAGGTCGCCGGCGGCGTCGGCCTGTTCTCGGTGGATATCGCCACCAGCATGATCAGCGCCACACCGGAATTCTGCCGCATATTCGGCATCGCCCATGCCGAACAGATCCCGACCGCAAGCGTGGAATGTCTCGTCCTGCCCGAGGACGCCGCCATCATCTCGAATGCCGCCAAGCGGGCGACAGGGTCGGCGCCGCTCGACGTGGAGTACCGCATCCAGCGGCAGGACACCGGCGAGGAACGCATCATCGCCCGCAAGGCCAGCTACGAGCGCAACGACGCGGGCGAACCGGTGCGGATGGTGGGCGCCGTCCAGGACGTCACCGAGCGCCGCCGCATCCAGCTGGCGCTGGAGAAGAGCGAAGGCCAGTTCAGCGCCCTCGCCCAGAACATGCCCAATCAGGTCTGGACTGCACGCGCCAATGGCGAACTCGATTGGTTCAACCATCAGGTCTACGCCTATTCGGGCGCCGAACGCGGTAGCCTCGACGGCAACGGATGGACGCGGATCGTGCATCCCGACGACATGCCGGCCGCCGCCGAACGCTGGGCGCAGGCCCTCGCCTCCGGCACAACCTACGAGACCGAGTTTCGCCTGCGCGACGCCGGCGGCACCTATCGCTGGCACCTCGCGCGCGCTGTACCCCTCACCGATGCGCGGGGCGTGGCGACGTCCTGGGTTGGCACCAATACCGAAATAGAGGCGCAGAAACGCGCCGAGGAAGCCTATGCCCGCGATCGAGACCGGCTCTGGACGATCAGCCAGGACTTGATGCTGGTCTGCGACTTCGAGGGTGTCATCACCGCCGTGAACCCCTCCGCCAAACGCTTGCTGGGGTGGGAGGAGGCCGATCTGGTGGGTGAATCACTCGCCGCGTTCCTGCATCCGGATGATCTCGAGATCACCGCCCGCGAGATCGGCCGCCTGTCCAGCGGCGCGACGACGTTTGCCTTCGAGAACCGCTACCGCGCCAAGAACGGCGAGTATCGCCTGGTGGCCTGGACCGCGGTGCCCCATGACGGCCGTATCCACGCGGTGGGGCGCGACATCACCGAGCAGCGCGGCACCGAGGAGGCGCTCCGGCAGAGCCAGAAGATGGAGGCGGTCGGCCAGCTCACCGGCGGCATCGCCCATGACTTCAACAACCTTCTGCAGGGCATTACCGGTAGCCTCGACATTCTCGGCAACCGCATCGCTCAGGGGCGCACGGACGACCTGACGCGCTGGCTTGCCGGCGCGAAAAGCTCGGCCCAGCGCGCGGCGGCGCTGACGCATCGCCTGCTGGCCTTCTCCCGCCGCCAGCCGCTGGACCCACGCCCCGTTCGGGCCAATCCCCTCATCGCCTCGCTGGAGGACATGCTCCGGCGCACGCTCGGCGAGCGCATCCAGCTCGAACTGGTTCTCGCCGGGGGGCTCTGGCTGACCCGATGCGACCCGAACCAGCTCGAAAGCGCGATCCTCAATCTCGCCATCAACGCGCGCGACGCCATGCCCGACGGCGGCAAGCTCACCATCGAGACCTGCAATGCCCATCTCGACAGCCACTATGCGGCACGTCAGCGTGATGTGAAGCCCGGCCAGTATGTCTGCATCTGCGTGACCGATACCGGTATCGGGATGAGCAAGGAGATCATTGCCCGCGCCTTCGAACCCTTCTTCACCACCAAGCCCATCGGGCAGGGCACCGGCCTGGGCCTGTCGATGATCTACGGCTTCACGCGTCAGTCGGAAGGGTATGCTCGCATTTATTCGGAGGTTGGCCACGGCACCACCGTGAAGCTCTACCTGCCGCGCCATCGCGGCGAGGAGGACCCCGAGGAGATCGCCACCAGCCTGCGGGATGCGCCGGGCTCGGATGCGGGAGAAGTCGTGCTCGTGGTGGAGGACGAGGCCGTGGTGCGCGGCCTCATCGTCGAGGTGCTGGGCGAACTCGGCTACCGCGCGATCGAGGCAGGCGACGGTCCAAAGGGCCTCGAAATCCTGCAGTCGAACCGGCGGATCGACCTGCTCATCACCGATATCGGACTACCGGGTCTGAACGGGCGTCAGGTTGCGGACGGCGCCCGCGTCACGCGGCCCGACCTCAAGGTGCTGTTCATGACCGGATATGCCGAGAACGCGGCCCTCGCCTCGGGTTTTCTCGAGCCCGGCATGGCGATGATCACCAAGCCGTTCGCCATGGATGTCCTCGCCAATCGCATTCGCGAGATCATCGGCGGCTGAGGTCGACCGGCCGCCGGGCGGGACGGTCGACCCACGCGGGACGGCGCTCAATATGCGGGGGGATCGCTGGCGGGGAAGGATTCGTCCCCGGCCTGGTCGACCTTGTCCCAGCTGTCCGGCGGATTTTCCATATTGGCGGGGCCCGCATCGCGGGCGGGCGCTGCGGCAGCGGAATTATGCTCGTCGCCGGGACGGCGGGTGGACTGTATGAAGCACAGCGCGCCGATGGTGGCGGCGAGGGTCATCGCGGGAAACAGGCGAAACGTCATCTGGCAGACCTCCGGTGATGCGCGGGGGAAACGCGCCCCGGCGGCAACCGTTCCGGAAGCACGCGTTCCGCGCAGCGCGCGTTGCGGCAACCGGCGCCATCCGCCCCGCTGTTACGGCGATGGAGGCATGGAGGACGGTAAGGGTCGCGGCCGTGATGGCGCCGTCGCCGCCGGGCCGGGGGAGGCCGTCGGTGCCGATCCGGCGGAAGGCGCGGCACCTCCCGGCGGAACCGCCGCTGGCTTCGCCGCGGCGGACCGACTGCGCTGATGGAGAATCCGCTGCACGGTCGCTTCCGTCTCCGACGTCCATCCCGCCGGCGCCGGAACGGTATTGGCGGCCCCCGAACCGGGCACGATATGCACCACCCGGTAGCCACGCCGCTTCAGTTCGCCGAGGAAGCGCGGCAGCATCGCCACCGTCTGCTGACGCGTGTCGTGCAGAAGGACGATTCCCCGCCCGGCTGCGTCGAGCCGCGTCATCAGCAGGTCGAGCTGCGCTTCGGGGGTCATCGGCTTCCAGTCGGATGCCCAGACATCCGCCCCGAAGATCGCGATATTGCGGCTCGCCAGAAAGGCGCGCAGCGCGGGCGTGTCGGCAAAGCCCGGGAAGCGGAAGAACGGCACATGCGGCGCCTCCGGCCGCGCGTCCGCGCCCCAGCCCGCCTTTTCCACCGCGGCGATGCCGCGCATCAGGTCGCGCTCCGCCTCGGGCGGGGCGAGACCCCGCAGTGTCGCTTCGGGATGTGACTGGGAATGATGGGCAACCGTATGCCCCTCGGCGACCTCACGCCGAACCAGGGCGGGGTGCTGGGCGGCATTGCGCCCGATCAGGAAGAAGGTCGCCTTCACGCATTCGCGCGCCAGCGCATCGAGAACCGCACCCGTCGGACCGGGCAGCGGGCCGTCATCGAAGGTCAGCACCACCTCGTGGTCGGACAGCCGCAAGGTCTGCGGATAGGATTTGAGCCCCACCGCCGGACCGCCCTGCGTCCCCACCTCGAGGACACGCGAGGTGCCGAGCGCTGCGGGATTGGCGCAATGGGAGGCAGAAACCGTCTCGATGGGGGCCGGCGAGGTCGCGACCTCGCCGGCGCACGCGTCGCCAAGGGACAGCGCGGCCGCCGTTATCGATACGGTGACCGTGATCAGACCCCGCCACGCCGGGCAGCGCTCTGCCCTGCCCCCATTCCTTCCAGCCATTGCATCCCCACGCTTCGGCAGACATCGCCGGACCGGCGATGCGGTCACGTCGCACCCGATCGCGTCAAAGATGAGCCCATTTGGGTGAGCGTCTGGACGCCGCGTATCGATGAACGCGATGCCGGCGCTTAGGGGATCGGCGCGGCAGGCGCAAGCACCGCTCCGACGGCACCCCGCCGGCGCGCGATCAGCGGCTGGGGCGACAGCGAACGCCTCACCCCGCCAGCATGCCGGCGAGCAGCGCGGCCATCCGGGTGCCGGGCGTGCCGAGATCAGCAACGATGCTCATGTGATCGGCATCGGCGATCGTTTCGCCTTCGGCCGGCGTACCGGCCCGCCGCAGATGCGCCGCGAACGCCTCGGCCTGAAGATGGAACGGCGGCGTTTCCTTTTCGCCCGTCAGGACCGTCACGGCCGGACCCGCGCCATAGCGCAGGCGGAGCGGGCTGAACCGCGCCACCTCGTCGTCGCGCAGCGCGATGAGGTCGCGGAGAAACGAGGACTGCAGCCGCGCGAGGTCGTAGAGTCCACTGAGCAGCAGCGCGCCCCGCAGCGCCTCGGCTGGCTGGCCCAGATCCATCAGCAGCGCGCACAGATGGGCGCCGGCGGAATGGCCGCTCACCGTCAGCCGATCCGGGTTCCCGCCATGCGCGGCAGCGTGATCGCGAAGCCAGTCGCGGGCGCGCCGAACCTGCGCGACAACCGTCTCCAGCCGCACGGCGGGCATCAGGTCGTAGTCGATGATCGCCGCGATCGCGCCGGCGGCGGTGACGGTCTCGGCGACGAAGGAGAAATCCTCCTTCGCGAACATGCGCCAATAGCCGCCATGGACGAACATGTGCACGGCGCCTGTCGCCGCACCCCGCGGGGGAAAGAAGAGATCGAGCCTCTCCCCCGGCGCCGGCCCGTAGGCGATGTCCGCCTTCAGCGGCAGACGTGCCCGCGCTTGGGCGCTGCGTTCGGCATAGGCGGCGACATGCCGGTCGAAGTCGGGCACATGGTCGCGGGTACGGAACGGATCGGCCATATGTCGGGTCAGCCGCTAGAGCGTGGTCGCGATGTATTTCGGTTCGAGAAACTCGAGCACGCCATGCGCACCGCCCTCCCGTCCCAGGCCGCTCTGCTTCATCCCGCCGAACGGCGCGGCCGGATCCGACACCAGCCCTCGGTTCAGCCCCACCATGCCGGTCTCGATCTGCCGGGCCACCCTTATGCCGCGGGCGAGGTCGCGCGTGAAGACATAGGCGGCAAGGCCGTACTCGGTGTCGTTCGCCAGTGCGATCGCCTCCGGCTCGGTCTCGAAGCGGCTTACCGCCGCAACGGGGCCGAATATCTCCTCGCAGCTCATCGCCGCGGCCACCGGCACGTCAACCAGCACCGTCGGCGGGTAGAAGAAGCCGGGCCCCTCGGGCCGCGCGCCGCCGCACAGCAGCCGTGCTCCGCGCTCCTGCGCATCGGCCACGAGACGCTCGATCTTCTCGACTGCGGCTCGGGTGATCATCGGGCCGCACTGGGTTGAGGGTTCGACGCCGGGCCCGACCTTCAGGCCGGCCATTCGCGTGGTCAACTCGGCCACGAAGCGGTCATGTATGCCAGCCTGGACATAGATGCGGTTGGCCGCCGTGCAGGCCTCGCCGGCGTTGCGCATCTTCGCGAGCATGGCGCCTTCCAGCGCGACCTCGAGATCGGCATCGTCGAACACGATGAGCGGCGCATTGCCGCCGAGTTCCATGGAACAGCTCACCACCGATCGGGCCGCCTCCGCGAGAAGCCTGCGCCCCACCGGCGTGGAGCCGGTGAAGGACAACTTGCGCACCCTCGGATCATCCAGCATGGCGGCGGTCACCGGTCCGGGCGCGGAGGTGGTGAGGACATTGACGACGCCGGGCGGCACGCCGGCCTCCTCGTAGATCGCCGCGAGCGCATAGGCGGTCAGCGGGGTCTCGCTCGCCGGTTTCAATACGACGGTGCAGCCCGCCGCCAGCGCCGGGGCGATCTTGCGGGTCGCCATCGCCGCCGGAAAGTTCCACGGCGTGATCAGCACGCAGATGCCGATCGGCTCGTAGTCGACGATGATATGGTTGCCGCCCGCCGGCGACAGCGCGAAATCGCCGCTGATCCGCACGGCCTCCTCCGCATTCCAACGGAAGAACTCCGCGGCATAGGCGACTTCGCCGCGGGCATCCGAGAGCGCCTTGCCGTTTTCCAGCGAGATCAGCCGCGCGAGTGCCTCGCTGCGGGCGCTCATCAGTTCGAAGCAGCGGCGCAGCACCTCGGCCCGCCGACGCGGCGGGGTCGCCCGCCAGCCGGCCGCTGCCGCTGCCGCCGCCTCGACCGCGGCGAGGGCGTCGTCCGGCGTCGCATCGGCGACTTCGGCGAGGACGGTTTCATCGGAAGGGTCGACCACCGGAATGGCGCCACGCCCCTCGGGCCATGTCCAGACGCCGCCGATACGAAAGCCCAGCGCGCAGGCGGCCGGATCGATCTGCGGGGAGCCGGGCATCATCGACCCGGCAAGGGGGGCTGCGACGTTCATGCGAGTTGATCCGTGGTGAGGAGATGGCGAGGGGTCTCGGCGGCGTCTCCGCGATAGGCCACGTCGAGCAGGTCGCGCATGTCGGCGGGGGTGAAGGGGCGCGGATTGTTCTTGATCAGCCGCTCGACACCGAGGGCCTGCTCGGCCGTCCAGGCGAGGCGCTCTTCCGGCAGGCCGAGTTCGGCCAGGGTCGGGGGGATGCCGATCGCCGCGAACAGTCGCGCCACCTCCGCGATCGCGGCATCCGCCAGCGCCTCGCGCGACCCGGCCGGATCGCCGGCGCCCAGGGCGCGCGCAATCTCCGCCATCTCGTCGAGCGCCGCATCGCGATTGAAGCGCATCACATAGGGCAGCAGCGTCGCGACGCCGAGCCCGTGCGGCGTGTGGGTGAGCGCGCCGACCGGATACTGGATGGCATGGGCCGCCGCCGTGCCCGCCGTACCAAAGGCACAGCCTGCCGCCAGAGCGCCCATCATCACCTCCGCACGCGCGTCCGCGTCGGCTCCATCGCGCCAGGCGCGCTCCAGGCTGCGGCCGAGCAGCCGAATGGCCAGCAGCGCGAAATGATCGGTCAGCGCGGACTTGCCGATGAAGACATGCTTCTGAGGGAGCTCAGATGACGGGGCGCGGCGACCGGCGGTGAAGGCTTCGATCGCATGGGTGAGCGCGTCGGCGCCGGCGATGGCGGTGAGGGCCGGCGGGCAGGTCAGCGTCAGCTCGGGATCGCAGACCGCAGCCGCGGGAATGAGGTAAGGGCTGGAAACGCCGATCTTCAGCGTGCGGTCGGGATCGGAGATCACCGCCACCGGGGTGGCTTCCGAGCCGGTGCCGGCGGTCGTCGGCAGCGCGATCACCGGCAGCACCGGGCCGGGCACTTTCAGCTCGCCGTAATAGTCCGGCAGACGTCCGCCATGGCTGAGCAGCAGCGCCGCGCACTTCGCCATGTCGAGGCAGCTGCCGCCCCCCGCGCCAATGACGACATCGGGCGCGAAGCTGCGCGCCGCCTCGGCGCATTCGGCAGCCGAGTCGCGCGGCAGGTCGGGCTCGGTGCGATCATGAACGAGAATCGCCAGTCCGGCCTCGCGCAGCCCCCGGATCATCTCGTCGAAGGGCTGCGAGCCGGCGAAGCGCTGATCCGTGCAGATCAGCACCCGCGACCCGAGGCGCCGGGCGATATCCGGCACGGCCTTGCGCTGGCCGTTTCCGAACAGGATTTCCGGCGGCAGCCGGATGGCGGCGAACAGGTCCACGGGCATGTGCCTTCGATTTAGGGGTTCGAATTCAAGGAGATAACAAAATCCTATATGAAATCGTATAGGATATCGTATTGCACGGCGCTGAAGATCATGCTAGCTCATGGCCATTGTCAAGAGGCCAGACCGTGCGCAGCCAGAACCCGCTCCCCACCTCCCGCGAGACCGAGCGCCCCCACGCGATCCATCGCGCCGCCAGCCTTGCCGAAGAGGTCTATGAGGCCATCTTCGCCCGGCTGATGGCACTCCGGATCGCCCCTGGCGCCCGCATCACGGTCGACAATCTCGCCCGCGAGCTGAACGTCTCGCAGACCCCGATCCGCGAGGCGCTGGGGCGGCTGGAGGGCGAAGGCCTGGTGGTCAAGACGCACCTCATCGGCTACAGCGCGGCCCCCCAGATCACGCGGCGGCGGTTCGACGAACTCTACGACTTCCGCCTGCTGCTCGAGCCCGACGCGGCCCGCCGCGCCGCGCTCGCCATGGATGCGAAGACGCTGCGTGCCGTCACCGAGGCCGCCGGCGTCATGTCGCGCGGTGGAAGCGCGGACGAACGCACGCGCTACTCCCAGTTCGCCCGGCAGGACGCGATCTTCCACGATCTCATCCTGCAGGCGGCCGGCAACGAGCTCATCCGCGAGATGCTCGCCCACCAGCACACGCATTTCCATATCTTCCGCCTGATGTTCCATTCGCGGGTCACCGAGGAGGCACTCGACGAGCACGCCGCCATCCTCGATGCCTTCGCCGCGAAGGACCCCGATGCCGCGGCAATCGCGATGCGGGCGCATGTCGAGCACTCCCGCGACCGCCTCATCCCGGCGTTCGACTGATGAATCCCGCGTCGGCCGCCCCCTCCCCTGCCGTGACTGCCGCGCCGCTTCTGCGGGCCGAGCGTCTCGCCAAGCGCTTTGGCGGCGTCACCGTCCTCTCCGACGTCTCGATCGACATCGTGCCGGGCGAGATACATGCGGTGATCGGCGAGAACGGCGCCGGCAAGTCGACGCTGATGCGCCTGCTCGCGGGCTATCTGAAGCCCGACGAGGGCACGCTGGTCATGGACGGCACGCCGGTGGCCTTCGGCCGCGCCGCCGACGCGCACGCCGCCGGCATCGCGTTGGTCCATCAGGAGATCCTGCTCGCCGAAGGACTGACGGTCGTCGAGAACATCTTCCTCGGCCGCGAAATCACCCGCCACGGCATGCTCGACGAGCGGGCGATGCGCGCGGGCGCGGCGGCGAAACTGGCGGAGATCGGGTGCCGCGCGCGTCCGACGGACCTCGTGCGCGATCTCTCGCTGGCAAACCGCCAGCTGGTCCAGATCGCCAAGGCCCTGCTGGACGACCATCGGGTCGTCATCTTCGACGAGCCGACGGCGGTCCTGACGCATGACGAGGTCGATCCGCTGCTCGACATCATCGTCGGGCTCAAGCGACGCGGCGTTGCGGTGCTCTACATCAGCCACCGGCTCGACGAGGTGGAGCGCATCGCCGACCGCGTGACCGTGCTGCGCGATGGCCGGATGGTCGGGACGCACATCGCCGCAGGCCTCTCGACCACGCGCATGGCGAGCCTGATGGTGGGCCGCGAGTTCGCCAATTTCTACCCGCCGAAACTCACGCGCGACCTCGCCGCGCCCGCGCTCGAGATCGAGGGCGCCCATGTGCCCGGCTTCGTCCAGGACGTCTCCCTGACCCTGCGCGGAGGCGAGATACTCGGCCTCGCCGGCATGATCGGTGCCGGTCGCACGGAGCTGTTCGAAGGGCTGGTCGGCCTGCGCCCCGCCACCTTCCGGGCCATCCGCCTGCACGGCCGGCCGGTGACGATCCGGAATCCGGCGGAGGCGATCGCGGCCGGCATCGGCTATCTCACCGAGGACCGCAAGAACAAGGGGCTCCTGCTCCAGGAGAAGCTCGCACCGAACCTGACCCTCGCCGCCCTGCCGCGGGTCCATGCCGGCCTCGGCCTCGATCTGCGCCGGGAAGCGCAGCTGCTGGACGAGACGATCCGCAGCTACGACATCCGCCTGCGCAGTCCCGATGTGAAGGCCGGCCAGCTCTCCGGCGGCAACCAGCAGAAGCTGCTGCTGGCCAAGGTGATGCTCAACGACCCCTCGATCGTCATCGTCGACGAGCCCACCCGCGGGATCGACATCGCCAACAAGAGCCAGATCTACGCCTTCATCCAGTCGCTGGTGCGCCAGGGCAAGTCCTGCATCGTGATCTCCTCGGAGATGCAGGAACTGATCGGGCTGTGCGACCGCATCCTGGTCATGCGCGCCGGCCGCCTCAACGGCGAACTCGAGGGCGAGGCCATGGACGAACACAACGTCGCGCTGCTCGCAACCAGCAGCTCCCCCCGCGCCAACGGGGTCAACACACGACATGCGGAGGATCGACCTCATGGCTGATATCGCCGCCACGCCGCCGCGCGCGACCTCCCAGGGCTGGTCGCTCGGCTGGGGGGACGCCGGCCCGTTCATCGCGCTCGCGGCACTGATCGCGCTGGGCTTCCTGATCAATCCGGACTTCCTGTCAGCGAACAACATCGCCAATGTCGTCACCCGCAGCGCCTTCATCGCCATCATCGCGATCGGCGCCACCTTCGTGATCTCCTCCGGCGGCCTCGACCTGTCGGTGGGCTCGATGGCGGCCTTCATCACCGGCGTGATGATCCTGTTCATGAACTGGATGGCGCCGACGCTCGGGACGGCGGCGATCCCCTTCGGAATGGGCGTCGCGCTCATCACCGGCATCGCCTGCGGACTGTTGAACGGCCTCATCGTGACGGTCGGACGCATCGAGCCGTTCATTGCCACGCTCGGCACGATGGGTATCTTCCGCGCGCTGATCACCTACCTGACCGACGGCGGCACCGTCACCATCGACCGCAGCCTGCGCGAGGCGTATCGCCCGGTCTATTTCGGCGACTTTCTCGGCGTCCCGATCCCGATCCTGGTGTCGCTCGCGGTCGCGCTCGCCGCCACCTGGCTGCTGTATCGCACGCGCTACGGACGGCGCTGCGTGGCGGTCGGAGCGAACGAGGATGTCGCGCGCTATTCCGGCATCTCGGTAGCCCGGGTCCGCACCGCCGCCTTCGTGATCCAGGGCGCCTGCGTCGCCATCGCCGCCATCTGCTACGTCCCCCGGCTCGGCGCCGCGACGCCGACCACGGGCCTGTTGTGGGAGCTCCAGGTCATCACCGCGGTGGTGATCGGTGGCACCGCCCTGCGCGGCGGCAAGGGGCGCGTCTGGGGCACCGTCGCCGGTGCGGTGATCCTCGAGTTCATCGCCAATCTGATGGTCCTGTCCGACTTCGTCTCCGAATACCTCGTCGCCGCCGTGCAGGGCGTGATCATCATCATCGCCATGCTCGTGCAGCGGATGTCGAAAAGGTAGCCGGAACAGAAAGCGGGCGCGTGCGAGGCAGCCGCGACGCGCCGGGCTTCAAACATGACTGCCGCATCAACGGAGGAAACGCATGCTCAGGACTATTCTGCTGGCCACCAGCGTCGCCACGGCGCTTCTGGCCGCCGGCCCGGCTTCCGCCGCCGAGAAGAAGACGATCGCCGTATCGATCCCCGCCGCCGATCACGGCTGGACGGCGGGCGTGGTCTACCACGCGAACGCCGCCGCCAAGGAAATCAACAAGGCGTTCCCCGAACTCGACGTCGTCGTGAAGACGTCGCCCTCGGCGAGTGCCCAGGTGGGCGCGATCGAGGATCTCTCCGCAACCCGCAAGCTCGACGCCCTCGTCATCCTGCCGCACAGTTCGGAAGAACTGACCACTCCGGTCAAGGCGATCAAGGACAAGGGCACCTTCATCACCGTGGTCGACCGCGGCCTGAACGATCCGCACATCCAGGATCTCTACGTCGCCGGCGACAACATCGCGGTGGGCTACAACACGGCGAAGTTCCTCGTCGAGAAGATGGGCGGCAAGGGCAATCTCGTCGTGCTGCGCGGCATTCCGACCGTGATCGACGACGAGCGCATCAAGGGCTTCAAGGACGGCATCGCCGGCTCGGACCTGAAGATCCTCGACATCCAGTACGCCAACTGGAACAGTGACGAGGCCTTCAAGCTGATGCAGGACTACCTCGCCAAGTATCCGCAGATCGACGCGGTGTGGGCGAACGACGACGACATGCTGCTCGGCGTGCTGGAGGCCATCAAGCAGTCGGGACGCAAGGAGATCAAGTTCGCGCTGGGCGGCAACGGCATGAAGGAGATCATCGAGAAGGTGAAGGCGGGCGACCCGGTCACCCCGGTCGAGACCCCTTACCCGCCCTCGATGATCAAGACCGCCATATACCTGACGGCCGCCCATCTCGCTGGCCACGCCCCCGTGCGCGGCGCCCTCAAGCTCGACGCGCCGCTGATCACCAAGCAGAACGCCGATGAATACTATTTCCCGGATTCGCCCTTCTGAACGACGACCGGAAACACCGACGGAGGAAATCACCATGCCCGGCAAGAAAATCCTGATGCTGACCGGCGAGTTCACCGAGGAATACGAGATCTTCGTGTTCCAGCAGGGGATGGAAGCGGTGGGTCACACCGTCCACGTCATCTGCCCCGACAAGAAGGCCGGCGACAAGATCCAGACCTCGCTGCACGATTTCGAGGGGCACCAGACATACATCGAGCGTTACGGCCACCTCGCCGACATCAACAAGACCTTTTCGGAGGTGCGGCCCGAGGAATATGATGCCGTCTATTGCGCTGGCGGACGCGGGCCGGAATACATCCGCACCGACAAGCGCATCCAGGCGATCGTCCGCCACTTCCATGAAGCCGGCAAACCGATCTTCACGATCTGCCATGGCGTGCAGATTCTCATTGCCGTGGATGGCGTGGTGACCGGCAAGCGCGTCGGCGCGCTTGGCGCCTGCGAGCCGGAAGTGCGCCTTGCCGGCGGCACCTATGTCGATCTTTCGCCGACCGACTCGCTGATCGATGGCAACATGGTCTCCGCCAAGGGCTGGACGGCGCTGGCCGCCTTCATGCGTGACTGCCTGAAGGTGCTGGGCACGGAGATCCGCCACTCTGACACGACCCCGGCTGCCGCATCCCGCGCGGCCTAGCGTTCCTTTGCACGGTACCACGACCCGATCCGACGTTTCGGATCGGGTCGTATAGTGTCGGGACATCACGCCGCCGGACCGCCATAGCCACCGGTGTGGCTCGTCACCTTGCCGCGGAAGACCCAGTAGGCATGGGCCTGGTAGGCCAGCACGATCGGCAGGATGACGACCAGCCCGACCGAAATGAAGGCCAGCGTCTGCGGATCGGCCACGCCGTCCCACACGGTGACGCTGCGCGGCACGACATAGGGCCACAGGCTCACGACGAGCCCGATGAGGCCAAGCGCGAACAGCGCCAGCGCCAGCAGGAACGTCCGCATCTCCGCGCCCTCCCACAGGCCGCGGGCGATGGCGACGATCACACCGATGGTGACCAGCGGCACCGGCGCCAGCACCAGCAGGTTCGGGAACGAAAACCAGCGCGCCGCGACCTCCGGAACGCTCCAGGCGCTCCACGCGCTCACCACCGCCATCATCACGGCGGTGAGGATCAGGGCGGATTGCGTCACCTCCCGCGCGAAGACCTGCGTCGCACCGCTGGTCTTCCAGATCAGCCAGCCGGCGCCGATCAGCGCATAGCCGCCGACCAGGCCGACGCCGCACAGCACGCCGAGAAGGCTGAGAAAACTGAACGGCCCCCCGGAGAACATGCCGTTGGAAACCGGCACCCCGTTGATCAGGCCTCCCAGGATCAACCCTTGGCAGAACGTCGCCAGCACCGAGCCGGCCGAGAAGGCGATGTCCCAGAGATAACGGAACTGGGTCGCCTGGAGCCGGAAGCCGAAGGCGACGCCCCGGAAGATCAGCGCGAACAGCATGAACATCACCGGCAGGTAGAAAGCCGGCAGCAGCACATAGTAGCCGGCCGGGAACGCCGCCAGCAGGAGCGTTCCCCCCATCACCAGCCAGGTCTCGTTGCCGTCCCAGACCGGTTCGATCGATTCCATCATCAGGTCGCGGTCCTCCTCGCGCGGCGCGAGGAGGAACAGGATGCCGACGCCAAGGTCGAGGCCGTCCGCGAGCACATAGACGACGACACAGAAGGCGGCGACCGCGGCGAAGATCAGCGGAACATGCTCGGCAAGAAACAGATGGGTCATGGCTCAGGCTCCGGCATGGCCGGCGGCGGACGCCGGTCCGGGAACAGTTTCATCGGCGAACAGTCGGGCATTGGTCCGGTCGAGGCCCGGATGCTCCGGCCGCGACGGGGTCTCGTCGGTCGGGCCCCGGAGTGCGAGCCGGCCCGCGAACCACAGGAAGGCGAGCAGCAGCAGGTTGTAGACGAGCACGAAGATGACAAAGCTCGTCGTCACCGCACCCGCGGTCACCGGAGCGACCGCGTCGACCGTGCGCAGGTGGCCGTAGACCACCCAGGGCTGACGCCCGGCTTCGGTCACCGTCCAGCCGGCGAGCACGGCGAGAAAGCCGAGCGGCGTCGCCGCCATCGCCGCGAACTGGAACCAGCGGGTCTCGTAGAGCCGGCCGCGCAGGCGCAGCACGAGCCCCGTCACGGCAAGGGCGAGCAGCGCGACACCGATGCCGGCCATGATGCGGAAGGCAAAGAACACCACCGGCACGTTGGGCTGGTCGGCCGGCGGCACCGATTTGAGGCCCGTCACCTCGCCGTCCCAGCTATGGGTGAGATAGAGGCTGGCGAGATGAGGGATGTCGATCGCATAGAGAGTGCGCTGCGCTTCCTGGTCCGGCCAGCCGATGACGGTCATGGCCGGCCCCCTCGTGGTGTCCCAGAGGCCTTCCATGGCGGCGAGCTTCACCGGCTGTTCCTTCAGCGTGTTGCGGCCATGCAGGTCGCCCAGCAGGATCTGGGTGGGCGTGAGGATGAGCGCCAGCCACATCGCCAGCGAGAGCGCCTTGCGCGAAGCCGCGACATGCCGCCCCCTCCACAGGTGAAACGCCGAGACACCCGCCACCACGAAGGCGTCGGTGACGAAGCTGGCGCAGACCATGTGCGCGAGGCGGTAGGGGAAGGACGAGGTGAAGATCGCCTGCCACCAGTCGGTCACGTGGAAGACGCCCTGCGCGTCGGGCACGGCGCCGCCCGGCGTCTGCATGAAACTGTTCGAGGCGATGATCCACGTGGCACTGAACAGCGCGCCACAGGCGACCATCAGGCAGGCGACGAAATGCGCCGCCTTCGAGACCCTGCCCTCGCCCATCAGCACGATGCCGATGAAGCCGGCCTCGAGGAAGAAGGCCGTCAGCGTCTCGTACATGAAGAAGGGGCCGATGATGTTCGCCACGGACCGCGAGAAGCCGGCCCAGTTGGCTCCGATCTCGTAGCTGATGACGACGCCGGTGACGACGCCGACCCCGAAGCCGAGGGCGAAGATGCGGGACCAGAACCGCATCAGATCCCGATAAAGGACATTTCCGGTGCGCCACCACAGGAAGCTGAGCAGGGTGACGAACCAGGCAAGGCCGATGGTCATGGTCGGCCACAGGATGTGGAAGCCGACGGTGAAGGCGAATTGCGCGCGCGCGAGATCGACGGCATCCATGGTTACATTGCTCCCGTCTGGCCGGCGCTCTTCACGAGACGCACCGGCACGCCCTTCGAGGCGGGGGTGAAGCTCTGGGGGTCGTGCGCGTAGAGCGGCACGAGCGGATTGGCCTCCGGGTAGTAGGCGGCGCAGCTCGCCGCCGGGAAGGCGTAGGGCACCACCTTGAAGCCGCGCACGGCTCGCTCGATCCCATCGGTCGACAGGGTGACGATGTCGACGCGGTCGTCGGCCTTCAGGCCCCGCCGTGCCATCTCGGCCTCGTTGAGGAAGATGACGTCGCGCTGGCCGTAGACGCCGCGGTAGCGGTCGGAGAGGGAATAGAGGGTGGTATTGTACTGGTCGTGGCTGCGGATGGTGGTCAGCCACAGCGCGTCGGGATCCGTGACGGTCGGGTCCTCGCGCAGCCCGGTGCAGACGAGGAAGCTCGCCTTGCCCGACGCCGTCGCCCAGATCCGTTCGCGGGCGAGCGAGGTGAGGTGGAAGCCGCCGGGTTGCTTGATGCGCACGTTGTAGCCCTGGAAGATCGGGAAAACCGCCTCGATGTCCGTGCGGATCCGCGCATAGTCGGCGACCAACGCCTCCCAGGCGACCTTGGAGCGATCGCCGAGCGTCGCGCGCGCCATCCCGGCGATGATCGCCGGCTCGCTCTTCAGATAGGGCGAGGCGGGCGGACGCAGCCCGGTGGAGGCGTGCACCATCGACATGGAATCCTCGACCGTCACCGATTGCGGACCGGTCGCCTGCTGGTCGAGTTCGGTACGGCCGAGGCAGGGCAGGATCAGCGCATCGCGGCCATGGACGAGATGGCTGCGGTTGAGCTTGGTCGAGATATGGACGGTGAGGTCGAGGCCGCGCATCGCCTTCTGCGTCGCCTGCCAGTCGGGGATGGCGGCGGCGATGTTGCCACCGAGGCCGATGAACACCTTGACCTCGCCCCGGATCATCGCCTCGAGGCCGGTCACCACGTTATGGCCGTGCTTGCGCGGGGCCTTGAAGCCGAACCGACCCTCGAGCCGATCCAGGAATTCCGCGGTCGGCACCTCGGTGATGCCGACAGTGCGGTCCCCCTGAACGTTGGAGTGGCCGCGAACCGGGCAGAGGCCGGCACCCTCGCGGCCGATATTGCCGCGGAGCAGCGCGAGATTCGCCAGTTGCTGGACGTTCTGGGCGCCGTGGACGTGCTGGGTGATGCCCATGCCGTAGACGAGGATCGTCCGCTCGGCGCGTGCATACGCGCTGGCCGCCACCTCGATATCGGCCCGCGACAGACCGGACTTGCGTTCGATGGCGTCCCAGTCCGTCGCGTCGAGATCAGCGATCAGGGCCTCGATACCGGTGGTGTGGCCGCCGATGAAGTCCCAGTCCAGCACGAGTTGCCGTTCTTCCGCCCGCGCTTGGCGGTCGGCTTCGACGAGCCACTTCATCATGCCCTTGAGCAGCGCGACGTCGCCGCCCACCCGCACCTGGAACAGCTGCGAGGAGATCGGCGTCGAGGTGAGCGTCGCCATTTCCACGGGGTTCTGCGGCGCCTGGAAGCGCTCCAGCGCGCGCTCGCGGAAGGGATTGAACGACATGATGGTGGCGCCACGCCGGGAGGCATTGCGGAGGTCGGTCATCATGCGCGGCGAGTTGGTGCCGGGATTCTGGCCGAAGATGAAGATGGCATCGGCCTTCTCGAAGTCCTCCAGCAGGACCGTGCCCTTGCCGACGCCGATCGATTGCGGCAGCCCGACGCTGGTCGCCTCGTGGCACATGTTCGAGCAGTCGGGGAAATTGTTCGTGCCGTATTCACGGGCGAAGAGCTGATAGAGGAACGCGGCCTCGTTCGAGGCACGCCCGGAGGTGTAAAAATCCGCCATGTCGGGACTGGGCAGGGCGTTGAGGTGGCGACCGACAAGCGCGAAGGCCTCGTCCCAGCTCACCGGGACATAGGTGTCGCTCTCGGCCGCATAGCGCATCGGGTGGGTGAGCCGGCCCACCATCTCGAGCTCGTAGTCGCTCCAGCGCGACAATTCGGTCACGGTGTGGGAGGCGAAGAACGCGGGCGTGCAGCGCTTGGCGGTCGCTTCCCAGGCCACCGCCTTGCCGCCGTTCTCGCAATATTCGAACGGCGAGGTGTGCTTGGGGTCGGCCCAGCCGCAGCCGGGGCAATCGAACCCGCCGGGCTGGTTCATGCGGGCCAGCAAGGCCATGCCGGAGACGGCAATGTCCTGTTCGGCGAGCGCCGTGCCCATCGCTTTCAGCGCGCCCCAGCCGCCGGCCGGATGATGATAGGGACGGATCGTCTTGACGATGCCCATGACGGTTTCCTGTCGGTGGATCGGGAGGGGATCAGGCCGCGGCGCGCTGGGCACAGCGCCACTGATAGGGCGTGTCGCCGACGAAGCGGCGGAACACGCTGGTGAAGTGCGCCTGGGTCTGGAAGCCGACCGCGAGCGCGACCTGAACCAGCGGCTCCCGCGTCTCCAGCATCAGTGCCTGTGCGCGCTCGATGCGCCGGCGGAGCAGGAATTCGTGCGGCCGCACGCCGGTGGTCACCCGGAACTGGGCGGCGAAATGCATGCGGCTAAGACCCGCGGCGGCGGCCATTCCGCCCAGCGTGACGCTCTCGCCGAGATGGGCGTCGATGTAGTCGACAACCCGCTTCAGGCGCCACTTCTGCAGGCCGGAGCGGGGCCGCTCGAGGGGAGCAGGCCGGACCGGGGCCTGGGGCTCAACAACCGCCTGCTCGATAGACGGCGCGCGCAGGGTCAGCAGCCGCGCGGCAAGAGCGAGCTTCACCGCATCCGCGTAGACATCGCCGAACTCGCTGCGCTGCTCGGCATTTTCGAGCGCCTGCCGGAGCTTGGCCACGATGGGATCGTCGAGTTCCGTCATCTCCGGGGCGGCAGGCTCGACGCCGATCCGGATGCCGGCCACCGCGGGGGAAAGGGCGAGCACGACGCCGAGGCGATCGAGATGAAGGGCCGGTGCCCCGGTGTCGAGCGACACGTGGCGATCGGCGGAAGCGAGGGCGGGAGTGCCGGCGAGCGGCGGGGCGACGTGAAACGACATGGCCTTGGATCCTCCACGAGCAAACGGGCGGAGCCGATCGCGGTGGCACGCGGCACGATCCGGAAGTCGGGGGCGCGTCCCCCTCATCTATCCCGTCTCGGCCGCGGCGCCCCGACACGCCCTGAGGCATCGGCTTGCGGTGTTCACAGGATAGGGAGGTGCCCAAGCGGGACCATTCTACGTGGGTTTGCCCGGTCGTATGATGGGTTTGGCGGACGCATACCTAGGTATGGCATGCGGCGACGACGGCCCCGGCTTTCCTGAAAGAAGCCGGGGACGCGCCGGGGCAGTCTGAGGCGAATGATCCCTGCGCGGAGCTTTCCCGATGCGCCGTCTTTCTGTTGCCGCTCTCTCTCTCGTGGTCTGTGCCGCCGGCTATGGCCTCTGGCACGAGAGCGTGGCGCAGGCCCCTGCGGGGACATCCGCGACGACGACCGCGGCTTCGCCCCTGGTGCCGGTCGAGGTGGGCCTCGCCACGCGGCGCGACGTGCCGGTCTACCGGGTGGATCTCGGCACGGTCGCCCCCTTCAACAGCGTCACCGTGCACACGCGCGTCGACGGCGAACTGCTGCAGGTCCTGTTCACGGAAGGCGCCGATGTCCGGAAGGGCGATCTGCTCGCGGTCATCGATCCGCGCAGCTTCGAAGCGGCGCTCGATCAGGCCACGGCGCGCCTGCAGCAGGATACGGCGTCGCTCGCCAATGCCCGGCTCATCCTCCAGCGCGATTTGCAGCTCGGCAAGGACCAGTTCGCCAGCCAGCAGGCCGTGGATACCCAGCAGAGCACGGTTGCGCAGCTGGAAGCCCAGATCATGCAGGACAAGGCGCTGATCAGCGCCGCGCAGACTGAGCTTTCCTACACCCAGATCCATGCCCCGCTGGACGGTCGCCTCGGCATCCGTCTGGTCGATCAGGGCAACATCGTGCACGCCGCCGACGCCGGCGGGCTCGTGGTCATCAACCAGCTCCACCCCATCAGCGTCATCTCGACCGTACCGGAGAGCGAAGTTCCGGCTCTCCGCGCCGCGCTGGCCGCAGGCCCCGTCGAGGTGGAAGCCCACGCACGCGGCGACGGCAGCGTGCTGGATACCGGCACGGTCACGCTGGTGGACAATCAGATCGACCCGCAGAGCGGCACGCTGCGCGTGAAGTCGACCTTCCCCAATGTGCAGGACCGGCTATGGCCCGGCCAGTCTGTCGAGGCCCGCATCCGCATGTCCCGTATCCCCGGCGCCGTCACCGTGCCCTCCGATGCGATCATGCGCGGCCCCGAGGGGACATTTGTCTTCGTTGTCGGGGACGATGACCGCGTTACGCCGGCGCCGGTGGTTACGGGGCCGATCGCCCAGGGCATCGCGGTCATCGCAAGCGGGCTGGAGCCCGGAACGCGCGTCGTGGTGCACGGCCAGTACCGCCTCGCACCGGGGACGCGCGTGAGCGCGTCCACTCCAGCGCCCCCCGCGGAGTGAAGTTCATGTCGCTGTCCGCCTGGTTCATCCGCCACCCCATCGGCACCTCGCTGCTGATGGCCGGCCTGCTCGCCATCGGCGCCGCGGCCTTTCCGCAATTGCCGGTGGCCCCGCTCCCGGAGGTCGACTTCCCCACGCTCCAGGTCTCGACCCAGCTGCCCGGCGCCAGCCCGCAGATCATCGCCTCCTCGGTGACGCAGCCGCTGGAACGCCAGTTCGGCGAGATACCCGGTCTCGCGCAGATGACCTCGATATCCACGCTGGGCAATTCGGCGATCACCCTCCAGTTCAGCCTCGAGACGGACATCAACGCCGCGGCGCAGGATGTCCAGACCGCGATCAACGCCGCGGGAGGCCAGTTGCCGACCAACCTGCCGGCGCCGCCCACCTACCGCAAGGTGAACCCTGCCGATCCACCCATCCTCGTCCTCGCGCTGAAGTCGAAGACGCTGCCGATCACGCAGGTCGACGACTTCGCCGAGAACATCCTGCAGCAGCACATCAGCCAGGTCCCCGGCGTCGGTCAGGTCTCCGTCTTCGGCCAGCAGAAGCCTTCCGTGCGCATCCAGGTCGATCCAGCCAAGATCGCCAATCTCGGCCTGTCGCTGGAGGCGGTCCGCGGCGCGATCGTGAGCAATACGCTGAACGGTGCGAAGGGAACCGTGCAGGGCCACAGCCGCACCTTCACTCTCCTCGACAACGACCAGCTCACCAGCGCGGAACCCTGGCTCGACGCCATACTCGCATGGCGCGACGGCGCACCGGTGCGCGTGCGCGACATCGGCACCGCCATCGACGCGCCCGAGAACGACCAGTTGGCGGCATTCGCGAACGGCGAGCGCGCCATCCTCCTGCCGGTCTTCAAGCTCCCCGGCGCCAACGTCATCGACACGGTCGACCGGATCCGGGCGCAGCTGCCGGTGCTGCTCGCCACCGCGCCGGCCGGGCTCGACCTCTCCATCCTGAGCGACCGGACCGGGACCATCCGCGCCTCGGTCGATGACGTCGAGAAGACGCTGATGATCACCATCGTCCTGGTCGTCGCGGTGATCTTCGTCTTCCTGCGCAACCTCCGGGCGACGGTGATCCCCGCCATCGCCGTGCCGCTCGCGGTGGTGGGCACCTTCGCGGCGATGTATGCGCTCGGCTACAGCCTCGACAACCTCTCGCTGATGGGTCTGTCCATCGCGGTCGGCTTCGTCGTCGACGATGCCATCGTGATGCTGGAGAACATCGAACGTCATCTCGACATGGGCAAGACGCCGCTTCAGGCGGCACTCGACGGTTCGGCGGAGATCGGCTTCACCATACTCTCCATCAGCCTCTCGCTCATCGCCGTCTTCATCCCGCTCCTCCTGATGGGCGGGCTGGTCGGCCGGCTGTTCCGGGAGTTCGCGGTCACCGTGACCATCGCCATCGGAGTGTCGGCCTTCGTCTCGCTGACGCTGACGCCGACCCTGTGCGCGCTGTTTCTGAAGCCGAAGCAGGCGACACCGCATGGGCGGCTCTACGGCGCTTCCGAAGCCGTGTTCGAGGCGATGCTCAACTTCTATCGCCGCAGCCTCGATGCGGCGCTCGACCATCAGCGGACCACGCTCGCAATCTTTCTCGCCGCGGTGACGGCGACCGGCGCCCTCTTCTATGCAATCCCGAAAGGTTTCTTCCCGCTTCAGGATACGGGGCTGATCATCGGCGTCTCGGAAGCGGCTCAAGACGTATCCTTTGCCGAGATGGTGCGTCGGCAGCAGGCGCTGGGCGCTGTCGTCGCCGCCGATCCCGATGTCGCCACCGTCGGCATGGGTGTCGGCGCCGGCGCCGGGCAGACGGTGAACAACGGACGCGTCTTCATAACCCTCAAGCCCCGCGACCAGCGCACCGCCACGGTGTTCGAGGTCATAGCGCGGCTGCAGAAGAAGCTGGCGGGGGTCGAAGGCGCAGCGCTGTTCCTGCAGGCGGCACAGGACCTCAACGTGGGCGGGCGCGTTGCGCGTACGCAGTTTCAGTACACGCTCCAGGACGGCGACATCGCCGAGCTGAGTGACTGGGCGCCCAGATTACTGGCGAAGCTGAAGACGCTGCCGGAATTGACCGGCCTGGCCTCCGACCAGCAGAACGGCGGCGCCACGCTGACCCTCACCATCGACCGGGACCAGGCGGCACGCTACGGCATCACGCCCGCCGACATCGACAACACGCTCTATGACGCCTTCGGCCAGCGGCAGGTGACGCAATACTTCACGCAGCTCAACAGTTACCACGTGATCCTGGAGCTGAGGCCCGACCTCCAGAACTCGCCGCACGCGCTGGAACTCATCTACCTGAAATCGCCGCTCACCGGCGAAGAGGTTCCGCTCAGCGTGCTGGCGCAATGGACGACGCTGCCGGTCAGCCCGCTGGCGATCAATCACCAGTCGCAGTTTCCCGCCGTGACGCTCTCCTTCAACCTCGCTCCCGGTGTCGCACTGGGTGACGCCGTAGCGGCGATCCACCGGGCGGAAGCCGGGATCGGCAAGCCCGCGACGCTCATCGGGACCTTCCAGGGCAACGCACAGGCGTTCCAGTCGTCCCTCGCGAGCGAACCCGCCCTCGTCCTTGCCGCACTGCTGGTGATCTACGTCATCCTCGGCGTGCTCTATGAGAGCTACGTGCACCCGTTGACCATCCTCTCGACCCTGCCGTCGGCGGGCCTCGGAGCGCTGATCATGCTCTGGATGTTCGGCTTCGACTTTTCGATCATCGCGCTGATCGGCATCATCCTGCTGATCGGCATCGTCAAGAAGAACGGGATCATGATCGTCGACTTCGCCATCGAGCGCGAGCGCGGCGAAGGCCTGCCGGCGCGCGAGGCGATCCGCGAGGCGTGCCTGCTCCGGTTCCGGCCGATCCTGATGACAACCTTCGCGGCCCTGCTCGCGGGCGTGCCGCTCATGCTGGGCCACGGCACGGGGTCGGAATTGCGCCAGCCGCTTGGCTACGCCATCGTCGGCGGCCTCGTCGTCAGCCAGATCCTGACGCTCTACACCACGCCGGTGATTTACCTCTACCTGGACCGCCTGCGGGAACGCCTATTGCCGCGCCGCCCCCCGCCGGCCACGGCGGGCGCATCGCCGCCTGCCCACTAACCGCAGGACAGGTTGGCTGCGGGTCCCCTCGCCCGACACGGCAATGGCAACCACCCGCCGCCAGCCGTTCACGCAACGTGCCGCCTACCGCCCCTCCGGGGCCAGGGCGGCGAAATCGCTGGCGTCGTGGCGTTCGCGCAGCTGCTCGGCAGGATCGCCGCTGAGCCGGTTGACGATCCGGCCCCGCCGCACCGCCGGCCGCGCGAACACGGCATCCGCCCAGCGCTGGACATGCACATAGTCCTGCACCGACAGGAACTCGGCGGCGCCATACTGCCACCCTTTCACGAGCCCGCCATACCACGGCCAGATCGCGATATCGGCGATGGTGTAGTCGTCGCCCGCGATGAATGCGTTCTCGGCCAGCCGGCGGTCCAGAACGTCGAGCTGACGCTTCACCTCCATGGCGAAGCGATCGATCGCATATTCGATCTTGGCGGGCGCGTAGGCGTAGAAGTGGCCGAAGCCACCACCGAGATAGGGCGCCGAGCCCATCTGCCAGAACAGCCAGGAGAGCGTTTCCGCCCGGGCCGCCGGCGTCCGGGGCAGGAAGGCGCCGAATTTCTCCGCCAGATAGAGGAGAATGGCCCCCGATTCGAAGACGCGTATCGGCTCCGGGCCGCCGCGATCCAGCAGCGCCGGGATCTTGGAGTTGGGGTTGACCGCGACGAATCCGGAGCCGAACTGGTCACCCTTCCCGATCTCGATCAGCCACGCGTCGTATTCAGCGCCCTCATGCCCGAGTGCGAGCAACTCCTCGAGCAGGATGGTGACCTTCTGCCCGTTCGGCGTGCCGAGCGAGTAGAGCTGGAGCGGATGCCGGCCGACCGGAAGTTCCTTGTCATGGGTCGCACCTGCGACCGGGCGGTTGATGTTGGCGAACGCGCCCCCGCTCGGCCCGATCCAGCGCCACACCTTTGGTGGAACATACGCGGCCTTCTCCGACATGGACGATCTCTCCAGCGATGGGGCGCCCGGTTTCGCGGGCACATCGCTTATTTTAGATCATACGCTACAGAATTGAACAACCGCCGCGGAACCAGGTTGCGGCCAGAGAAAGCCCGCGCGGACGAGACGGGCGCACCGCCATATTGAAGCAGCGCCGCCCTCTCACGAGAGCAAGCCGGGTCCGGGGCCTGGCCAGCCTTGATGTCCGATACCGCAGCTAAATCGCGATGGCTTCGGGCCGATCGCTAGAATGCCGTTCTGGCGTCGTTTTCCGCCGTGGGGAGAGCCGTCGCCGGCCGGCGCGATCCGCACAGAGAGCCTGGGAACGGATCGGTTGCGCCGCAGCGACCGACGAGATCGGCAGCGTTTCCGGTCATATCAATCAGGTCGTGAATTCAAGGCCGGCCTGGTGGAGCTGAGGGGAATCGAACCCCTGACCTCTGCAGTGCGATTGCAGCGCTCTCCCATCTGAGCTACAGCCCCGGCCGTCAGGCTGGGCCTTTTACGGTCGCGCCAACGGAAATGTCAAGCACGCGAACCACTGTTGTCCGGGGACGGGGGTTGCCGCTGTGCGGCGGGCAGATTAAGCATCTCGCGCTCTTCCCTCCCGCGCCGGTCGAGGCCTGCGATGCTGTCGCTGCTCTGGTTGATTGATACGCTGATCACCCTCTACGTCTGGATTCTCATCGCCTCCGCCGTGCTGTCCTGGCTCGTCGCGTTCAACGTCGTCAATCCGCACAACCAGTTCGTGCGCGGCGTTGGCGAATTCCTGTGGCGGGTCACCGAGCCCGTCCTGGCTCCCATCCGCCGCCTGCTGCCCAATCTCGGCGGCATCGACGTCTCGCCGGTGATTCTCATCCTCGGCCTCTATTTCATCCGGCAGCTGCTGTTCGAGTATCTTGCGTGACGCCACGCCCCTGGCGCGCGGCCGCCGGTGGCGTCGAGCTGCAGCTGCGGGTGACGCCCCGCGGCGGACGTGATGCCATCGACGGGCTAGCGGTTCTGAGCGACGGTCGCATGGTGGTGAAGGCACGGGTGAGTGCGGTGGCCGAGGACGGCAAAGCGAATGCGGCCCTCGTTCGCCTTATCGCCGAGGCGGCCGGCGTGGCCACCTCGCGCGTCGACGTCATCCGCGGCCACACCGCGCGGCTCAAAACCGTCCATATCGAAGGCGACAGCGGTACCCTTCTCGCCCGCATGGAGGAGATAGATCAGGGCGCATAGGCACGAGCCGAAAGGTCGGGCTCGTGCCGGCGCGCCATCAGCTCACGCCGGCGGCTTGCAGGTCCCGAAAACCGTCAGAACCGTATCGTGATCGACGGTGGTGAAGCTGAGGTCGGAAGCGCTTCGCGACGTCTGCAGCACCCACCCGATCGAACCGTCGACGCCCTGCGCGATCAGCGCGTCGCCCGCCGCGGCCAGCGAATTGATGCTCGACACATGCGGCAACCCGCTCGGGCTGGTCGCCGCCAGCAATTGGCGCGGGAAGTCGACCAGCATCTGGGCGGGAAGCGGGATGTCGCCGAACGTCTTGCTCGGCGAACACCCTTTCGCCGGCTCGCAGATGAACGCCGTCGTCAGCGTGCAGGCCAGCGGCCCGGGCAGCGCCGGGGTGGCGGCCTCGGGCTCGGGGGCGGACGGCGGGGCCTGCGCTCCGGCGGCGAGGGGAGCGCCGAGAACCGCTGCGAGGGCGACCGCGAAAACAGCGCGGCGGCGCGGCGTCGGGAATGAGGCTCGCATGATGGCTCCGCGATCAATAGGGAACAGGCGTGCGGCAGGGCGGGTAAGGCGGCGCCCCACAATAGCCGGGGCCGTAGACCGGCGGCGGCGGATAGGCCGGGCGGGCATAGACCGGCGGCGGATAATAGTACGGCCGATAATAGTGCCGCTGCGAGGCGGTGACGGCAGAGCCGATCACCGCGCCGGCCACGAGACCGCCGATGATCGCGCCGGCATCATTGGCGCGGGCCGTCTGCGGGGGCACCAGAAGAGCCGCCACCAGCGACCCCGTCGCCAGCACGCTCGCCAGATGCGATGTGAATACCCTCTTCATCCATCCTCCAACGGCACGAGCCGCGCCGATTCGCCGCCGCGCGAGTGTGAAGCGGCTCTCTCAGCCGTTCCAGCCAAAAGCCATCTTCTCCAGCGCCCGCCCACCGAAGGTTTCGGAGGAGCGCGCCACCGCGGCGCCGCCCAGAGCGCGATAGAAGCCGATCGCCGGCTCGTTGTCGGCCAGCGCCCAGACCGCCAGCCCCTCGAAGCCGGCGCCGACCAGATCCTTGCGGACGTCCCGGAACAGACGCCGGCCGAGGCCCAGGCCCTGATATTCCGGCTTGAGATAGAGTTCATAGATCTCCCCCTCATAGGGGAGGCTGCGCGCCCGGTTGCGGCCGTAATTGGCGTAGCCGGCAATGTCGTCCCCGAAGGTGAGCACGATGACCCGGCTGCCTCGCCGCAAGGCGGACTGCCACCACACCGGCCCCCGCCGGCTGATCATCTTCTCAAGCTCGGCACCCGGGATGAGGCCGCGATAGGCGGAACGCCATGACGCATCGTGGATCGCGGCAATGTCCACCGAATCCGAGGGGCGTGCCCGACGTGTCTCAATCAGAAGCGTGCTCATCGCACCTATGGGAGCAAAGCCGGCGAATCCGATCAAGTGCTTAGTTTATGGGCGATCGCTCATTATGCGGAGCCGTGCCCGGATGGACACGGCTTCATGTCGCAATCGCCCGAGGCGGCAGGGTCAATGCGTTGACACGCAACGAGTTTGAACACGCGGACCGCGACCGCGCGTTCATTCCCCCGCCGAACGGCGCACTCAGACGCCTTCGGCTTCCTTGCGCCGTTCCTCGCGCTTGCGCTCGTTGGGATCAAGCAGCCGCTTTCGGAGGCGAATCGATTTCGGCGTGACCTCGACCAGCTCGTCGTCCTGGATCCAGGCCAGCGCGCGCTCCAGCGTCATGCGGATCGGCGGCGTGAGGCGCACCGCTTCATCCTTGGACGTGGTGCGGATGTTGGTGAGCTTCTTGCCCTTGAGGACGTTCACCTCGAGGTCGTTGTCGCGCGTGTGCACGCCGACCAGCATGCCCTGATAGACCTTCCAGCCCGGCTCGATCATCATCGGGCCGCGATCCTCGAGGTTCCACAGCGCATAGGCCACCGCCTCGCCCGCCTCGTTGGCGATCAGCACGCCATTGGTGCGGCCGGCGATCTCGCCCTTGTAGGGCGCGTATTCGTGGAACAGCCGGTTCATGATCGCCGTGCCGCGCGTGTCGGTCAGCAGTTCCGACTGGTAGCCGATCAGGCCGCGCGTGGGGGCGTAGAAGACCAGCCGCTGCCGGTTGCCGCCGGAGGGCTTCATCTCGACCATCTCGGCACGGCGCTCGCTCATCTTCTGGACGACCGTGCCGGAATATTCCTCGTCGACGTCGATCAGCACTTCCTCGATCGGCTCGAGGGTCTCGCCCGTGGTCTCGTCCTTGGTGAACACCACGCGGGGGCGGGAGACGGCGATCTCGAAGCCCTCGCGGCGCATGGTCTCGATCAGCACCGCGAGCTGGAGTTCGCCGCGGCCGGACACGTAGAACGAATCCTTCTCCACCGACTCTTCGATCTTCAGGGCGACATTGCCCTCGGCCTCGCGCAGCAGGCGATCGCGGATGACGCGGCTCGTCACCTTGTCGCCCTCGGTACCGGCGAGCGGCGAATCGTTGACGATGAAGGTCATGGTGACGGTCGGCGGGTCGATCGGCTGCGCCTTGAGCGGCGTCTCGACCGCGAGATCGCAGAACGTATCAGCGACGGTGCCCTTCTGCAGGCCCGCAATGGCGACGATATCGCCGGCGACGCCCTCCTCGATCGGCTGGCGCTCGATGCCGCGGAAGGCGAGGATCTTGGAAATGCGGCCCTGCTCAACCAGCGAGCCGTCCTGGGCGAGCACCTTGACCGACTGGTTGGGCTTGATCGAGCCGGAGGTGATGCGCCCGGTGATCATCCGCCCGAGGAACGGATTGGCTTCGAGCAGCGTGCCGATCATCTTGAACGGCGCCTCTTCGACGGTCGGTTCCGGCACATGCTTCAGCACCAGGTCGAACAGCGGGGCCATGCCCTCGTCGCTCGGGCCTTCCGGCGAGGCGGCCATCCAGCCGCTGCGGCCCGACCCGTAGAGGATCGGGAAATCGAGCTGCTCATCGGTGGCGTCGAGGGCGGCGAAGAGGTCGAACACCTCGTTGATGACCTCGGACGGGCGGGCGTCGGAGCGATCGACCTTGTTGATGGCGACGATCGGCTTCAGCCCCACCTTCAGCGCCTTGCCGACCACGAACTTGGTCTGCGGCATCGGGCCTTCGGCGGCGTCGACCAGAACGATGGCGCCGTCCACCATGTTGAGGATGCGCTCGACCTCGCCGCCGAAATCGGCGTGGCCCGGAGTATCCACGATGTTGATGCGGGTATCCTTCCAGACCACCGAGGTGGCCTTGGCGAGGATGGTGATGCCGCGCTCTTTTTCGAGGTCGTTCGAATCCATCACCCGCTCCGCCACGCGCTGGTTCTCGCGATAGGAGCCGGACTGCTTGAGCAACTCGTCCACCAGCGTGGTCTTGCCGTGGTCGACGTGGGCGATGATGGCGATATTGCGCAGCTTCATAAGGATCAAACACCAAAAAGCGGGCCCGATGTGACTTCGGACCCGCACCAGATTTTGCGGCGCACTATACTCGGAACGCCCCCGAGATCAACGCCGGCCGTTCAGAGCTGGCGCAGCGACCAGATTCGCCGGATTTGATCGAGGGCCAGCACCTCACCCTTCTCGGTCCGCAGCCAGGCGATCTCGCGATCGGCGGGACGCTGCGTCATCGCAAAGGTGACGGCATCGTCGACGGTTTCGAATTCGTAGCTGTCCGGCCATTCGTCCGGCGCGTCGACGGAATGCGAGGCCGGCCAGTACTGCAGGCGGACGGGGGATTGTGCCGTGTTCATGGAACGTCTCCCGGGTTCGGCGGGCGATCGCCCGCGCCTCGTTGTCCGGCGCGCGTCAGGCGCCGGGGCAATCCGGAAACGAACTTCCGGCGATTTGGTTCCGCCGACAGGCGCCGGCGCTTCCCGGCCTTTTCGCAATCGCACCGCCGGCTTCCTGCTATGATCGCGGTGTCTGCATCGCGGGAGGATGGCATGAACCCACCCAAACGGCCGGAGACGGCTCCAGACGAATCCATCGGCCAAGCCGCCATCGACGAGGCGCTGGAGGACAGTTTTCCGGCCAGCGACCCGCCGGCGTTCACCGTGACCACCGGCGTGGGCGATGCCGTGGACGCGCCGGCTGCCGGGGAGGAAAACGCGGCTCCCGACGAGGCCGACATCGACGAGGCGCTGGACGAAAGCTTTCCGGCCAGCGACCCGCCCTCCTTCACCGGCATTACCGGCGAAAAGAAGCACGGCGCGTGAGCCCTGCCGTCAGGCTGGCCTGGTCCCTGTGAAAGGCCCGAACCGGCCCTCGGGCCGGGCGGCGCGCAGCATCATCATCTCGCCGATGTTCTCGGCCGTCAGCAGCCCGACCAGCCGCCTCTCCCCGTCGAGCACACCCACCGCCGGCGCCGACGTCTCGCTCATCAGCTTTAGCGCGGCATCGAGCGGCGAGCGTGCGGCGACCGTCGGCACGTCCGGCGCCATGGCCTCCAGCACGGACGCATCCGGCCCGCTCTGCTGCAACGCCCGGATCATGGCATCGCGGGTGAGCACGCCGCGCAGATGAGCGGCCCCGTCGACGACGGGGAATTCCTTCTGCGTGGTGCGGATCAACACTTCCGCCGCCTCGCCGACGCTCGCCTGCGGCGAAAGACTCTCGAAATGGGTGATCATCGCGTCCTGGACCAGAAGCCCGCGCGCCACCTGCCGCATCTGCACGTGGTTCGCCTCCCCCGAGGCGGCCATGAACACGAAGACGGCAATGATGATCAGCATCGGATTGCCCAGTATGCCGAGGAAGCCGAGGCCGATGGCCAGCGCCTGCCCGATCGAGGCCGCGGCCTGCGTCGCCCGCGCGTGCCCCATCTGCATGGCGAGCAGCGCCCGCAGCACGCGTCCGCCATCCATCGGGAAGGCGGGGATGAGGTTGAACACGACGAGGAAGATATTGGCGCCGGCAAGCTTGGCCAGCAGGCTCACCTGCGGATTCTCGATGTCCTGCAGATGCTCGACGCCGGTCGTGCCGCCGAGCACCAGCATCAGCGCCAGCGCGATGACGACATTCACCGCCGGCCCGGCGATCGCCACGACGAGTTCCTCGGAGGGCTTCTCCGGGATGCGGTCGAGGCTGGCGATCCCGCCGAACGGCCAGAGCGTCACGTCGGAGGTCTTCACGCCGTAGCGTCGCGCGGCGAAGACATGGCCGAATTCGTGCAGCAGCACGCACAGGAACAAGAGCGCGACGAAGGCGACGCCCTCCCACGCGGCGCCCGCGCCACCGCGCTGGTAGTAGGCCACCCAGATCCAGATCAGGAAAAGCAGGAAGGTGACGTGGATGCGAACCGCCGTGCCTTGGACATGCGCGACGGTGAGCGACCAGGGCATGGGAAACTCCTCGGGCGGGGCGGCTATCCACCATAGGCGGGCGGCCCCGCGCCCGACAAGCGACCAGCCCTCCGCCACGGTCGCCGCCGATCGCTGGGAACCCGGCGGGCACCAGCGGGTTGCCTCCCCAGCAAACAGGAGAGCCGATGATGACCACCGAGACCGACGCCGTCGACCGCATCTGGGAGATGATGGCCGACATCCGCATCTGCATGCTGGTCACCCGCGAGGGGGAGACGCTGCGCGCCCGCCCGATGGACGCGCATCCCTCGCGCGAGGAAGGCTGTGTCTGGTTCCTCTCCGATCGGCGCGGCCACAAGGACGACGAGCTTCACCGCGACCCGCAGGCCGCGCTCGCCTTCGCCCATCCCGGCCGCAACGATTACCTCTCGGTGTCGGGACAGGCCGAAGTGTCGGACGACCGTGCCAAGATCGATGAGCTGTGGAGCGACATGAACAAGGCGTTCTGGCCGGAAGGCAAGACCGACCCGAACATCTGCGTCGTCCGCTTCCTGCCCGAGAGCGCCGAATATTGGGATGGCCCGTCGAGCTCGATCGGCGTCGCGCTGCGGATGGTGGCAGCGCGCATCACCGGCAAGCCGACCGATCTGGGCGAGAACCGGAAGGCCAGCCTGTCGTGATGAACCGTTGACGGAGCCGAATCCGTCATCCCGCGCACGGCAAGAGGCCGAAGGTGAGCGGGATGACGGATGGCGGGACGGCAGAGCCTACCCTGCAATCTTCCGCGCGCGATTGCCGAGCGTGCGCAGGCGCAGCGCGTTCAGCTTGATGAAGCCGGCGGCGTCGCGGTGATCGTAGGCGACCGCGCCTTCCTCGAAGGTGACGAGGTCTTGGTTGTACAGGGAATACGGGCTTTCGCGCCCGACCACGGTGGCGTTGCCCTTGTAGAGCTTGAGCCGGACCGTGCCGGTGACCAGTTCCTGGCTCTTGTCGATCAGCGCCTGCAGCATTTCGCGCTCCGGCGAGAACCAGAAGCCGTTATAGATCAGCTCGGCATAGCGCGGCACGATGTCGTCCTTCAGGTGGGCCGCGCCGCGGTCGAGCGTGATGCTCTCGATGCCGCGATGCGCCGCCAGCAGGATGGTGCCGCCGGGCGTCTCGTAGACACCGCGCGACTTCATGCCGACGAAGCGGTTCTCGACCAGGTCGAGCCGGCCGATGCCGTTCTCCTTGCCGAGCTGGTTCAGCCGGGTGAGCAGGCTGGCCGGCGAGAGCGCCTCGCCGTCGATGGAGACCGCATCGCCCTTCTCGAAGCCGATGGTGATGATGGTCGCCTTGTCGGGCGCGTCCTCGGGGGCGATGGTGCGCATATAGACCATCTCTGGCGCCTCGATGGCCGGGTCTTCCAGCACCTTACCCTCGGAAGACGAGTGCAGCAGGTTGGCGTCAACGGAAAACGGGGCTTCGCCCCTCTTGTCCTTGGCGATCGGAATCTGGTGGCTCTCGGCGAAGGCGATCAGCTGCTCGCGCGAGCGCAGGTCCCATTCGCGCCAGGGCGCGATGATCTTGATCTCCGGCTCCAGCGCGTAATAGCCGAGCTCGAAGCGCACCTGGTCGTTGCCCTTGCCGGTGGCCCCGTGGGACACGGCGTCGGCGCCGACCAGCCTCGCGATCTCGATCTGCTTCTTCGCGATCAGCGGCCGCGCGATCGAGGTGCCGAGCAGGTACTGGCCCTCATAGAGCGCGTTGGCCCGGAACATCGGGAACACGTAGTCGCGCACGAATTCCTCGCGCACGTCCTCGATGAAGATGTGCTCCGGCTTGATGCCGAGCAGTTCCGCCTTCTTGCGCGCGGGCTCCAGTTCCTCGCCCTGGCCGAGATCGGCGGTGAAGGTCACCACCTCGCAGCGATAGGTGGTCTGGAGCCATTTCAGGATGACCGACGTGTCGAGACCGCCCGAATAGGCGAGGACGACGCGCTTGATGTCGTGAGCCATGTCCGTTTCCGCGCAAGAGAGCGGGCCGAAAGCCCGTCGTTGAAAGCGCGCGGACTATAGGCAGGCGCGGGCGCGGCGCAAGCGTGTATCCACGCAGGTCTTCAGGCGATGCCCGGCGGGACGGCGGGCAGCGGAACCGGAGCCCCCGGGGCCGCCCGGCGCCAGTCGCCGGCGGTGCGGCCGGCGATCAGCCAATAGATCGCCCCGGCCGCGAGGCCGGCGATGGCCGTGTCGAGGCCGACCCGGGCGAAGGTGGTGTCGCCCGGCTCCGCGACCACCATCCAAGCGACGGCGCCGATCCCGCCGCCGGCAACGATGTGCCACCACGGCGCGCGCAGCCGGAATCCCTCGGAGACCACCACCCACGCCAGCATCGGCAGGAACGACAGCACGATGCCGATGACGTAGCCCATGCCGAAGATGATGCCGAGCAGGTAGAAGGCCGAGAACATCGGGTCGGCGCCGAGGATCATGCTGGAGACCAGCGCCGCGCCGGGCAGCAGCGTGACGCCGACGATCGCCGCCAGCAGGAAGGCGCCGAAGATGCGGAAGGCGCGGGTCCATCTCAGCCCCCGGAAGAAGGCCGCGACCGGCGCGGTACCGCCGGCCGAAAGTCCGCCGGACCATCCGTCCCCTGCGTGGGCGTCCGTTGCGCGGCCTTCCGCGCTCTCCGTCCCGTCCGCGCCCGGTCCGTTCATCCGACGCGTCCCCGCCTTGTTCAGTCGTGACCGCGCGCGGGCGGCGGCACCGATTCGATCGGCGGAGCGCCCGGACGTTGCGGTAGCGGCGGCGCTTGCGGCGGCGGCGTCTTCGGTGACCCGCGTTCGCCGCCGACCGGCAGCCAGAACCCCGCGCTCCAGCCTGCCACCGCCCAGTAGGCGAGCCCTCCGGCGAGCCCGGCCGCGAGGATGTAGAACAGGTCGTCGAACGGCACCGGCGCGTCGGCATAGGGCGCCACCACCTGCGCACCGAGCCAGGCGGAGATGGCACCGTTCGCGGTGTGGTAGATCCACGAGCGGATGGCGAAGGCTTCCGCGAACAGGATGCCGATGGTCGCCACCGCCCACATCACGAACACGACGATGGTCAGCGCCCAGGTTGCCGTCACCAGCGCGTCGAGGATGGCGAAGAGTTCGACCTCGGTCACCCCGGCCAGCAGATCACCGAGCCGCCAGTAGCCGATGATGATCACCAGCATCGAGGCGCTCATGCCGGCGAGATAACCGAACGGCACCACCACCAGCCGCAGCAGCAGGCGCAGGACGATGGCGACCGCGTCGTCCATCGGGCTATTCCGCGGCCGCGGCCATGGCGCGCAGGGCGAGGCGCTCGCGGGCGGTGAGCTTCTCGGTCTCGCTCTTGAGCTGGCCGCAGGCGGCGAGGATGTCACGCCCGCGCGGCGTGCGCACCGGGCTCGAATAGCCGGCCCGGAACACGATGTCGGAAAACTGCTCGATCGTGTCCCAGTCGGAGCACTCGTACTGCGTGCCGGGCCAGGGGTTGAACGGGATCAGGTTGATCTTGGCCGGGATGCCGGCGAGCAGCTTCACCAGCGCCTTGGCGTCGGCCGGTGAGTCGTTCACACCCTTGAGCATCACATATTCGAAGGTGATGCGCTTGGCGTTCGAGGCCGCCGGGTAGGAGCGGCAGGCATCGAGCAGCGCTTTCAGCGGGTACTTCTTGTTGATCGGCACCAGCACGTCGCGCAGATCGTCGCGCACCGCGTGCAGCGAGATGGCGAGCATCGGCCCGACCTCGCGCCCGAGCCGCTCGATCTCCGGCACGACGCCGGACGTGGAGACGGTGATGCGCCGCTTGCCGAGGCCGAGCCCCTCGCCATCCGCCAGGATCTCGATCGCCTTCGCCACGGAATCATAGGCATAGAGCGGCTCGCCCATGCCCATGAAGACGATGTTCGTCACCAGCCGGTCGCCCTCGGTCGGCAGCCCCGGCCCGACCGCGCGATCACGGCCGGGATAGTCGCCGAGCCGGTCGCGCGCCACCAGCACCTGCGCGACGATCTCGGCGCTGGTGAGGTTGCGCACCAGGCGCTGCGTGCCGGTGTGGCAGAACGAGCAGTTCAGCGTGCAGCCGACCTGGGAAGAGACGCACAGCGTGCCGCGATCGCTCTCGGGGATGTAGACCATCTCGACATCGTGCGGCTTGTCGCCGGCGATGTCGGGCGGCAGCCGCAACAGCCATTTGCGGGTGCCGTCTTCCGACACCTGCTCGACCACCGCCTCGGGGCGAGCCAGCGTGAAGTGCTCGGCGAGCTGCGCCCGCAGGCCCTTGCCGACATTGGTCATCTCGTCGAAGGAGGTGGCACCGCGCAGGTAGATCCAGTGCCACAGCTGGGCGACGCGCATGCGCACCTCGCGCGCCGGCAGGCCGATGCCGGCCAGAGCCTCGGCGAGTTCCGCGCGGTCGAGCCCGGCGAGCGAGCGGCGCGCGTCGTAAACGGTAAGAGGAGCGCCGGCCGCCGGGCGGGGCGCGCTGTCGATCAATGTCGTCATCGGTTCGATTGGCTGTGCGATGGGTCGCGTTCGAGCGGCTCATAGCACAGACCCGTGCGCAAGGCGAATGAGCCGCCCTGCGCCGAACGAGCCGCCGGTTATTTCAGCGGCACGTAGATGTCGATGACGAGGTCGTCCTGCGAGGTGGTGCGCGGGTCGGTGCGGTATTCCTCGATATAGAGGTCCTGCGCCTCGAGGTCCTTGGCGTCGAGCAGGTTGGCGATCTGCTCGTAGGTCGGGTCCATCGCGTCATAGGGGCCGCGATGGGTGAAGCGCAGCGCCTTGCCGGCGACCGAGGCGGAGAACTGGAAGCCCTCCTTCGGCTTTTCCGTGGTGACGCCGGTGAAGGGCACGGCGACCTCGAAGTCGAAGCCGGTGTCGTCGGTCGCGGTGTAGATCACCGTCGGCGGGCCGGAGGCCTTGAGGTTCAGCCGGGCGAGTTCGGCGTCGACATCCTTCAGCGCCGCGACGATCGAATTATAGCCGTCGTCCCAGTTCGACTCCCCCGCCTTCTGCAGGATCGCGCTCGGCTTCAGCTCGACGGTCTCGCCGAACCCGTCCGGCTTGCCGTCGGGGCTGGTCTGGGCTTGATCCGCCGGCGCGGCGGGATCGACCGTGAGCGGCTGCGTCTCGACACCTTTCGGATCGATCACCGGCGGCGCCGTCATCGTGTCGCCCGGCAGGGGCTCGGCGCCCTGCTGTGCACGCGCCGGAGCGATTCCCGCACCGAGCGGCGCGAGCAGGACGCAGACGAGAAGCGCCCGGAACAGCGGGCGGTGACGCAGGGAAGGCAAGGCTTTCATCGGTTCACCGGGGAACGGCGCGCGGCGCAGGAACCATGGTCTAGCATTCTCCGCGCCGGGCCGCGACGGTCATCTCGGCGCGTGCCGAGCGCTCCGACAGGTCGCCGACGGGTTGGACATCGATCAACGCACTGGCCATCGCCCCGACCATGGCCATATAAGGGCCGGCAACCCTGCCATTCCACCGAAGCCCGCGCCATGAGCACGCTCGCCAACCGTCCTTTCGTCAAGATGAACGGCCTCGGCAACGAGATCGTCGTTCTCGACCTGCGCGACAGCCCTGTGCCGGTGCCGCCGGCGGCCGCGCGTGCGCTGGCCCGGCCGGATGTGCTGCCGTTCGACCAGATCATGGCGCTCTATCCGCCGCGCGCGGGCGGCACCGACGCCTTCGTGCGCATCATCAACGCCGACGGCTCGGAGGCGGGCGCCTGCGGCAACGGCACGCGCTGCATCGCGCTTTACGAGGCGGCGCGCACCGGACGCGACCGGCTGCTGTTCGAGAGCGTCGCCGGCCTGCTCGACTGCACGGTAGGCGCCGATGGCGCGGTGACCGCCGACATGGGCGCGCCGCGCTTCGGCTGGCAGGATATCCCGCTGGCCGAACCCTTCGCCGATACCCGCGCCATCGAGCTTCAGGTCGGCCCGATCGACGCGCCGGTGCTGCATTCGCCGTCCGTGGTCAATGTCGGCAACCCGCACGCGATCTTCTGGGTGGACGATGTCGAGGCCCATGACCTCGGCCGCTTCGGCCCGCTGCTGGAAAACCACCCGCTGTTTCCCGAACGCGCCAATATCTCGCTGGCGCAGCTCGCCGGCACCGACCACCTCGTGCTCAAGGTGTGGGAGCGCGGCGCCGGGCTCACCCGCGCCTGCGGTTCCGCCGCCTGCGCGAGCGCCGTCGCGGGCGCCCGCACCGGGCGCACCTCCCGCCGCGTGCGGGTGACGCTTCCCGGCGGCGACCTTCATGTCGACTGGCGCGAGCGCGACGACCACATCCTGATGACCGGACCGGCCGAGACCGAGTTCGAAGGCCGGCTGACGGCCGGCATGCTGGGGCTGGGCGAGCCGGCCGGCGCTGCCTGATGAGCGTCGAGGTCGTCACCTTCGGATGCCGGCTCAACGCCATCGAATCCGACCGCATCCGCCGCGCCGCCACCGCCGCCGGCCTCGAGCGGACCCTGATCGTCAATTCCTGCGCGGTGACGCAAGAGGCGGTGAAGCAGGCGCGCCAGACCATCCGCCGCCTCAGGCGCGAGGATCCCTCACGCCGCATCATCGTCACCGGCTGCGCCGCGCAGACCGGCCCGGATGCCTTCGCCGCCATGGCGGAGGTCGACCGCGTCGTCGGCAATGGCGAGAAGGAACGCGCCTCCACCTGGTCCGAGGCGCGCGCGGCCTTCGACTTCGGCCTGTCCGGCGAGGCCAAGATTGCCGTCGGCGACATCATGGCCGTAAGGGCCGTCGCGCCCCAGTTTCTCGACGATGCCGAGCCGGAGCCCTTCGCCGGCCATACCCGCGCCTTCGTGCAGGTGCAGGTCGGCTGCGACCATCGCTGCACCTTCTGCATCATCCCCTATGGCCGGGGAAACGCGCGCTCCGTGCCGATGGGCGCGGTGGTCGAGGAGGTGCGCGGGCTGGTCGCGGCGGGCCATGCCGAGATCGTGCTCACCGGCGTCGACCTCACCTCCTGGGGCGCCGACCTGCCGGGCCGCCCGCATCTGGGCGCCCTCGTGCGGACGCTGCTCCGGCATGTGCCCGCCATCCGCCGGCTGCGTCTCTCCTCGATCGACGCGGTCGAGGCCGATGACGAGCTCCGCGCCGCCTTCGCCGAGGAGGAGCGCCTCATGCCGCACCTCCACCTCTCGCTCCAGTCGGGCGACGACCTGATCCTGAAGCGCATGAAGCGGCGCCACTCCCATGCCGATGCCGCGCGCTTCTGCGCGGAGATGCGACGTCTGCGGCCGGACATGGTGTTCGGCGCCGACATCATCGCCGGCTTCCCGACCGAAACCGAGGCGCAGTTCCGCCGCTCGCTCGACCTCGTCGATGCCTGCGGCCTGACGCATCTGCACGTCTTCCCCTATTCGCCGCGCCCCGGCACGCCGGCCGCCCGCATGCCGCAGGTCGCGGCCGGCACGATCCGCGAGCGCGCCCGCCGGCTGCGGGAGAAGGGGGAGACGGCCTTGCGCCGCCACCTTGCCGCCGAGGTCGGTCGCAGGCATGAGGTGCTCGCCGAACGCGGCGGCCTCGCCCGCACGCCGGGATTCACCGCCGTCAGGCTCGCACGCCCGCTCCCGCCCGGCACTCTCGGCGACGTGCGGATCGCCGGGCATGACGGCCGCCACCTGATCGCCGCGTAGAGGGACGGGCACCATGAGCGATACCGAGAACGCCCGCCCCGGCTTCTGGAAACGCCTGACGCAGGGCCTCTCCCGCACTGCGTCGGGCATCGGCCAGGGCATCAACGACCTCTTCACCAAGCGCAAGCTCGACGCCGCGACACTGGAGGACCTCGAGGACGTGCTGATCCGCGCCGATCTCGGCGTCGAGACCAGCGCCCGGATCGCCGAGGCGGTCGGCAAGGGCCGCTACGACAAGGCGGTCGATCCCGACGAGGTGCGCGCCATCGTCGCCACCGAGATCGAGGCGGTGCTGGCGCCGGTCGCGCGGCCGCTGGAGTTCGATTTCGCGGCGAAGCCCTTCGTGCTGCTGATGGTGGGCGTCAACGGTTCGGGCAAGACCACGACCATCGGCAAGATCGCCGCGCAACTGCGCAGCGAGGGGCGCAAGGTGGTGCTCGCCGCGGCTGATACGTTCCGCGCCGCCGCCATCGGACAGCTGAAAGTGTGGGCCGAACGGACCGGTGCCGCCCTCGTCGCCCGCGAGCCGGGCGCCGATGCCGCCGGCGTCGCCTTCGACGGGCTCGCCAAGGCCAAGGCGGAAGGCGCCGACGTGCTCATCGTCGACACCGCCGGCCGGCTGCAGAACCGCGCCGAGCTGATGGCCGAGCTCGAGAAGATCGTCCGCGTGCTGAAGAAGCAGGACCCCGCCGCGCCGCACGCCGTGGTGCTGGTGCTCGACGCCACGGTCGGTCAGAACGCGCTCTCGCAGGTGGAGGCCTTCACCCGCGTCGCCGGCGTCACCGGCCTCGTCATGACCAAGCTCGATGGCACCGCGCGCGGCGGCATCCTCGTCGCTATCGCCCGCAAGCACGGCCTGCCGGTCCATCTGATCGGCGTCGGAGAGGGCATCGACGATCTCCAGCCCTTCGCCGCGCGCGATTTCGCCCGCGCCGTCGTGGGGCTCGAAAAGTGAACGCGGCGGTTGCGGACGGCGCCGGCCGCCTTGATCCCGCCGCCTCCGCGCGGCACTAAGGCCCGGCACACTGGAAAGACGCCGCGATGACCGAGATCACTTCCGCGCCCCCCGCTCCCGCGCGCACGATGAATCCCTTCCTGAAGTTCGCGCTCGAAATGGGTCCGCTGGCGGTGTTCTTCATCGCCAATGGGCGGGCCGGCATCTACGCCGCGACCGGCGCCTTCATGGTGGCGACGCTGCTGGCCCTCATCGCGATGTGGGTGATCGCCCGGAAGATCGCGGTGATGCCCCTGGTCTCCGCGGCGGTGGTGCTGGTGTTCGGCACGCTGACCATCGTCCTGCAGGACGACCACTTCATTAAGATCAAGCCGACCATCGTCAACGCGCTGTTCGGCGCCGCCCTGCTCGGCGGCCTCGCCTTCGGCCGGCCGCTGATGCCCTACGTGCTGGGCGACGTGTTCAAGCTCACCGACGAGGGCTGGCGCCAGCTCTCGATCCGCTGGGGCATCTTCTTCTTGGCCATGGCGGTGCTGAACGAGATCGTCTGGCGCTCGGTCTCGACCGATGCCTGGGTCGCCTTCAAAACCTTCGGCTACCTGCCGCTCACCTTCGTCTTCGCGCTCTCCCAAGCCGGGCTGCTGAACCGCTATTCGGCCGAGCCCCGCCCGGAAGCGGAAGCCGCCGAATAGCGTCCCGCGCGCTCAGGGGCAGGGATTGCCCCTGAGCTGGTGGATATGGTCGATCCGCGCCTCGATCTCCGGCGTGATCGCCACATCGACGGCCGCGATGTCGGTGGCCAGTTGTTCCATCGTCGTGGCGCCGATGATCACCGAGGTCATGAACGGGCGCGACAGCGCGAAGGCGAGCGCCATCTGCGACGGATCGAGACCCGCCTCCCGCGCCAGCGCCAGATAATCGTCGATCGCCGCCTCCGTGCCGGGAGTCTCGTAGCGCTGGCCGCGGTTGAACAGGGTCGTCCGGGCGCCGGCCGGCCGCGCGCCGCGCTGGTACTTGCCGGTCAGATAACCCTGCGCCAGCACCGAATAGGCGAGCAGCCCGACATCCTCGCGCAGGCTCACCTCGGCCAGCGCCGTCTCGTAGGTCCGGTTGAGCAGGCTGTAGGCGTTCTGGATCGAGGCGAGCCGCGGGCCGCCGGTGCGCTCCGCCTCGGCGAGCCAGCGCATGACGCCCCAGGCGCTCTCGTTGGAGACGCCGACATGGCGCACCTTGCCCTCGGCCACCAGTTCGGCGAACACCTCCAGCGTCTCGGCGATGGCGACGCCCTCGCCCTCGACACTCCTCCATCGCGTCGGGTTGGCGCCCCATTGCATCGGCCGGCCGGGCCAGTGCAGCTGGTAGAGGTCGATATAGTCGGTCTGGAGCCGCCGCAGGCTCTTCTCCACCGCCTCGCGCACCTGCGCGCGGTCCGGGCGACCCGGCGCGCCGTCGTCGCGGAACCATGTCATCTCGGTGAGCCCGACCACCTTGGTGGCGAGGATCACCTTGTCGCGGTTGCCGCGTGCCTTGAGCCAGGTGCCGATGATGCGTTCGGTCGAGCCCGTCGTCTCCGGCCGCGGCGGGATCGAATAGAGTTCGGCGGTGTCGAGGAAATTGATGCCGTGGTCGAGCGCATAGTCGAGTTGCGCATGGCCCTCGGCCTCGCTGTTCTGCTGGCCATAGGTCATGGTGCCGAGGCAGATCGTGCTCACATCGAGCCCGGTCCGCCCGAGGGGACGGTACTTCATGGCGGGAGATGTCCGGTAATTCGGAAGCGGGATGGGGTTGGAAGCCGTAGATAATCCCGCGCGCCCTCGCCGTGAAGCCCTCAGCCGCCCGGCTTCGCGCCGCCCTTGAGACCCGCCAGCCAGACCTCCACCGCCGGCAGCATGCGGGCGACGATGACGTCGACGCCCGCGGCGGTCGGGTGGATGCCGTCCGGCTGGTTCAGCTTCGCCTGCCCGGCGACGCCGTCGAGGAAGAAGGGGTAGAGCGCCACGCCCGCCGCGGCGGCGAGATCGGGATAGATGGCGTCGAAGCGACCGGCATAGGCGGCGCCGAGATTGGGCGGCGCCCGCATCCCCGCCAGCAGCACCGGGATGCCGCGTGCCTTGAGCCGCGCCAGCGCGTCGGCGAGCGCCTGTTTGGTGATCGCAGGGTCGATGCCCCGCAGCGCGTCATTCGCCCCGAGCTCGAGGATCACGCCCTGCGTGCCGTCCGGCACCGACCAGTCGATCCGCGCGAGACCCGCACTGGCCGTATCGCCGGAAACGCCGGCATTCTCGATCAAAACATCGTGTCCGCGCGCCTTCAGCGCCTGTTGCAGCTTCACCGGAAAGGCCGCATCGGCGGGAAGCCCGTATCCCGCTGTAAGGCTGTCGCCCAAGGCAACGAGCCGGAGCGGCTCGGCCCGTGCCGGCTCGGCAATGGCGAGGGCGGCAAGGGGTATCGTCGCGATCAGCACGGCGAGGGCCCCCTTTCGCAGCCGCAGCACGGCGCCATATGGTGCCGAACGCAGCGTCCGGTATAGGGATCGAACCACAGGCATGCAGGCAAGCTCCACGATCGGCTCCGTCGATTCCGCATCCGCCCCGGCCATCATCCGCCTCGACAGGGTCGAACTCTCGCTCGGCAGCGGCGCGGCGCGGGTGCACATCCTCAAGGGCATAACGCTGAATATGGCGCAGGGCGAGGCGGTCGGGCTGATCGGCCCCTCGGGATCGGGCAAGTCCAGCCTGCTGATGGTGCTCGCCGGGCTGGAAAGGGCGGATTCCGGCTCGGTCGAGGTGGCGGGCGCGGAGCTGACGCGCCTCAACGAGGACGCCCTCGCCCGTTTCCGCGGCCGCCATGTCGGCATCGTGTTCCAGGCCTTCCACCTCATCCCCACCATGACCGCGCTGGAGAACGTCGCCGTGCCGCTCGAACTCGCCGGCCGCGCCGATGCCTTCGAGCGGGCCGCCGCCGAGCTCGACGCGGTCGGCCTCGGTCACCGCCACGGCCATTACCCCGCGCAGCTTTCCGGCGGCGAGCAGCAGCGCGTCGCGGTCGCCCGCGCGCTGGCGCCCGAGCCGCCGATCCTCGTCGCCGACGAGCCCACCGGCAATCTCGACGAGGCCACCGGCCGGCAGATCATGGACCTGCTGTTCGAGACGCAGGCGAAGCGCGGCACGACGCTGGTCATCGTGACGCACGACCCCTCTCTCGCCCGGCGCTGCGACCGCACCGTCCGGCTGCGCTCCGGCCGTATCGAGGAGGAGATCGCGGCTGGCGGGACGAGCACGGCCGTGGCGGAGACCGCCTGAGATGGCGTTCGTCCCCACCCGCTCCGCCACCCGTGGCCGCACCGGTCTGCCGCTGCGCTTCGCCTTGCGCGAACTGCGCGGCGGCCTGCGCGGTTTCGGCGTCTTCCTCGCCTGCCTCGCGCTCGGCGTCGCGGCGATCGCCGGCGTCGGCGCCTTCTCGCGTTCCCTCACCGATGCGCTGGAGGCGCAGGGCGCGACCCTGCTCGGCGGCGACGCCGCCTTCACCCTCGTCCAGCGCGAGGCGACGCCGGCCGAATACACCCTGCTCGCCGCCGGCGGAAAGGTCTCGACCATCGCGACGCTGCGCGCCATGGCCCGCGCCGGCGAGGGCGACGCCCTCGTCTCGACCCTCGCCGAGGTGAAGGCGGTCGACGACGCTTATCCGCTCACCGGCGCGGTCGGGATCGAGCCTCCCGCCCCTCTCGGCGACGCGCTTGCCGCCCGCGACGGCACGTTCGGCGCGCTCGCCGATCCATTGCTGGCCGACCGGCTCGGGCTGAAGACGGGCGACGGCTTCCTGCTCGGCGACGCGCGCCTGCGGCTCACCGGGCTCATCGCCCGCGAGCCCGATGCCCTGGCCACCGGCGTCGGCTTCGGCCCGCGGCTGATCGTGTCGAAAGCCGCGCTCGACGCCTCAGGCCTCGTGCAGCCGGGCAGCCTGGTGCGCTGGCATTACCGGGTGAAGCTCACCGACCCCGCGACGCTCGCCGCCTTCGTCGACGGCGTGCGCAAGGGCGCGCCGGAGGCCGGCTTCGAGGTCCGCACCCGCGAGGCGGCGACGCCGCGGCTGGAGGACAATGTCGGCCGCTTCACGCAATATCTCACCCTGGTCGGCCTCACCGCGCTGCTGGTGGGCGGTGTCGGCGTCGCCAACGCGGTGAAGAACCATCTCGACGCCCGCCGCGCCACCATCGCCACCTACAAGACGTTGGGCGCCCCGGGGCGCACCGTCTTCGCCATCTATCTGGTCGAGATCGGGCTCATCGCCGGGCTCGGCATCGCCATCGGCCTGGCGGTTGGCAGCGCCCTGCCCTTCCTTGCCGTGTGGGGCTTCGGCGACCTGATGCCGATCGCCATCGAGCCGGCGCTGCAGCCCTCCGCTTTGCTGCTGGCGGCGGCCTATGGCTTCCTCGTCGCGCTCGCCTTCGCGCTGTGGCCGCTCGGCCTCGCCCACGACGTGCCGGTCTCGGCGCTGTTCCGCGACCGCGTCGAGGGCGGCCGGCGCCGGCCGCGCGCGCTCTATGTCGCCGCGACCCTCGCCGGCGCGGTGGCGCTCGCCGCCGTCGCCATCCTCACCTCGCAGGAAACGCGGATCGCGCTCTATTATGTCGGCGCCGCCACGGCCGTGCTGGTCGCCCTGCGCCTCGTCGCCGTCGCGGTGATGGCCATCGCCCGCCGCCTGCCGCGCCCGCGCTCGACCGTCGCGCGCCTCGCCTTGTCGAACATCCACCGCCCCGGTGCGCTCACCCCCACCGTGGTGCTCTCGCTCGGCCTCGGCCTCACCCTCCTCGTCACGCTGGCGCTGATCGACCGCAGCCTGACCCGAGAACTCACCTCCAGCCTGCCCGAGCAGGCGCCGAGCTTCTTCTTCCTCGACGTGCAGAGCAGCGAGGCGGATCGCTTCAAGGCCTATGTCGAGCAGCATGCCCCGTCCGGCACCGTCGAGATGGTGCCGATGCTGCGCGGCCGCCTCGTCCGGCTCGGCGAGACGCCGGTGGAGCAGATCACCCCGCCGGCCGAGTTCGCCTGGGTGCTCTCCTCCGACCGCGGCGTCACCTATGCGGCCAGCCTGCCGGACGGCTCCAAGCTGGTCGAGGGACCGTGGTGGGCGCCCGATTACGCCGGCCCGCCGCTGGTCTCGTTCGAGAAGCGCATCGCCGACGCCTTCGGACTCAAGATCGGCGACACCATCGCCGTCAACGTGCTGGGCCGCACCATCACCGCCACCATCGCCAATCTGCGCGAGGTGGAATGGGAGCGGCTCGCCATCAATTTCGTCATGGTGTTCTCGCCGAACACCTTCGCCGGCGCCCCGCACACCTCGCTCGCCACGCTCGCCTTTCCCGGCGGGGGCGATGCGGCGACCGAGCGCACCCTGGCGCGGGAGACCGCCCGCGCCTTTCCGGCAGTCACCATCGTGCGGGTGAAAGAAGCGCTGGCCGAGATCGGCGACCTCGTCGGCAAGCTGGTCTACGCCATACGCGGCGCCAGCCTGGTCACGCTGGTGGCGAGCATCCTCGTCCTGGCCGGGGCCTTGGCCGCGGGCCAGCACCACCGCGTCTACGACGCCGTGATCCTCAAGACGCTGGGTGCCACCCGGGCGCGGCTGCTCGCCGCCTATGCCATCGAATACGCGGCGCTGGGCCTTGCCACCGCCGTCGTCGCCATCGGCGCCGGCACGCTCGCCGCCTATGTGGTGGCGACGCAGGTGATGCGCGTGGGATTCGACTGGTCGGCGGGCACGGCGCTCGGCGCGGTCGGCGTCGCGCTGGCGCTCACCGTCGGCTTCGGGCTGGTCGGCACCTGGCGGGCGCTCGGGTACAAACCCGCCCCGGTACTGAGAAACCTGTGAACGGCGCGTCAACCACGCCCGCCGAATCATACTTACGCTGCGTCAATTCTGACGCAAAGTTCACTTGCGGGCCGGTCGCGCCTTGCCCATATTTCGCGTAACGTCCGCATGTACGCGAGATTAGGCTCGGCGTGCCGGCGGAACGCTTCGAGAGGGTTTCATCACGATGTCCAATTATGATCGCAACGTCTCGGCGCGGATCGGCGCGACGGCGACGCGCACGGAAGCTGCGGTCGATCAGGGCCTCCGCAGCTATATGCTCCGCGTCTACAACTATATGACGCTGGGCCTTGCCATCACCGGCGCGGCCGCGCTCGGCATCTACATGCTGTCCGTGACCACCGATCCCAGCCAGGCCGTGGGCCAGGTCGCCGGCGGCATCATGCTGACGCAGTTCGGCGCGACGCTGTTCACCAGCCCGCTGAAGTGGGTGGTGATGTTCGCCCCGCTGGCCGCGGTTTTCTTCCTCAGCTTCCGCGTGGAGCGCATGAGCGTCTCCGCGGCGCAGGGCGTGTTCTGGCTCTATGCGGCGCTGGTCGGCGTCTCGCTGTCGACGATCTTCCTCGTCTACACGCATGACAGCATCGTGCGGGTGTTCTTCATCACCGCCGCCTCCTTCGGCGCGCTGAGCCTGTTCGGCTACACCACCCAGCGCGACCTGTCGGGCATGGGCTCGTTCCTGATCATGGGCCTGTTCGGCATCATCATCGCGAGCCTGGTGAACATCTTCCTCGGCTCGACGATGCTGCAGTTCGTCATCTCCGTGGTCGGCGTGCTGGTGTTCGCGGGCCTCACCGCCTACGACACCCAGCGCATCAAGGAGATGTACTTCGCCGGCGACGACGACGTGGTGGCCGGCCGCAAGGCGATCATGGGCGCGCTCGCGCTCTACCTGGACTTCATCAACCTTTTCATGATGCTGCTCCAGCTGTTCGGCAACCGCAACAACAGCTGATCGCCATCACGGCGGATCGACGATCGAGGCCCCGGCATCCGCCGGGGCCTTTTTCGTGGGCGCCTTGAAGGCTCGACGGGAGGCCCTTCGCGCGACGTCGACTGCGGCGTGGCGGTTGAACCGGCCGGCGCTGCGGGTGTAGGCACCTCCCAGCGCCCTCCCGGATCCCTCGCCGCCCGCCATGCCCGCTTCCGCTTCCTCGTTCCCACCGGTGCCGGCCGACGCCAGCGTCGCCCTGCGCCCCGCCCGAGCCGACGACATCCCGGCCATCACGGCGATCTACGCCCATGCCGTGCGCTTCGGAACCGCCTCGTTCGAGATCGATCCGCCGGACGAGGTCGAAATGGTCCGTCGGATGGGCGCGCTTATCGCGGGCGGCTATCCCTATATCGCCGCCGAGGCGGCCGGCCGGCTCATCGGCTATGCCTATGCCGGCCCCTACCGTGCCCGGCCGGCCTATCGCACCACGGTGGAGAATTCGGTCTATGTGCAGCCCGGCCTCACCGGCCGCGGCATCGGCCGCCGCCTGCTGGAGCGCCTCGTCGCGGAAGCGGCCGAAGCGGGCTTCCGGCAGATGATCGCGGTGATCGGCGACAGCGCCAACGCCGCCTCGATCGGGCTGCACGCCGCGGCGGGCTTCCACCCCGTCGGCACGCTCGAATCGGTCGGCTTCAAGGCCGGCCGCTGGCTCGACACGGTGCTGATGCAGCGCCCGCTCGGCCCGGCCGACACCACGCCGCCCTGACCGGCGTCAGTTCACCGCCCGCAGCGGCTTGTCCAGGACGGCGATGACGCGGGCGAGGTCGTGGCCGCGCTTGAGGATCAGCCCGGTCTGGGACACGACGCTGTAGGCGCCCTGCCGCCGGGCGAGAGCCGGATCCTTCTCGATCCGGTAGATCGGGTATTCGGTGGAGCGCCGGAAGATGGAGAAGACAGCCCGGTCCTTCAGGAAATCGATGGCGTAGTCGCGCCATTCGCCGATCGCCACCATGCGCCCGTAGAGATCGAGGATGCGGTCGAGCTCGCGCCGGTCGAATGTCACGCAGACGGGGCGCTCGGCGAGCGCGCTCCCGCCGGCGGGAAACCTTATAGGGTCGATATCCGCCACACGGCCCTCCCCGGCTTGGCCGGCCGGCCGCGCGTCGCGTTCCGGGCGCCCGTCATAACGCCGACATGATCGCGCCGGTCGGCCACGGGGGCAAGCCTTGTCGGCCCACAATCCGACCGCCGACGGGGAATCACGGCCTCGTCATCCGAAATCATGAAGTCGCCCGATTTCAGCCCTTGCAACGCCCCCGCCAGCGACCATCTTCACATCATAAGCAACGGGCCGGCAGGCGAAAGCGCCCCGGTTTCCCAGCCCCCCAGCCCCCCCGTGGCGTGGTGCGTGCCGGCCGGTTGCCACGTAGGTTCAATCCCCCGATTGACCTTTCAGGGCCGGCTCTCAGCCGGCCCTGTTTTTTTGCGCTCGGAAGAATGCGGGCAGCGCCGGCGCAAGGCGCGCCGGCAACTCAAGGCATGGGGAGTGTCAGGGCGCGGGGCGGGTCAGGGCGTGGGGCTTGCCGGCGCCGGCGGGAATTTTGCGGTCTCTTCCTTGGGCAGCGCCATCACGCCGGCACCGACGATAGCCCCCGGCGTGCCGGGCGTCCCGCGCTGCACCAGCACCGCGACGGCGTCGATGCCGTCCGCCATGAAGGCGGCCACCGGCGTCTCGAACTGAGCCGCGGCCCCATTCCAGTCGCCGAGCTTGACCCAGCGCCGCACCACATTGTGGTAGGTGACCTGCTTGCCCTCGTTCTCGCCGCGCCCGATCGCCACGGTGACGCTGGAGGCGAGCGGGCAGAGCCACACCTCGCCGCTCGCGCTTCCCGCCCCGACGCCGACCGCGAGCTTGCCCTCGGTGACCGCAAGCGCGACCGGAACGCTCGGCGGAACCGCCGACTGCACGGCCGTCTCGACCGCCGGACCGTCGCTGCCCACCGCCATCGCGACGCCGTTCACCACCACCTGGGGAGTAAACATCCGCCCGTCGCCACGCAGTCGCGCATAGGCCTTCTGGCGCATCGAATGGCCGTGCTTGGCCAGCGTGTCCTTCCAGCCCAGATAGTCCCAGTAATCGACGGCGAGGGTGAGCGCGATCACGTCCGGCCGTTTCGCCGTCATGTCGCTGATCAGCTTGTCGGCCGGCGGGCAGGACGAGCAGCCCTGGCTGGTGAAGAGCTCGACAACGGCTTTCGGGGCGGTCGTGGACGTCGTATCCGGGGACTGCGCCTGCGCGCCGCCCGCGAGGACCAGCGTGGCCATCATGCCGAACCCGGTCAGCGCACATGCCCGCGCGCCGACGATGCGCCCTATCGATCCTGCCATGTCCGAACGCGGCGTCCTTCTGCGCAACCGGGGAAAACCAGCCTACGCAATAGGGCGGCGCCGGCCGCGGCACCAGTCACATTCGGGTGTCGCACGCCGGCGTGAGCGGGCCCGGCGGCATGGCCGCCGGGCACTGAGCGATCAGGCCGCGAGATTGCGCAGCACATACTGGAGAATGCCGCCATTGCGGAAGTAATCCAGCTCGTCCAGCGTATCGATGCGGCAGGTCAGCGGCACGTTCTTCACCGTGCCGTCGGCGAAGGCGATCTCGGCGACCAGCGTCTGGCGCGGCTTGAGGTCGCCCTCGATGCCCTTGATGGTCACCACCTCGTCGCCCTTGATGCCGAGCGACTGCCAGCTGTCGTCGTTCTGGAACACCAGCGGCACGATGCCCATGCCGACGAGGTTCGAGCGGTGGATGCGCTCGAAGCTCTGGGCGATGACGGCGCGGATGCCGAGCAGCTTGGTGCCCTTGGCCGCCCAGTCGCGCGAGGAGCCGGTGCCGTATTCCTTGCCGGCGAAGACGACTGTCGGCACGCCCTCGCTCTTGTAGAGCATGGCGGCGTCGTAGATCGGCATCTCCGTGCCGTCCGGCCAATGCTTGGTGAAGCCGCCTTCCTTGCCGCCCAGCATCTGGTTCTTTATGCGGATGTTGGCGAAGGTGCCGCGCATCATCACCTGGTGGTTGCCGCGCCGCGTGCCGTACTGGTTGAAGTCGGCGGGCCGCACCTGATGGTCGCGCAGATAGTGGCCGGCCGGGCTCGCTTCCTTGATCGAGCCGGCGGGCGAGATGTGGTCGGTGGTGATGGAATCCAGGAACAGGCCCATCACCCGGGCACTGATGATGTCCGTCACCGGCTCCGGCTTCATCTCCATGCCCTCGAAATAGGGCGGGTTCTGAACATAGGTGGAGCGGTCGTCCCAGGCGTAGGTCTCGCCCTTCGGCACGGCGATCTTCTGCCAGTTCTCGTCGCCCTTGAAGACGTCGGCGTACTTCTCCTGGAACATCTTCTTGGTGACGTTCTCACGGATGAAGGTCGCGATCTCCTGGTTCGACGGCCAGATGTCCCGGAGATAGACCGGCTTGCCGTCCGAACCCGTGCCGAGCGGCTCGGTGGTGAGGTCGATCTGCAGCGAGCCGGCCAGCGCATAGGCGACGACGAGCGGCGGCGAGGCGAGGTAGTTCGCCTTCACGTCCGGGTTCACGCGGCCCTCGAAATTGCGGTTGCCGGAGATCACGGCGCCCGCGACGAGGTCGTTCTTGTTGATGGCTTCCGAGATCGGCTCGGGCAGCGGCCCGGAATTGCCGATGCAGGTGGTGCAGCCGAAGCCGACCAGGTTGAAGCCGACGGCGTCGAGGTCCTTCTGCAGGCCCGCGGCGTTCAGATAGCCCTCGACCACCTGGCTGCCGGGCGCGAGCGAGGTCTTCACCCAGGGCTTCGACTTCAGGCCCTTGGCCACCGCGTTGCGCGCGAGCAGGCCCGCGGCGATCAGCACGGAGGGGTTCGAGGTGTTTGTGCAGGAGGTGATGGCGGCGATGGTCACGTCGCCATGGCCGAGCGTGTAGTCGGTGCCTTCCACCGGCACCCGCTTGGCGGCTTCGCCCGCCTTCTTGAACTCGCCTTCCAGCGCCGCGAGGAAGCCGGCCTTGGTGCCGGAGAGCAGCACGCGGTCCTGCGGGCGCTTGGGGCCGGCGAGCGAGGGCAGCACCGAGGAGATGTCGAGTTCGAGCACGTCGGTGAACACCGGGTCCGCGGTGCCGGCGTGGCGCCACATGCCCTGCGCCTTCGAATAGGCCTCGACCAGCGCGATCCGCTCGGGCTTCCGGGCGGTCTCGTCGAGATAGGCGATGGTCTCGCTGTCGACCGGGAAGAAGCCGCAGGTCGCGCCGTATTCCGGCGCCATGTTGCCGATGGTGGCGCGATCGGCGAGCGAGAGGTGGTCGAGGCCGGGGCCGAAGAACTCGACGAACTTGCCGACCACGCCCTTCTTGCGCAGCATCTGCGTCACCGTCAGCACGAGGTCGGTGGCGGTGATGCCCTCGTTGAGACGGCCGGTCAGCTTGAAGCCGATCACTTCGGGGATGAGCATGGAGACCGGCTGGCCGAGCATGGCCGCCTCCGCCTCGATGCCGCCGACGCCCCAGCCGAGCACGCCGAGGCCGTTCACCATGGTGGTGTGGCTGTCGGTGCCGACGCAGGTGTCGGGATAGGCGACGGTGGTGCCGTCCTCATCCTTCGTCCACACCGTCTGGGCGAGATATTCGAGGTTCACCTGGTGGCAGATGCCAGTGCCGGGCGGCACCACGCGGAAATTGTCGAAGGCCGACTGGCCCCATTTCAGGAAGCGGTAGCGCTCCTGGTTCTGCTTGTACTCCTCCTCGACATTCTTGCCGAAGGCGGCGTTGTCGCCGAAGAAGTTCACGATCACCGAATGGTCGATGACGAGATCGACCGGCACCAGCGGGTTGATGCGCTTGGGATCGCCGCCGAGGTTCACCATGGCGTCGCGCATGGCGGCGAGGTCGACCACCGCCGGCACGCCGGTGAAGTCCTGCATGAGCACGCGCGCGGGGCGGTAGGCGATCTCGCGCTCATCCTTGCCGCGGTTCACCAGCCAGTCCTTGATCGCGACGATGTCGTTCTTCGTGACGGAGCGGCCATCCTCGAAGCGCAACAGGTTTTCGAGCAGCACCTTCATCGAGAAGGGCAGCGCGGAGACCCCGTCGAGGCCGTTCTTCTCGGCATCGGGGAGGCTGTAATAGGTGTAGGTCTTCGAACCGACGGTAAGGGTCTTGCGGCTCTTGAAGCTGTCGAGCGACGTCACGGCAGGCTCATCCCCGATTGCGGTGGCGGGATTGGCGCGCCTCCCGCGATGAGCGGAACTCGGAGAGCCGGGACCTTGGAGGTCGGCCGTGTGGCAAGCTATAGCTCGCGCACGCCGAAGCTTTCCACCGAGGCTTCCCTTGGGATGGCGCGTCGTTGCGATTTCTATATAGAGCCATTTCAAACACCGATCATAGGGGGGTTGATGCAATGCATCGCCGATTTGTGCATTGCGCTTACCGCCTAAGCCGAACGTCGCAGCACCCGGAACCGCGGCATCATGCGCCTCGTCGCTGAAGGGCTCGGCTGCGCCCGCGGCGCCCGTCTCCTGTTCGAGGGGCTGGACTTTTCGGTCGAGGCCGGCCGCGCGCTGGTCGTCACCGGACCCAACGGAACCGGCAAGTCCTCCCTGCTGCAGATCCTCGCCGGCCTTTCCCGCCCGCTCGCCGGCACCGTTCGCCTCGAGGGCGGCGATCCCGATCTGGCGCCCGGCGAGCAGGCCCATCATCTCGGCCATGCCGACGCCCTGAAGGCCGCGCTGAGCGTCACCGAGAATCTCGCCTTCTGGCGCGCCATCCTGGGCGAACCGGCGCTCGGCATCGCCGACGCGCTCGAGGCGGTGGGCCTCGGCGCGCTGGCGCGCCTGCCGGTCGGGGTGCTCTCCGCCGGCCAGCGCCGCCGCCTCGCCATAGCCCGGCTTCTCGTGGTGCGGCGCCCGCTCTGGCTGCTGGACGAGCCGACCACGGCGCTCGACGTCGAGGGACAGGCGCGTTTCGCCGCACTGGCGCGCGCCCATCTCGCCGATGGCGGCCTCGTCGTCGCCGCCACCCATGCCCCGCTCGATTTCGGGCCGGCCGACGCGCTGCAGCTCGGCGCGGCAACGGCGCAGGTGACCTCATGAGCGGCGCCTTCCTCGCCCTGGTCCGGCGCGACCTCGCCCTCGCCCTGCGCGCCGGCGGCGGGGCCGGCCTCGGTGCCGTCTTCTTCCTCGCCGTGGTGGTGGTCACGCCCTTCGCCATCGGGCCGGATCTCAACCTGCTCGCCCGCATCGGCCCGGCGATCCTGTGGATCGGCGCGCTGCTCGCCTCGCTGATCGGCCTCGACCGGCTGTTCGCGGCCGACGCGGAAGACGGCTCGCTCGACCTGTTCCTCACCGCGGACCTGCCGCTGGAACTGGTCGCCGCCGCCAAGGGCCTCGCCCACTGGATCGCCACCGGCCTGCCGCTGGTCCTCGCCGCACCGGTGCTGTCGCTGCTGCTCAACCTCGAGCCGACCGCGATCGCCGCGCTGGTCGTGACGCTGCTGGTGGGAACGCCAGCGGTCACCTTCCTCGGCCTGATCGGCGCCGCCTTCGCCTGCATCTTCCGCCGCGGCGGTCTGCTGGTGGCGGTGATCGTGCTGCCGCTCACCATCCCGGTGCTGATCTTCGCCGTCGCCGCCACCACCGCGGCGGTCACCGGGCCCGTGCCCTTCGGCGCGCCGTTCCGCATCCTGCTCGGGCTGTCGCTCGGGTCGCTGGTGTTCGGCCCGCTCGCCGCCGCCGCCGCGCTGCGCCTGACCCGCGGCTAGCCGCCGGAACCGCACCTGCGGCAGCGCTGCTGCTGCAATGCGCCGCAGGCATCGCAAAACCTTCCCGCGCAAGCCCTTTCGGCGGCCTGCGAAGCGTGGGGGTCGCTGCGTCATCTGTACCCACACATCCCGCGCCGCATCGTGTTGCAGCACGGGGGAAGCCGTGTTAGGGAACCGCCGACTTGTCCGGGGGCCGAGGGGCAGGCCCGCTCCCTCCGGCACATTGAAATCCTTGCAATCCCAGGAACCGGCCGCGCCCGATTTCGGTCGGCGGCACGCCCGGGACGAGCCCGAGAGAGGCACGGTGGCGGAGACGATCGTATCCGGTGTGGCGGGACGCTACGCGACGGCTCTGTTCGAGCTGGCGCGTGAAGTCGGCGCCATCGACGCGGTGAAGGCGGATCTCGACCGCTTCGCCGCCCTCATCGCCGAGAGCGACGACCTGAGGCGCCTGGTGCGCAGCCCGGTCTTCACCTCCGAGGAGCAGGAACAGGCGGTCGCCGCCGTTCTCGACCGGGCGGGCATCGCGGGCATCGCCGGCAACTTCCTCAAGACCGTCGCCGCCAATCGCCGCCTGTTCGCGGTCGAGGCGATGATCCGCGACTACGCCGCCCTGGTGGCCACGGCCAAGGGTGAGGTCGTCGCCGAGGTCACGGTCGCGCAGCCCCTTTCCGATGCCCATGCGGCGACGCTCAAGGAAGCGCTCGACGCCCTGACGGGCAAGGACGTCAAACTCGCCGTCGAGGTCGATCCCTCGCTCCTCGGCGGTCTCAAGGTCAAGCTCGGCAGCCGGCTGGTCGACGCTTCTCTCAAGACCAAGCTCAACTCGATCCGGCATGCGATGAAAGAGGTTCGCTGATGGATATCCGCGCCGCTGAAATTTCCGCGATCCTCAAGGAGCAGATCCGGAACTTTGGCCAGGAGGCCGAGGTCTCCGAGGTCGGTCAGATTCTCTCCGTCGGCGACGGCATCGCGCGCGTCTACGGCCTCGACAACGTCCAGGCGGGCGAGATGGTCGAGTTCGAGAGCGGCGTGCGCGGCATGGCGCTGAACCTCGAGCTCGACAATGTCGGCGTCGTGATCTTCGGCTCCGACCGCGAGATCAAGGAAGGCCAGACCGTCAAGCGCACCGGCGCCATCGTCGACGTGCCGGTCGGCAAGGGCCTGCTCGGCCGCGTCGTCGACGCGCTGGGCAACCCGATCGACGGCAAGGGCCCGATCGAATCCACCGAGCGTCGCCGCGTCGACGTGAAGGCGCCGGGCATCATCCCGCGCAAGTCCGTGCACGAGCCGATGCAGACCGGCCTCAAGGCGATCGACGCGCTGATCCCGATCGGCCGCGGCCAGCGCGAGCTGATCATCGGCGACCGCCAGACCGGCAAGACCGCCGTGGCGCTCGACTCGATCCTCAACCAGAAGCCCCTGAACGCCGGCGACGCGCCCGAGAGCCAGAAGCTCTATTGCGTGTATGTCGCGGTCGGCCAGAAGCGCTCCACCGTCGCGCAGTTCGTGAAGGTGCTCGAGGAGCAGGGCGCGATGGACTATTCCATCGTCGTCGCCGCCACCGCGTCCGACGCCGCGCCGATGCAGTTCCTCGCGCCGTTCGCCGGCACCGCCATGGGCGAGTTCTTCCGCGACAACGGCATGCACGCGCTCATCATCCACGACGACCTGTCCAAGCAGGCCGTGGCGTATCGCCAGATGTCGCTGCTGCTGCGCCGCCCGCCGGGCCGCGAAGCCTATCCGGGCGACGTGTTCTATCTCCACTCGCGCCTGCTCGAGCGCGCCGCCAAGCTCAACGACGAGAACGGCGCCGGCTCGCTGACCGCCCTCCCCGTCATCGAGACGCAGGCGAACGACGTCTCCGCCTACATCCCGACCAACGTGATCTCGATCACCGACGGCCAGATCTTCCTCGAGTCCGACCTGTTCTACCAGGGCATCCGCCCGGCGGTGAACGTCGGCCTCTCGGTCTCGCGCGTGGGCTCCTCGGCGCAGATCAAGGCGATGAAGCAGGTCGCCGGCAAGATCAAGGGCGAGCTCGCCCAGTACCGCGAGCTGGCGGCCTTCGCCCAGTTCGGCTCGGACCTCGATGCCTCGACCCAGAAGCTGCTGAACCGCGGCGCCCGGCTCACCGAGCTGCTGAAGCAGTCGCAGTTCGCGCCGCTGAAGGTCGAGGAGCAGGTGGCGGTGATCTATGCCGGCACCAACGGCTATCTCGACAGCCTGCCGGTGTCCAAGGTCGGTGCCTTCGAGCAGGGCCTGCTGCTGTTCCTGCGCACCAACCACCAGGACATTCTGGACGCCATCCGCACCTCCAAGGAACTCTCCAAGGAGACCACCGAGAAGCTCGTCAAGGCGCTCAACGCCTTCGCGAAGACCTTCGCCTGAGCCGCAGCGGAACGCCGGGAAGCCCATGGCCAGCCTCAAGGATCTGCGAAACCGCATCGCTTCGGTGAAGGCGACGCAGAAGATTACCAAGGCGATGCAGATGGTCGCCGCCGCCAAGCTGCGGCGCGCCCAGTCGGCCGCCGAGGCCGCCCGTCCCTATGCCACGCGCATGGAGACGGTGCTCGGCAACATCGCCAGCGCCGTGGCCGGCGGCCCCGACGCGCCGCTGCTGCTGACCGGCACCGGCAAGGATCAGGTGCACCTTCTTCTGGTGCTCACCGCCGAGCGCGGCCTGTGCGGCGCCTTCAATTCCTCGATCGTCCGCCTTGCCCGCGAGCGCGCCCAGTCGCTGCTCAACCAGGGCAAGACGGTCAAGATATTCTGCGTGGGACGCAAGGGCTACGAGCCGCTGAAGCGCCAGTTCGAGAAGAATATCATCGAGGTGGTGGAGCTGCGCTCGAACAAGGGCGTCACCTTCGCCGACGCCCAGGCCATCGCCGGCAAGATCGCCGATCTCTATGCGGCGGGCGAGTTCGACATCGCCACGCAGTTCTATTCGCGCTTCCAGTCGGTCATCTCGCAGGTGCCGACCGCGCAGCAGATCATCCCCGCGACCTTCCCCGATGCCGGCACCGCCGGCGCCCCCGCGGCGGATTACGAGTATGAGCCGGGCGAGACCGAGATCCTCGCCGACCTGCTGCCGCGCAATCTCGCGGTGCAGATCTTCAAGGCGCTGCTCGAGAACGGCGCGTCCGAGCAGGGCGCCCGCATGAGCGCGATGGACAACGCCACCCGCAACGCGGGCGACATGATCAAGAAGCAGACTTTGACCTACAACCGCACCCGCCAGGCGATGATCACGAAGGAACTGATCGAGATCATCTCCGGCGCCGAGGCGCTGTGAGGCAGGACGGGAAAGGACGACGAACATGGCTAAGGTCGGACGCATCACGCAGGTCATCGGCGCCGTCGTCGACGTGCAGTTCGAGGATCACCTGCCCGAGATCCTGAACGCGCTCGAGACCAGCAACAACGGCGCGCGCCTCGTGCTCGAGGTCGCCCAGCATCTCGGCGAGAACACCGTGCGCACCATTGCCATGGACTCCACCGAGGGTCTCGTGCGCGGCACCGAGGTGACCGACACCGGCGGGGCGATCTCCGTGCCGGTGGGCGATGCCACCCTCGGCCGCATCATGAACGTCATCGGCGAGCCGGTGGACGAAGCCGGCCCGCTGGTCGGCGAGAGCCGCCGCGGCATCCACCAGCCGGCCCCCTCCTATGCCGACCAGTCGACCGAGGCCGAGATCCTCGTCACCGGCATCAAGGTGGTGGACCTGCTGGCGCCCTATTCCAAGGGCGGCAAGGTCGGCCTGTTCGGCGGCGCCGGCGTCGGCAAGACCGTGCTGATCATGGAGCTCATCAACAACATCGCGAAGGCGCACGGCGGCTACTCCGTGTTCGCCGGCGTCGGCGAGCGCACTCGCGAGGGCAACGATCTCTACCACGAGATGATCGAGTCCAAGGTGAACGTCGACCCGCACGAGAATGGCGGCTCCTCGGCCGGCTCCAAGTGCGCCCTCGTCTACGGCCAGATGAACGAGCCGCCCGGCGCCCGCGCCCGCGTCGCGCTGACCGGCCTCACCGTCGCCGAGCACTTCCGCGACCAGGGCCAGGACGTGCTGTTCTTCGTCGACAACATCTTCCGCTTCACCCAGGCGGGTTCGGAAGTGTCGGCGCTGCTCGGCCGCATCCCCTCGGCGGTGGGCTACCAGCCGACGCTGGCCACCGACATGGGCCAGCTGCAGGAGCGCATCACCACGACCAACAAGGGCTCGATCACCTCGGTGCAGGCCATCTACGTGCCGGCCGACGACCTGACCGACCCGGCGCCGGCCGCCTCCTTCGCCCATCTCGACGCGACCACCGTGCTGTCGCGCTCGATCGCCGAGAAGGGCATCTACCCGGCGGTGGATCCGCTCGATTCGACCTCGCGCATTCTCTCCCCCGCCATTCTCGGCGAGGAGCACTATCAGGTCGCGCGCCAGGTCCAGCAGACCCTCCAGCGCTACAAGGCGCTGCAGGACATCATCGCGATCCTGGGCATGGACGAGCTCTCGGAAGAGGACAAGATCACCGTGGCCCGCGCCCGCAAGATCGAGCGCTTCCTCTCGCAGCCCTTCCACGTCGCCGAAGTCTTCACCGGCTCGCCCGGCAAGCTCGTCGACATCAAGGACACCATCAAGGGCTTCAAGGGCCTCGTCGAGGGCAAGTACGACCACCTGCCGGAGCAGGCCTTCTACATGGTCGGCACCATCGAAGAGGCGATCGAGAAGGGCAAGAAGCTCGCCGCCGAGGCGGCGTGATCGCGGCCTGACCCGCGGGCGGAACGCAGGTCGCGCTCCGCCCGACATACCGATGCCGCCCGAGGGGCGCCCTTTCTGCAGGGCACTGCCCCGCAAGGAGAGTTGAGATGGCCGCAACCTTCCCGTTCGAACTCGTCTCGCCCGAGCGCCTGCTCTATTCGGGCCAGGTGACCGAGGTCATCGTGCCGGGCACGGAAGGCGAGTTCGGCATCATGGCCGGCCATGCCCCGTTCGTGTCGACGCTGAAGCCCGGCATCCTCGTCATCAAGGGCGATGGCGCGCCGCGCAAGCTGTTCGTCCGCTCCGGTTTCGCCGAGGCCAATCCGAAGGGCCTCACGGTCCTCGCCGAAGCCGCGACGCCGCTCGAGGAACTGCACGCCGACCACCTCGCCAAGCTGATCAAGGATGCGGCCGAGGATGTCGAGGACGCCCGCGACGAGGCGACCCGCCTGCGCCGCCAGTCCGACCTCGACCAGCTCCGCGCCGCCGCCCTGGCGCTGGAGACCGAAGGGCGTTCGCCGCACTGAGCGCGCTCTTCCGCGGCCCGACCCGCCGCGCCGGTGGCATCGCCGGGCGGAAGATGATCTAGTTCCCGGCATTGCACCGGCCGCTCGTCCGAGAGACCGGTTTCCGGCCGGCACCCGCGCGACGGCGTCCGGCATTTTCGCGATGCGGTGAGGACGATGCTGCCTTCAGCGGATGCAACGGTCGAGGCGGAGCGCGGGCGCTCCGAGGCACCGATCCGCGCGCGCATCCTCCAGGCCATCTTCGAGCGCCGGCTCATGCCGGGAGAGAAGCTCACCGAGGAGCGCCTCGCCGGGCTGTTCGGCGTGAGCCGCACCGTGGTGCGTCAGGCGCTGGCCCGGCTGGCGCAGGATTCCATCGTCGTGCAGCACCCCAATCGCGGCGCCTTCGTCGCGGCCCCCAGCCGGGCCGATGCCGCCCATGTGCTGGCGGCGCGCACCGTCGTCGAGCCCGAGATCGCCGCCATGGTCGCCCGCGCCTGCGATTCGGCCGTGCTGGCGCGCCTCGAAAGGCACGTCGCGGACGAGGATGCCGCCCGCACCGACGGCGATCGTGCCGCGCTGATCCGGCTGACCGGCGAGTTCCATGTGACGCTCGCCGAACTGAGCGGCAATCCGGTGTTCGCGCGCCTGCTCACCGAGCTGCACGCGCTGAGTTCGCTCGCCATCCTGCTCTATGCCCGGGGCGAGCACGATTGCTGTCCCGAGAACGAGCACCGGTCCATCGTCGCGGCGATCGGACGGGGCGAGGCCTCGCGCGCGGCGGAGCTGATGCGCACGCATCTGCGCCATGTCGGTGCGGAAATGGACCTTGCCGAGCCGGCGCGGCCCGCGCGGACCCCGACGACTCCCGCCGCATCCCCCGCCCCGCCCGTGCGGGCCCCCAAGCCGTAGCCAGCCGGGTACGACCGGAGCCGCGAGCCGACGGAAGCGATCGAGCCGCCGGCCTGCCACCGAACCGGTGTCGAGGCGGTGCCGCGTCGGGAGCGACCGGGTCGATGGCGCGCCATCCTCTCCCAACCGCATTCGCGACGCGGAAAAGGCCGGCCCGCCGGCCATCAGCCGCGGCACCAGCCCGGAAATCACAGCGTCGCACGGATCCCCGGCCCCTCCTCGGGCGCCGGGTCAAAGGCCTCAGCGGCGGCGGCCCGGTGGCGGGCGGCGCTGGCCACTGCCGATCGGCGGGGTCGGCCCACCGGTCTTGTGGCGGAAATTGATGCGCCCGCGCTCGAGATCGTAAGGCGACATCTCCACCACCACACGATCGCCGACGATGGTGCGGATGCGGTTCTTCTTCATCTTGCCCGCCGCGTAGGCGAGTATCTCGTGCTCATTATCCAGCACCACGCGGAAATTGCCGTCCGGCAGAACTTCCGTCACCGTGCCGTCGAATTCGAGCAGTTCCTCTTTCGCCATCCCTGGCTCTCCTCGTACGCCGTTCCTGTCCGTCCCGCCGCCGGCCGAGCCGCGGCGGGACGCTGTGTCGTTCAGCGTGCCGGCCGCCGGCCCGCCCCGCGGAAACCTTCGCGCCGGCCCTCGCGGCCCGGCTCGCCCGCGCCGCGCGCCGGCGACTGCATGAAGCGCACGCCCTGCATGTCACCGGAGCTGCGGCCCTCGCCGCGCTCATGGGCGGGACGCTCGGAACGCGGCCCGCGGTGGTCGGCGCGCTCGCCATGGGGGCGGCCGGCACGCGGGCCGGGGCGCCCGTGACGCTCGCCCTCATGATGGCGCGATTCGCCGCCGCGCGCCTCGCGGCCCTCGCCCTGGCGCGCCTCATGCCCGCGCCCGCGCGATTCGCCGCGCCGGTCGGTGGAGGGGATGGAGATCTTGATGAGGCGCTCGATGTCGCGCAGGAACGCCCGCTCCTCGCCGTCGCAGAACGAGATGGCGATGCCGTCGGCGCCGGCGCGCGCGGTGCGGCCGATGCGGTGGACATAGCTCTCGGGAATGTTCGGCAGGTCGTAATTGATGACATGGCTGACCCCCGGCACGTCGATGCCGCGCGCGGCGATATCGGTCGCCACCAGCACCCGCACCTTGCCGTCGCGGAACGCGGCGAGCGCCCGCTCGCGCTGGGGCTGCGACTTGTTGCCATGGATCGCCTCGGCATTGACGCCGGCGGCGACGAGGCCCTTCACCACGCGGTCGGCACCGTGCTTGGTGCGCGAGAACACCAGCGCCCGGTCGACGCTGGCATCGGCCAGCACTTCGTTGAGCAGGCCGGGCTTGCCGGCGCGATCGGTGAAGATCACCTTCTGCTCGATCTTGTCGGCGGTCTTGGCGACCGGGGTCACCGCCACGCGCACCGGGTTGGTGAGCAGCTGGCCGGCCAGCTTCTCGATCTCCTTCGGCATGGTGGCCGAGAAGAACAGGTTGCGGCGCTCGGCCGGCAGCTTGGCGACGATGGAGCGGATGGCATGGATGAAGCCCATGTCCAGCATCTGGTCGGCTTCGTCGAGGACGAAGACCTCGACCTCGTTCAGCCGCACCGCGTCGTTCTCCATCAGGTCGACCAGGCGACCCGGGGTCGCGACCAGCACGTCGATGCCGCCGGCGAGCGCGCGGGCCTGACGGCCGAGCGGCACGCCGCCGATGGCGAGCGCGGTGGAGGGGCGCACATGCTTGCCGTAGAGCCGGAAGCTCTCGAGGATCTGGCCGGAGAGCTCGCGGGTCGGGCTCAGCACCAGCACGCGGGCGGTGCGGCGCTCGGGACGGCGGCGGTTGGTGACGAGGTGGTTGAGGATCGGCAGCGCGAAGGCGGCCGTCTTGCCGGTGCCGGTCTGGGCGATTCCGACGAGATCGCGGCCGGCGAGCACCTGCGGCACGGCTTCGGCCTGGATCGGAGTGGGAGTGGTGTGGTTCGCTTCCGCGAGGGCTTTCAGAATAGGCTCGGCAAGGCCGAGTTCGGCGAAAGTGGTCAAGTAGAGTTCTTTCATCGGCGCGGCAGGACCGCGCGCGGAAATGCGCCGGCCCACGCCATCGCGGGGGGTTTGAAGACACCCCGCGCAGCCTGGGACGTCGAGCATTCAGCGATTGGGAGGGGCCGAAGACCTGAGACGGCATGTGCCGAAGCGGAAATCGAGCGACGCGGCCCCCGATACGGACGGTTCCATCCGTACTCGCGCACTATGTGGCGCAAATGCGTGGTGATTTCAAGGCGCCATGCGGGTTAAGCTCGCACCATGTTCCCCGACGTCGTCGATCTCCGCTCCTTCTATGCCCAGCCGCTCGGCATCGTCACCCGCCGGCTGGTCAGCCGCGCCGTGCGGGCGCGCTTCAACGACGTGCGCGGCCTCTCCCTGCTGGGCATCGGCTATGCCACCCCCTATCTCGGCGTGTTCCGGGAGGAGTGCGAGCGGGCGCTCGCCTTCATGCCCGCGGCGCAGGGCGTCACCCGCTGGCCCTCCGCCGCGCCCACGCTCGCCGCCCTGGTCGACGAGACGGAATTGCCGCTGCCCAACGCGACGGTCGACCGGGTGATCGCCGTGCATCTGCTGGAGATGACGCCCAACGCCGACGAGGTGCTGCGCGAGGTCTGGCGCGTGCTGGCACCGGGCGGACGGCTGCTCTGCGTGGTGCCGAACCGCCGCAGCGTCTGGGCCCGCGCCGATACCACGCCGTTCGGCCATGGCCGGCCCTTCTCGCGCGGCCAGATCACCGCCCTGCTGCGCGAGACGCTGTTCACGCCGGTCGGCTGGGGCGAGGCGCTCTACATCCCCCCCGTTCCGCGCCCCTGGTTCCTGCGCAGCGCCATCGCCTGGGAACGGCTCGGGGCGGGGCTGTCGCTCCCCTTCGCCGGCGTCCACATCGTCGAGGCGACCAAGCAGGTCTATCGCCCGATACCCGTGCGCAAGCGCGCCCGGCTGCGGGTGCTGGAACCCGCCCTGGTGCCGCAGGCGGTGGGGGGGTGAGGAAGAACTACCTTGGGTTGCGGTCGACTTCGTGCGAACATACGCCCTCTCACCGGGGAGGACGCTATGAGGAGGCGAAGCGATGCAAGCGGCAGATCGTGAAGACGTAAAGCCTTGGCGCGGCTTGGTTGTGTCTCCTCCGATCGAATCGACGGGTACGATACTGAAACTTAAGTCCGGTGTTCTGGATCCGCAGGCATTGCGATCCAGCCTGCTTTTCTGGGATCGGCTGGATTTTCCAGATCAGCGCCTCATCAAGTTCGGGTTGAACTCCGATGCAGAATTTCTTGCGAGTGCAGGGGTTCTCAAAAGAACAGAGGTTAAAATTTCAGGCTCGGGGGATTTCGCCGCTGCGGTTCGGGACGCTCAGGTCGCCGCCTTCCGTTATCTTGACAAAGAGAACCCGGGTCGATGGAGCCTGGCAACCGGCGAACCGTTCTTTTCCTTCGGCGACGAATCGCTGGAGCCAGGTCGTGGCGCGCTCGTCCGGTTATACGGAGCAGTCCCGGTGCCAGATAAAGACGTTCCGCTTCAAGACATTCTGGAATTCCGGGTACGGCGAAGCGACGAACTTCTCGCGCTCCGAACTCATTTGGAGACGGTTTATCAGCGCGTGATCAGCGCAGGCGATGGTGAACTCGCTTGGAACACAGAGATCGAGGCCCTGCAGCGTGCGATTCAGGATCACATCAAAACGTCCAGGGAATCCGGCTTTCGTCTCCGCCTAGCGGATTTAAGTGCTAGCTTGAATTTGTATACCATCGGAAGCAGTGCAATTGCAGCGTATACTGCGGGACTTCCGATGGTTCGTTCGTTGATAAACGGCGCTGTGGCCGGCCTCAGCGTCGAGGTAGGGGCCGCCCTGAAGCATCACAAACCATCCCCAACACCATTCCAGTACATCACCTCATATCATGACGAGGTTTTCTGACCCGCCCTACTCCTTCCGCGTCAGCAGGAACACCGCCTGCTCGCCGAGCAGGTTCCACACCCACCACGGCAGGGTGAAGCGCACGCGGTGGCCGGAGCCGTCGAGCGCGGCGGCCTTCTCGATGCGCGCGCCGATCTCGCCGGACAGTTCCACGAAGTCGCGGATGGTGCAGAAGTGGATGTTCGGCGTGTCGTGCCAGCTATAGGGCAGGTTATCCGTGCGCGGCATGCGGCCCTTGCTGACGAAATCGAGCCGCATCCGCCAGAAGCCGAAATTCGGGAACGAGACGATCGCGCGCCGCCCCACCCGCAGCATCTGCTCCAGCACCCATTTCGGCCGGCGCGTCGCCTGGATGGTCTGCGACAGGATCACATAGTCGAAGGAATCGTCCGGGTAGTCGGCGAGGTCGATGTCGGCATCGCCCTGGATCACCGCGAGGCCGCGCCCGACGCTGGCGTTCACGCCCTCGCGGGAGAGCTCGATGCCGCGCCCGTCGCAGCCGCGCGTGGTGGTCAGGAGCTGGAGCAGTTCGCCGTCGCCGCAGCCGACATCGAGCACGCGCGAGCCGGGCGCCACCATCTCCGAGACCAGCAGGAAGTCGACGCGCGCGCCCGAGGCGGCCCGCGCCGCCTCCTGCATGGTGAGGTCCTGAACCGTCTGCTCGCGCGGCGTCATCCGGCGACCCCGAGCGTGCGCGCGGCCGAATCGAGGAAGCCGCGGGTGATGGCGAAGAGCTCGGGCTCGTCGAGCAGGAAGGCGTCGTGGCCGCGGTCGCTCTCGATCTCGGCGAAGGAGACCGGCGCACCGGCCGCGTTCAGCGCGTGCACGATGGCGCGCGAGGCGCTGGTCGGGAACAGCCAGTCGGAGGTGAAGGAGGCGAGGCAGAAACGGGTCTTCGTGCCCCGGAAGGCGTTGGCCAGCACGCCGTCATAGTCGGCGGCGAGGTCGAAATAATCCATCGCCCGGGTCACGTAGAGATAGGAATTGGCGTCGAAGCGGTCGACGAAGGATTCGCCCTGGTGGCGCAGATAGCTCTCCACCTGGAAATCCGCGTCGAAGCTGAAGCTCTGGCCGGTGCGGTCCTGCAGGCCGCGGTCGAATTTCCGCTGCAGCGACACCTCGGACATGTAGCTGATATGCGCCGCCATGCGCGCCACCGCGAGGCCGCGGCGCGGATTGCCGCCCTCGACCAGGTAGCGCCCGCCGCGCCATTCCGGATCGGCCATGATCGCCTGCCGTCCCACCTCGTGCAGGCCGATGTTCTGCGCGGAATGGCGCGCGGCGGTCGCCATCGGCAGCGCCGCGAAGACGCGCTCGGGATAGCTCGCCGCCCATTGCAGCACCTGCATGCCGCCCATCGAGCCGCCGACCACCGCCAGCAGCTGGTCGATGCCGAGATGGTCGATCAGCAGCGCCTGCGCCCGCACCATGTCGCGGATGGTCACCAGCGGCAGGTCGAGCCCGTAGGGCACGCCGGTATCCGGGTTGATCGACGACGGCCCGGTCGAGCCCATGCAGCCGCCCAGCACGTTGGACGAGATCACGAAGAAGCGCGTCGTGTCGATCGGCTTGCCCGGCCCGACCAGCGTCTCCCACCAGCCCGGCTTGCCGGTGACGGGGTGGACGTTCGCCGCGTGCTGGTCGCCCGACAGCGCGTGGCACAGCAGGATGGCGTTGGAACGCGCCGCGTTCAGCTCGCCATAGGTCTGGTAGGCGATCTGGAACGGGCCGAGATGGCCGCCGGCATCGAGCGCCATCGCCCCGCGCCCGAACCGCACCACCGCGGAATGCGGATGGTCCGCCTCGCCGCGCGCAATGGCTTCGGTGAGGCTGGCGTCGGGAGAGCCGGAGGATGAGGCAGCGGTGCTGATGGCCATGGCAACCGTCCTGACGGACGAAGAGTTCGTTATAACGGACGCTCCGATGAGCCCGCGGCGCCCGCTTGTCAATATTCGTTTTGATCTCGGGCGCGCGCGGGTCTAGAGCATGGGCCGCGAAGATGGGGTCGGCGCCGGCAAACGGCAACGGCGTCGCCTCGCACCCCGCCGCAACGGCCACCCCGGCCCGCATCCGAACTGCGCCGTCCCTCGCCGATCCTCCGGAGCCGCCCATGTCGACCGCCACCCGCCCCGTCCCGCGTCCCGGCGTCATGGAGATCGAAGCCTATGTCCCCGGCCGCGCCAAGGCCGGCGGCACCGGCAAGGTCCACAAGCTCTCGGCCAACGAGAACCCGCTCGGCGCCAGCCCGAAGGCGATCGAAGCCTTCCGCGCCAGCGCCGACACGCTGGAGTTCTATCCCGACGGCGCCGCGTCGAAGCTGCGCGAGGCGATCGCCCGCAGCTACGGCCTCGATGCCGCGCGCCTCGTCTGCGGCACCGGCTCGGACGAGCTGATCACCCTGCTGGCGCTCGCCTTCGCCGGCCCGGGCGACGAGGTGCTCTATTCGCAGTACGGCTTCCTGGTCTACCGCATCGCCACGCTGGCCGCCGGCGCCACCCCGGTGGTCGCCCCCGAGACCGGCTACCGCACCGATGTCGACGCGCTGCTGGCGGCGGTGACGCCGCGCACCCGCATGGTCTTCCTCGCCAACCCCAACAACCCGACCGGCACCTACCTGCCCTTCGACGAGGTGAAGCGCCTGCAGAAGGGGCTGCCGCCGCACGTGCTGCTGGTGCTCGACGCGGCCTATGCCGAATATGTCCGGCGCAACGACTATGAGTCCGGCATCGAACTCGTGGCGACCAGCGAGAACGTCGCCATGCTGCGCACCTTCTCGAAGATCCACGGCCTCGCCGCCCTGCGGGTGGGCTGGATGTACGCGCCCGCCGCCGTCACGGACGCGGTGAACCGGGTGCGCGGCGCGTTCAACGTCAACGCCCCCGCCATCGCCGCCGCCACCGCCGCCATCGAGGACACGGCCCATGTCGAGGCCGCCGTCACCCATAATGAGCGCTGGCTGCCCTGGGTGACCGAGCAGCTCACCGCGCTCGGCCTTACCGTCACGCCGAGCGTCGCCAATTTCGTGCTGGTGCACTTCCCCGGCACGGCGGGGCGCACCGCGGCGGCGGCAGACGCCTTTCTCGGCGAGCGCGGCCTCGTGCTGCGCCGCATGGACGCCTACGGCCTGCCGGGCGCGCTGCGCCTGACCATCGGCACCGAGGAGGCGAACCGCGCCCTGGTCGCCGCGCTGACCGATTTCCTCGGCACGGCCGGCGCATAGCAGGACACCCCGCCATGGTGCTCGATCCCCCGCTGCCGCGCCCGCTGGTCGGCACGCTCGCGGTCATCGGCGTCGGCCTGATCGGCTCGTCGATCCTGCGCGCCGCCCGCGCCCGCGCCATTGCCGGCCGCCTCGTCGCCACCGACCGCTCGCCCGCCGTGCGTGCGCGCCTCGCCGAGCTCGGCATCGCCGACGAGGTGGCGCCCGACAACGCCGCGGCCGCCGCCGAGGCCGACCTCGTCATCATCTGCGTGCCGGTCGGCGCCGTGGCGGCCGTCGCGGCCGACATCGCGCCGCATCTCGACCCGGACGCCATCGTCTCGGATGTCGGCTCGGTGAAGGGCGCGGTGCTCGCCGCCCTTCAGGCGGCACTGCCCGGCCACCGCGCCATCGTCCCCGCCCATCCGGTCGCGGGTACCGAATATTCCGGCCCCGACGCCGGCTTCGCGACGCTGTTCAAGAACCGCTGGTGCATCCTCACCCCGCCGGCGGACGCCGATCCGGCGGCCGTGGCGACGCTGTCGCAGGTGTGGACCGCGATGGGCGCCAATGTCGAGACCATGGCCGCCGATCACCACGACCTCGTGCTGGCGATCACCAGCCACGTGCCGCACCTCATCGCCTACAACATCGTCGGCACCGCCGCCGATCTCGAGCAGGTCACCCAGTCCGAGGTGATCAAGTTCTCCGCCGGCGGCTTCCGCGACTTCACCCGCATCGCCGCCTCCGACCCGACCATGTGGCGCGACGTGTTCCTCAACAACCGCGAGGCGGTGATCGAGGTGCTCGGCCGCTTCACCGAGGATCTCATCGCCCTTCAGCGCGCCATACGCTGGAGCGAGGGCGACAAGCTGTTCGACCTGTTCACCCGCACCCGCGCCATCCGCCGCTCGATCATCGAGATGGGCCAGGAGACGGCGGCGCCCGACTTCGGCCGCGCGCACGAGTGAGCCGGCCGCCCTTCAGTAGAGCGGGCCGATCGATCCGAGCGGGATGAAGCCGAGCGAGATCTTCCCGCCGCGGAAGGCGAAGGGGAACTGCACCGCCTTGCGCCCGTCGATCTCGGTCGGCGTGCCGGCGGCGAGCAGGGTGGGCCCGAGCGCGGCCACCGCCGGCGGCAGCACGCCCTGCTCGGCGAGTTGCGTCAGCAGCCGGTCGCCGCCGGCCAGCGCCAACCGCACGGACCCGTCGAGCCGCCCGCGCGGATCGAGGCCGAGCGCGCCGCTCGCCGTCAGCGCGGCATCGCCGGAGGTGATCTTGGCGAGGATGAGGTCGAGCCGCCCATCCGCCGCCTGCCAGGCCCGCAGCCGCTCCTCGACGGGCATCGAGTGCAGATCCGCGACGCCGGTGACCCGCGCCTGGATTTCGAGGTCCGCCAGCGGCGGCGGCGGCAATCCGGCATCGCCGCCGGCCTTCGCCGCCGTGCTGCCGGCGCGGATCGGTGCCGGCCGGCCGACGGCGGGCAGCGCCACGCTCCCGGAGCGGGCGCCATGGACGCCGGCAGCGAAGTCGAACGCCTCGCGCGTCTCGGCAACCACCCGGCGCACATGCATCTCGGCATGCCGCGCCACCAGCAGCGGCGGCGCAGGCGGCGCGGCAGCGGCGCCGGCCTCGACGATCTCCAGCCCGTCGGCCGCGACGGAGACGCGATCGGGGCGCCCGCCGCTGCCGATCGCGCTGGTCTGCAGCAGGCTCCAGCGCGCCTCGAACCGCCGCCCGCTCGCCACCTCGGTGACGGCGGCCGGGCTCGCGAACTCCGCGATGATGTGGTTGGGCGCCCAGACCTGCGCCACGGCATGGGCGCGTTCTGCCCCGACCTCCCAGCCATCGGCGCCCGCAAAGACCAGACGCGGCTGCGCGCAGATCAGCTCGAACCGAAAGGGAAAACCGCCGATCGTGCGCTCGCCGCAGCTCCAGTTGCGGCCCTGTCCGGCCTCGCGCGCGATCCAGCCGTCGATCTCGGCGGAGGCGCGCCCCGCCGCCCAGAACCACGCCCCGCTCCACGCCGCGCCGGCGGCGAGCACGAGCAGCACCGGCAGCACGATGAGCGCGCGCCGCGTGCCGGACACCGGGGGATGGGTCGCGCGTGCGTCGGCGGTGGCGGCCGGCGCGGGGCGCCGGGACTCATCGCGATCAGGATCGTTCATCGTGCTCCCCGGGTTTCGGCAGGGCGAGTTAGCCCGGATGACCGCGCTTTGCGACGATTATATGCCGTGATCGTCGGAGCCTGCCCTCCGCCACCCGCCCGCGCGTCAGCCGAATACGGGGTTGCGCAGGGCACGACGCAGCCCTCGAACGGGCCGGACATCGCCATGACGTCGCCCCGCGGACCCTTGAGCGACCCTGGCAGTCGCGGCCCACCGGCATGGAAAGACGCCATGCCGGCAGATGGCCGCAGCCGGCTCGGACGGGGACGTTGCCCCGCGCATCGAGCGCACGGTCTCCGGCGGGCGCCGCCCAGTCGTCCCATGCCTGGGCCGGCGCACATGATCCCGGCGGCGGCAGGGGTGCCGCGGCCTTGGTGCCCGCACCGGCACGGCGGATGATGGATATCGCCATGGTTCGCGTCCCCCGCCGAAGCGCAGGACGGCACGCCTCGCGCCCCGCGGAATCCCGGCGGCGGCAGGGGTGCCGCGGCCTTGGTGCCCGCACCGGCACGGCGAATGATGGATATCGCCATGGTTCGCGTCCCCCGCCGAAGCGCAGGGCCGCACGCCCCGCGCCCCGCGGAATCCCGACGGCGGCAGGGGTGCCGCGGCCTTGGTGCCGCACCGGCACAGGTGATGGCGGACATCGCGATGGTTGCCGTCATCCGCCCCGGCCTCTGTCCCCCGCCCGATCCTTCATCGGCCGGACGGGGACAGCACGACGGCCGGAAGCTGGTGCCTCGCCCTCTCCTGCAGCCGTCCCGGCGAAGCGAGCCGCACAAAAACGAACCGCAGACGCGCCAAATCCTGTCCTGTCCTGAAGCCGCCCACCAAAGCGGTCCGGCGATAACTCTGCCCAGCGGAGACAGCTTTCGCTGTCACCTACAGCCCCCCAAACGGTCAGACGACAACGTGAGCGATCCGTGCCCGCGCGGAGAGCCGCCTGCGGCCCTCCCGGCGAAGCTGTCGGACGACAACGAGATGACGGTCGGGGCGGAAAATCCGGCGCCTGCAGCCGTCCCCCGAAGCGACCCGCGCGATAACTCTGCCCAGCGGAGACCGCTTTTGCTGTCACCTACAGCCGCCCAGGCTGTCAGACGACAACGTGAGCGATCCGTGCCCGCGCGGAGAGCCGCCTGCGGCCCTCCCGGCGAAACTGTCGGACGACAACGAGACGACGGTCAGGGCGTAGAATCCGGCGCCTGCAGCCGTCCCCCGAAGCGACCCGCGCGATAACTTTGCCCAGCGGAGACCGCTTTTGCTGTCACCTACAGCCCTTCAAGCGGTCAGACCACACCGAAGCCGAGCCGACAGAGGAGATGGGTGTCGCCGCCATCCCCGAACCTGTCTCCGGTCGGGATCGCAGTACGTCGCGCCGCCACATCGGCGTTCGTTGCCTGTCCTGCCGCATAGGCTGCCCCGGTCAGCCACGCTTTCCCCCTCGGGACCGCGAGGCATTGCCCGCCGTGGCCGACCGCCCCCGGCAGCGAAACCGGGGCTTTCGCGGAGCGGAGCGCCTCTAGGGGCATTGGCGCGTGGCGGCAGGATACTGGCGGGTCCCCTCCGCCGGCGTATCCCGGCATCCGCGCCGGGTGCCCGGCCATCGGCATGCAGGCCGGCTCTATCCGCGACGATGCCGAGTGCCCCATGGGCTGGTCCGCCAACGGCCCGCAGCGCCCAGCTCGACGCCCGATTACAGACGCCAGAAGACGGCCCGGGGGGCTTTTGCATTGCAGCTGAGGGGAATGAAAGCCCGGCGTCGCCTGAGGTGGAGTGAAAGCCCGCCGTCGCCTGCCGGCTCTGTCCGCGATGTCTCTGCGGGGCCGGGTGCCCCGGACCCGCCTGCCCGGTCGGAAGTTTCGCCGCTCCCGCTGCCCGGCGGATCGCACAGGGCCCGGCAGGCCGGCGGTCGCAACGACGACATGGGCGCCGGGTACATGCCCGGCCGGAGGTGCGCCGCCCGTTGCCCGGCGGATTGCACGGCGCCCGGCAGACGGGCGGTCGGAACGACGACATAGGCACCGGGTACATGCCCGGCCGGAGATGCGCCGCCCGTTGCCCACGGATAGCACGGCGCCCGGCAGACGGGCGGTCGGGACGACGACATCGGGCGCCGGGTACATGCCCGAACGGGAGCGCGCCGCTCCCGTTGCCCGCGGATCGCGCGGCGCCCGGCAGGCCGGGCGGGCGGAACGCCGACATGGGCAGAACCAACCGCGCGGACACGACGCGGACGGGGCTGAACGCCCACCAGCGAATCGCTCGCGGTCGATAGGGCCGCGATCCGCCGCGGCAAGGGCGGCGTCACGCCATTCGGCGTGGTCGAGGAGACGGGCGCTCGGCGCGGGCAGGACGGTCGCCTTGCCGGCGACGACCGGCGCGGGATCGCAACGGCCCCGTGCGCTCCGCCCTCCGCCCGCCAAATCGGCGGGCTTGCTTTTTGCCGGCGGCTGGCCTCTTTCATCCGGACATCGCCGCCGCACCTCGCGACGTCGCGGCCGCCGCGTCGCATGTCCACGCTCCTCCGTTCCGACCAGCACCCTCCGATGCCGCATCCCCCATCCTCGTCGACCGAAACCGATGAATTCTGGGTGTTCGGCTATGGCTCGCTGATGTGGAACCCCGGTTTCGCCTATGAGGAGCGCTGCGGGGCGCGGCTGATCGGCGCCCACCGCTCGCTCTGCGTATTGTCGGTGCACTGGCGCGGCACGCCCGAGCGTCCCGGCCTCGTGCTCGGCCTCGACCAGGGCGGCAGTTGCATGGGCGTCGCGTTCCGGATCGCGTCGGCCCAGCGCGACGCAACCATCGCCTATCTGCGCGAGCGCGAACAGGTCACCCGCATCTATCGCGAATCGACCCGCCGCGTCTGGTTGAAGGACGGCAGCGAGCGGACGGTGCCGGCTCTCACCTATCTCGTCGACCGCAGCCACCCGCAATATGCCGGCAGCCTCGACCGCGAGGTTCGGCTGCGCATCGTGCGCGCGGGGCATGGCGTGGGCGGACCCAATCCCGATTATGTGACGGCCACCCTCGCCCATCTCGCCGAACTCGGCCTCGACGATCCGGAACTGCGCTGGATCGTCGAACGTCTCTGAGCTCCACGGCGGCACACGGTCTGCGCGGCATCACAGGGCCGGATGCACGACGTCCGGCCGGATACGCGACGTCGCTCAGCTCGCCCGTCGACACCCGAGCCGGGCAGCGGGCGACGCGTGGACGCGTCAGGGAAACGGACCCAAGCGCTCCCGACGCACCCCGTGGGGCGTGTCGCACCGATCGGCCTGACTGCACCGACCATCCACCCCACTGCACTGACCATCCACCCCATCGAACCGGATGGAACGTGCGATCAATGCCACTCGGAACCGTCGGCCGGAGCGAGAGGACCGCTCTCGGCGTCGGGGAGAATCCGCAGGTGGATCTCGTCGGCGCCCGCCCGTTCGGCCGCCCGCCGCGCGCCCGCGCCGGCCGGCCCGGCCCAGACCACCACGCGCCGGTCTTCCATACGGCGCACCGCGAGGGCTACGGCCGCCGGATAATCGGGAGCGTCATCAAGATGATAAACCGAATAGACGTGGCGCTGCCCATCTTTGCCGCGCCACAGCCGGAAGCGCCCCGAAAGGCGCGGGTCAACCGCTGCCGCCAGCGGTCCGTCGTCGAGAAGCACGTCGTCCATCGCCATGATCATGAGAACAAAGTTAGAACATTCGCTGTGGATGTCAACTTCTGCTTCATGGTTAATCGCGCGACGCGCGCATTGGTTCCCGCACCCGCCGCATCATGCCCGTAATCGTTGAATTTCAGGTGGTTGGCTCGGCCGCCACGGCCGGAGAGGTGCGGATGCGGGCCTGCGCCAGCAGGAACTTGAGGTACTCGACCAGCAGCAGCCGTGTGGTGGGCAGGCTCCACCACGGCGTTTCCCGCATGCGGTCGGTGACGACCGGATAGGGCACGAGTTCGACACTGCCCAGCACGCGCCGCAATTCCACCAGCGCGCGTGGCATATGCCAGGCCGAGGTGACGACGATCAGGGAGTGGAACCGGTGCTGGTGCGTCCAGTCGGCCGTTTCGATGGCATTTCCGCGCGTGTTGAGTGCCGACCGTCCGATGTCGACGCAGCATTCCAGCACCCGGCGGGCCGATGGAACGGTCTGCCCGATCTCCTGCAGCGTCGTGTCGGGGTGGACGCCGGTGATCAGCAGCCGCTCACCTCGGCCCTGCGCGAGCAGATCGGTCGCCTCGGCGATGCGGTCGGCCCCGCCGGTGAGCACGACGATGGCGTTGGCGGACTGCGTGAAGGGCGTGTCCCGCCATTCGATGAGGTTGAGAAACCACACAAATCCCGCCACGAACAGCCCAAGGCTCGCCGTCCCGCCCAGCAGGGCGAGCACGAGCAAGCGGCGGAGCCGGCTGGGGGGGCGAGGAGCATATGGAGCGGCGCCGGACACGGTCGCGCTCAGCTGATATGGCGCAGGGTGCGATAGACGGTCACGCGCGACGTCACCGCCGTCACCAGCGCCACCAGCACGCTCACGCCCAGGATGCCGCCATAGCCGCGGGGATCCAGAGCCATGCCGCTGATCAGCGTCTGGGCACCGCTGATATCGAACGTCCCGCGCAGCCAGGAAGGCACGGTGGTGAAGGCGAAGAACATCGCCATCGCCGCCCCCCCGCCGATGGCCCCGCCAAGCAGCCCGACATTCAGGAAATGATGCTGGAATTCCGCGGCGATGAAGGTGTCGTGGGCGCCGACGAAATGCAGCACCTCGACGATCGAGCGCGCGGCCGCGACAGCCGCCCGCGTTGCGAACACGACGCACAGCACCGTTGCCGCCGAAACCAGCGCCAGGACCGCAAGCCCCAGGGCGACGACCGTTTGCGCCGTACCGGAAAGCCGGTCCGACCATTGGCGGTGATCATCGAGGCTGGCGGAGGGGACGCTCTCGCCGAGCGCCTTCCGCAACGCGGCGATCGTATCGGCGCGCCCGCCCGATGCCAGCGTGACCACCACGAGACGCGGCACCGGCAGGCTCGACAGATCGAGGCCGCTGCCGAGCCAGGGTTCCAGCAGGCTGGCGGTTTCCGACGGTCCGAGCGCGCGGGCGGAGGTGACGCCCGGAACCCCCTGCGCCACCTCGACCGCCTTCGCCAGGGCGGCGGCAACATCGAGCCCGTCGGCGGGAGTGATCTGGATCGTCGTTTCGCGCACGATTTCGGATGTCCAGTCCGCGGCAAGGCTGCGGACGGCGGATACACCGCCGATGGTGAGGCCCGCGAGGAACGTCATGATGGCGACCACCGCGATGAGGGCATGGCCCGTCACCGTGGCGCCGGGAACGATCGGCGAGGTCGGGTGTGCGACCGGTCCGGCTTCGCCCGCCTGGGTGGATTGGTGGGGGATTTCAGTCATAGATCCGCAGCCGTCCATCGGAGATCACCAGCCGCCGGGCATCAAACTGGTCCATCAAGGCGATGTCGTGGGTCGCGATCAAGACCGCCGTCCCGGACTTGTGCAACTCGACGAACAGGCGCAGCAGGCGTCGCGCGAGGTGGGGATCGACATTGCCGGTGGGTTCGTCCGCCAGCAGCATCTCGGGCCGGCTGATGAGGGCACGGGCAATGGCCGCCCGCTGTTTCTCGCCGCCCGACAGCACCGGCGGCAGCACGTGAATGCGCTCGCCCAGGCCCACCCAGTGCAGCAGTTCGGTGACTTCGGCGCGGTAGCTTTCCTCGGCGCGCCCCTGCACCCGCAAAGGCAACGCCACGTTCTCGTACGTGGTCAGGTGATCAAGCAGCCGGAAGTCCTGAAACACGATGCCGATCCGGCGGCGGATCAGCGCCATCTCGTCCGGCCCCATCAGCGACACGTCGCGGCCGAACAGGTTGATCAGCCCGCGGGTCGGCCGCAGTGACAGGAACATCAGCCGCAACAGCGTGGTCTTGCCCGCGCCGGATGGACCGGTGAGGAATTGGAACGAGCGCGGCGGTATGCCGAACGTGACGTCACGCAGCACCTCCGGGCCCATGCCGTAGCGAAGACCGACATTCTCGAAGCGGACCAATCCCGAAACCCTCGCGCCGAACCCTTCGGCAAAACCGATTCTGCCCCGCCTGCTCTACCCCGCCCCCTCCGCACTAGCATATTCGGCGACGAGCGACACCGGTGCGGAACCGGCATTCGGCGCCGAGGGTGGACGGCCTCCCGCCCGACGGTCCATCCTGCCGTGGCGACCGCCGCGCCACGGCGGCACAGTTGTTCGAGGAAGACGATGGACCAGCAGACCATAGAGGTGTTGTTCGACGCCGAGACGATCGCCGCGCGCAACCAGGAACTTGCCGCCGAGATCGTGGCCGCGAAACCCGAGAAGCTGGTCGTCATCGCCGTACTCAAGGGCAGTTTCGTGTTCGCCGCCGATCTGATCCGCGCCATGCACGGCGCCGGACTGGCACCGGAGGTCGAATTCATCACCCTGTCGAGCTACCGGAACGCCACCATTTCATCCGGCCACGTCACCGTGCTGCGCGATGTCGAGACCGAAGTGCGCGGCCGCGACGTGCTGCTGATCGACGACATCCTCGAATCGGGACGCACCCTCGCCTTCGCCAAGGACCTGTTGGCCGCCCGGGGGGCGAGGCGTGTCTTCGTCTGCGTGCTGCTGGAAAAGCCGCATAAGCGCGCGGTGCAGATCGAGGCCGACTTCGTCGGGTTCAAGTGCCCGGACTATTTCGTCGTCGGTTACGGCATGGATGTCGCCCATGCCTTCCGGCAGCTTCCCTTCATCGGCTACATTCCCGAGGCTGCGGGCTGATGGCCGAGGTCACCGTGCCAGCCAGCCACCATCGACCGGAATGACCGCGCCCGTGACATAGGACGACGCGGGCGAGGCCAGGAACAGTACGGCCGTCGCGAGGTCGTCCGGCACGCCCCAGCGGCCCGCCGGTATGCGCTCCAGAATCTGCCGGGTGCGGACGGGATCGGCCCGCAGCGCGCTGGTGTTGTCGGTTTCCATGTAGCCCGGCGCGATGGCGTTCACGGTGATGCCGCGTGGCGCGAGTTCGTTCGCCATCAGCCGGGTGATGCCGACGACACCGTGCTTGGCGGCGGTGTAGGACGGCACGCGGATGCCCCCCTGAAAGGAAAGCAGCGAGGCGATGTTGATGATTCGCCCGGGCGTCGCACGAAGCGCCCAGCGCCGCGCCACCGCCTGCGACAGGAAGAACAGGCTCTTCAGGTTGACGTCCATCACCGCGTCCCAGTCGGCCTCGGTGAAATCGAGCACGTCGGCGCGGCGGATGATGCCCGCATTGTTGACGAGGATGTCGATCGGCCCGTGTGCCGCCTCGATGCCCTCGACGAGGAGGTCGAGCCCCGAGGCATCGCCGAGGTCGCGCACCACCTCGTGGAAGCGCCCCCCCTGCGCCTCCACGCGCTCCGCCGTCTCCGGCATCGGCTGGGAGCCGAGGCCGATGATGTCGGCGCCCGCCTCAGCCAGCGCCAGTGAGATCGCCCGGCCGAGACCCGTGCGCGCGCCGGTCACCAGCGCGGTACGCCCCGGCAGGTCGAAGAGAGCGCCGGCGCTCATCAGCGCAGTTCCGCCATCGGCACGAAGTCCATGTCGCCGAAGGACTGGTTGTCGCCCGCCATCGCCCAGATGAAGGCATAGGCGCCGGTGCCGGCCCCTGCATGGATGGACCAGGGCGGCGACAGCACCGCCTGCTCGTTGCGCACGACGATGTGGCGCGTCGCCTCGGGGCGCCCCATCAGGTGCAGCACCATGCTGTCGGGCGCCAGTTCGAAATAGAAATAGGACTCCATGCGCCGATCATGCGTATGGGCCGGCATGGTGTTCCACACGCTGCCCGGCTCCAGCCGGGTGAGGCCCATCACGATCTGGCAGGTCGGCAGCACGCCGGGATGCAGGTATTTGAAGATGGTCCGTTTGTTCGACGTCTCCAGGCTGCCCATCGGCTGCGGTGAAGCCTCTTCCCGGCGCACCACGCGGCTCGGATGGCGCATGTGCGCGGGCGCCGAATTGGCGTAGAGCCGCGCCGGGCGCGCGGTATCGACATTGGCGAAGGTCAACGCGCGCGCGCCCATGCCGAGATAGAGCGCTTCCTGCGGCCCGACGATGAATTCCTCAGCGTCGGCAAGGACACGCGCCGGCCCCTCCCCGACATTGATGGCGCCGAGCTCGCGCCGCTCCAGCAGGAAGTCGGTGCCCACCAGCGTGGCGATCTCCGCGCCCATTGCCAGCGGCGCCGCAGCCGGGGCGATGCCGAGCACGAGCATGCGGTCGTAATAGGTGTAGGCGGCGGTGATGCGGCCGTCCTCGAACACCCGCTCGATCAGGAAATGCGCGCGCAGCCCCTCGCTGTCGAGCGCCTCGGCCTGCGCGGGATGGACGGCGTGGCGGATGTTCATGATGCTCCCTCCATGATGGACCGTTGGCCGGCCGTCTTCAGATGAACAGTTCGGCATGGGCCGCCCGCACGGTCGGCAGCGCCTTCAGGATTTCCGACAGGTGCGCCCGCAGCGCCGCCTCGGCGGCATCCGGATCGCGCGCATCGATGGCGGCGAGGATGGCGCGGTGCTGGTCGATCAGCCGCGGCAGCGCGGTCGCCGACGGCAGGGTAAGGTGGCACACCCGGTCCATATGCGCCTTGATGTCGTCGATCACCGTCCACGCCGAGGGGCAACCCGCCCCTTCCGCCAGCGCGGCATGGAACATCTCGTCCGCGCGCTGAAACTCGTAATGCTCCCCCGCCTCGGCGGCGAGCGCTTGGGCATCGAGATAGAAATCGATCCGGGTGCGCACGCTGGCATCGAAGCGCTCGCAAGCCCGGCGCACCACCGCGCTCTCCAGCGATTCGCGGATGAAGCGGGCTTCCAGCATGCGCTCCAGCGATATCTTGACGACGAAGGTGCCCCGGCGCGGCACGATCTCCACCAGCCCCGCCCGCGAGAGCGCGATGAAGGCCTCCCGCACCGGCTGGCGGGAGACGCGGTAGCGGGCCGCGATGTCCTGCTCCGACAGCGGCGCGCCCGGCTCGATCTCCATGGTGATGATCGCCCGGCGGATTTCCTGCTCGACGCGGCGCGCGCTGGTCTGCACCGCATCGCCGATCCCGATGTTCACCGCCTCACCCTCCACCGCGACGTCGCTTCCGATTTACGCTTGACGTTCTACCATACTAGAAGCACTATCTACCATACCAAAAATGATCGACGGTTGAGAGCGGGAGGCGCAGAGTGGCGAGCACGGCGGAGCAACTGGTCGCGGCCCGCGCCGAAGCCCGGCCGCTGGCCGATTTTCCCGGAACCCTGCCGGCCGACCTCGCCGGTGCTTACGCCATACAGGACGCGGCGCTCGCCCTCGTCCCTGGCGCTCCGGTCGGCTGGAAGGTGGCGATGATCGCGCCCGCCTTCCGCGAGCGCTACACCGCCGAGCGCCTGGTCGGGCCGATCGCGGCCGGCACGGTGCAGACCGTCGCCGATGGCGGCCGCGTTACGGCGCGCGTTTTCGAAGGCGGCTTTGCCGCTGTCGAGGCGGAATTCGTCGTGCGTGTCACCGGCACGCCACCGACCGAGCCGGGCGAATGGCTCGGCGACACCCGCGCCTTCGCCAGCCTCCATGTCGGCGCCGAGATCGCCTCCAGCCCGCTGGCGACGATCAACGCGATCGGGCCGGGCGCGGTGATCTCCGACCATGGCAACAATGCCGGCGCCATCGTCGGGCCGCAGATACCCGACGCCCGCTTCGGCGACTGGGAAGGGCTGATATCGCGGACCGTCGTCGACGGCGCGCTCGTCGGCGAGGGCAGCGCCGCGCGGGTGCCGGGCGGGCCGTTCGCGGCCGTCGCCTTCCTCGCGGCGCAGCTGGCCGGGCGCGGCCGCACGCTGGCGCCGGGCGATGTGGTGCTAACAGGTATGACCACCGGCGTCCATTCCGTCCGGATCGGACAAGTCGCCCGCCTCGAATTTCCGGGTATCGGCACCTTCGAGGTGGATTTCAGCCCCTGCCCAGACGGGAAAAAATAGTCATACTATTTACATTGCCACGACCGGCAACGACCGGCCGCGCAGATCGACGAAGGGCGGGGCAACCGTCCGCGACAACCGGAGGAAACGCTTCATGAAGACCGTTCGCATGCTCTCCCTTGCCGGCGCGCTCACTGTCTCCGCGCTCGCCGGCCCAGCCGTCGCGCAGACCATCACCCTGCGCTCCGCCGACATCCATCCCGACGGCTACCCCACCGTCGAGGCCGTCGCCTATATGGGCAAGCTGGTCGAGCAGAAGACCAATGGCCGGATCAAGATCCAGGTCATGAACAATGCCGCGCTCGGCAGCGAGAAGGACACGATCGAGCAGACCCGCTTCGGCGTGATCGACATGAACCGCGTGAATACAGCGCCGTTCAACAATCTCGTGCCGCAAACCAAGGTGCTCGGCATGCCGTTCCTGTTTCGCTCGGTCGACCACATGCATAAGGTGGTGGACGGCCCGATCGGCGACGAGATCCTCGCCGCCTTCACCCCGCACGGGCTGGTCGGCCTCGCCTTCTACGATTCCGGCGCACGCTCCTTCTACACCACCAAGAAGCCGATCAAGTCGCTCGCCGACCTCAAGGGCCAGAAGATCCGCGTCCAGCAGTCGGACCTGTGGATCGCCATGATGCAGGCCTTCGGCGCCAATGCGACGCCGATGCCGTTCGGCGAGGTCTACTCCTCGCTCGAGACCGGCGTGGTCGACGGCGCCGAGAACAACTGGCCCTCCTATGAATCCTCGCGCCATTTCGAGGTCGCCAAGAACTACACCCTCACCGAGCACTCGCTGGCGCCCGAGGCGCTGGTGATCTCCAAGATCAGCTGGGACAAGCTCTCCCCCGACGACCAGAAGATCCTGCGCGAGTCAGCCAAGGAGTCGGTGGTCAAGATGCGCGAACTGTGGAGCGCGCGGGAAAAGGCCTCGGAAGAGAAGGTCCGCGCCGCCGGCGTCAACGTCATCACCGTCGACAAGCAGCCCTTCATCGACGCGATGAAGCCGGTCTACGACAAGTTCGTCACCGAGCCGGGCATGAAGGATCTGGTGACGCGGATCCAGGCGGTCCAGTAGCCGCCAGCCGGTCCCGTCCGACCCGCCACGGCTTTCCCGGCGTGCGCTCTCTCGGGCGCACGCATCCTCCCGGCGAACGAGGACTGCCTCGATGACGTCGTTCCTGCTGACCATCCGGCCGATTCTGGCGTTTCTCTCCAAGGCCGCGCTCTGGATCGCGAGCATCGGCCTCGTCACCATGACGGCCGTCGTCGGCTGGCAGGTCTTCGCCCGTTACGTCCTCAACGACACGCCGAGCTGGGCCGAGCCCATCTCGCTGCAGTTCATGGCCTGGTTCATCCTGCTCGGGGCCGCGGTCGGCGTGCGCGAGAGCGTGCATCTCGGCCTCGACCTGTTTCACCACCTCGCCTCGCCGACGGTGCGACGCCTCATGGACATCGTCAATCTCGGCCTCGTGACGCTCTTCGGGGCGGCGATGGCCTGGTATGGCGCACAGCTCGCCATCGGCACCTGGACTGCCACCATCCCCGTGCTCGGGCTTCCCGGCGGCGTGGACTTCTTTCCCCTGATCGGCGGCGGCGTGCTGATCGCGCTTTTCGCAGCGGAACGGCTGGTCGACGCGATCCTCGGCATCGAGATCGACGCGGCGGTCGCCGTGCAGGAGGTGGTGTGATGGTCTATCTGATCCTGTTCGGAACCTTCACCCTTCTCATGCTGATCGGCACGCCGATCGCCTTTTGTCTCGGCATCTCCTCGCTGGCGACGGTGCTCTATCTCGGCCTGCCGCCGATCGTGGTGTTCCAGCAGATGAACTCCGGCATGAGCGTGTTCGCCATGATGGCGATCCCGTTCTTCATCTTCGCCGGCGACCTGATGGTGCGCGGCGGCATCGCCGGCCGGCTGATCCGATTTGCCGCCGGCCTGGTCGGTCACCTGCGGGGCGGCCTCGGCCAGGTCAACATCGTCGCCTCCACCCTGTTCGGCGGCATCTCCGGCTCGGCCGTCGCCGACGCCTCGGCGGTCGGCGGCCTCATGATCCCGCAGATGGCCCGGCGCGGCTACGACCGCGACTATGCGGTGAACGTCACCGTGAACGCCGCGATCATCGCGCTGATGATCCCGCCCTCGCACAACATGATTCTGTATTCGATCGCGGCGGGCGGCAACGTTTCCGTAGCCGACCTCTTCACCGCGGGCATCGTGCCGGGCCTGCTGCTGGCGCTTTCGCTGATGGTCACTGCCTATTGGGTGGCCCGCCGGCGGGGCTATCCTTCCGAACCTTTTCCGGGCTTCTCCCGCCTCGGCTACTACCTGCTCGCCTCGCTGCCCGGCCTGCTCCTCATCGCCATCATCTTCGGCGGCGTACGTTCGGGTGTGTTCACCGCGACGGAGAGTTCCTGCATCGCCGTGCTCTATGCGCTGCTCATCGCGACACTCGTCTACCGCGAACTCGACTGGCACGGCTTCCTGGAGGCGACCGCGGGCGCGGTGCGCACGACCGCGATGGTGCTTCTCGTCATCGGCGCGGCGGCGTCCTTCGGCTGGCTGATGGCCTATCTGCAGGTGCAGCAGTCCACCATCGCCGCCATCAAGACGATCTCCAGCGACCCGATCATGGTGCTGCTGCTGATCAACGTCGCGCTGCTGTTCCTCGGCACCTTCATGGACATGGCGCCGATGATCATCATCTGCACGCCGGTGCTGCTGCCGGTGGTGAAGGCGTTCGGGATCGACCCCGTGCATTTCGGCGTGGTGATGATCCTCAATGCCGGCATCGGCCTCAACACGCCCCCCGTGGGCACCGTGCTGTTCGTCGGCTGCGCGGTTGGTGGCATAACCATCCGCGAGGCGATGCGCACCATCTGGCCGTTCTTCGGCGCCAGCGTCTTCGTGCTGCTGCTGGTGACGTACATACCGGCGCTCTCGCTCTGGCTACCGGCCCAGTTCCGCTGACCGCTGACAACCCACCTTCGAAACACTCCAGAAACGGGGCGTTTCCGCCATTCATCACGACGAAAATCGGCTCAACGGCACGGATTCGAGGCGATTTTCGCGCCGAGGTGCTCCTCGATCCTGTTCCGGGAGCCCAGCCGATGGCATGATGGCGGCATGTTCGTACGCCAGATGAACTATCTCGTCGCCCTCGCCCGGGAGAAGCATTTCGGCCGGGCGGCCGAAGCCTGCAACGTTTCCCAGCCGACGCTCTCCGCCGGCATCCGCAAGCTGGAACAGGAGCTCGGCGTCCCCATAGTCGTGCGCGGCCACCGTTTCCTGGGCCTCACCGCCGAGGGCGAGCGCGTGCTCGGCTGGGCGCGCCAGATCGTGGCCGACTATGACAGCCTGCGCCAGGAGCGGGCCGAGACGGGAGGTCGTCTGACCGGAACGCTGCGGGTGGGCGTCATTCCGGCGACGGTCCCTGCCGCGCCGCTGCTGCTCGCTCCCTTCCGCGTGCGCCATCCCGAGGTCAAGGTCCAGATGCTGGCGGTCTCATCCGCCACCATCCAGCGCGGGCTCGACGAACTCGAGCTGGATGCCGGGATTACCTATCTCGACAATGAGCCGCTCAATCGCGTCCGGCGGCTGACGCTCTATCGTGAACGCTATGTTTTCGTCGTTCGCGCCGACAACCCGATGGCCCAGCAGCGAACGGTGGGCTGGGCCGAGGCCGCGGCGGCGCCCCTCTGCCTGCTGACGCCGGACATGCAGAACCGGCGTATCGTCGATCAGGTCATGGCGGAGGAGGGCCTAGCCTCGCGCCCCCTCGTCGAGACCAACAGCTTCATGGGCGTGTGGTCCTTCATCCGGCATGCCGGCCTCGCCTCGATCGTCCCGCTCGCCTGCCTGCGCGAGGGCGCGACCGCGGATCTCATCGCCGTCCCGCTCGCCGAGCCGGTGCACAACCAGCCGATCGGGCTGGTGATTTCCGATCGCGACCCCGTCAGCCCCGTGGCAGACGCCCTCTTCCGCATGGCCGGACGGGCCGATCGGGACGCCCTGTTCCGCCCGATCTCCTGAGGCCCGGTCGAGGGCACGGCGGATCTTCATTCGCGTTGTCTATCGATCGTTTCGCCCATTCGATTTGAGCGACGGCGGCGAGGCGGGCACAGTCGCACGGTCGGCGACACAGACCGGAGCGGGACAAGCCCGGACGATCGCCGCCGAGGACGCGCCTGCGGCCCCAGCGGCCGGAACAGCACACCATCGAACCGCACTTTGCGGCTCAGGCCGGCCACGCAATGCCGTGGCGGGAGCGTCCTCGCCGGTCCATTCACACGAGGAGATGCCGCGATGGCGAAGGTTCTGTGCGTCCTCTATGACGATCCGATTGACGGCTACCCCAAGACCTATGCCCGCGATGACCTGCCGAAGATCGACCACTATCCGGGTGGCCAGACCCTGCCGACCCCGAAGGCCATCGACTTCACGCCGGGCACCCTGCTGGGCAGCGTTTCCGGTGAACTCGGCCTGCGCAAATATCTCGAATCCCAGGGCCACACGCTGGTCGTGACCTCGGACAAGGACGGCCCGGACTCGGTGTTCGAGAAGGAACTCGTCGACGCCGACGTGGTGATATCGCAGCCGTTCTGGCCAGCCTACCTCACCCCCGAGCGCATCGCCAAGGCGAAGAACCTCAAGCTGGCGCTCACCGCCGGCATCGGCTCCGACCATGTCGACCTTCAGTCGGCGATCGACCGCAACATCACCGTCGCCGAAGTCACCTACTGCAATTCGATCAGCGTCGCCGAGCACGTGGTGATGATGATCCTCGGCCTCGTGCGCAACTACATCCCCTCGCACGACTGGGCGCGCAAGGGCGACTGGAACATCGCCGACTGCGTGGCGCACTCCTACGACCTCGAGGCGATGAGCGTGGGCACCGTCGCCGCCGGGCGCATCGGACTCGCCGTGCTGCGCCGTCTCGCACCCTTCGACGTGAAGCTGCACTACACCGACCGCCACCGCCTGCCGGAAGCTGTCGAGCGCGAGCTGAACCTCACCTTCCATGCCACCCGCGAGGAGATGTACCCCCATTGCGACGTGGTGACGCTCAACTGCCCGCTGCACCCCGAAACCGAGCACATGATCAATGACGAGACGTTGAAGCTGTTCAAGCGCGGCGCCTACATCGTCAACACCGCGCGCGGCAAGCTGTGCGACCGTGATGCCATCGTCCGCGCCATCGAGAGCGGACGGCTTGCAGGCTATGCCGGCGACGTGTGGTTCCCGCAGCCCGCGCCGCAGGATCATCCCTGGCGCACCATGAAGTGGGAAGGCATGACGCCGCACATCTCCGGCACCTCCCTCACCGCCCAGACCCGCTACGCGGCCGGCACGCGCGAAATTTTGGAGTGCTTTTTCGAGGGGCGTCCCATCCGCGATGAATACCTCATCGTGCAGGGCGGCAACCTTGCCGGCGTCGGCGCGCATTCCTACTCGAAGGGCAATGCCACCGGAGGATCCGAAGAGGCGGTGAAGTTCAAGAAAGCGGTCTGATCGGCCGTCTGAAAATCGGGGCGCCGTTCGCGCGGCGTCCCGGTGTGGCGACATCCGGACCGCACCCCTCCCGGCGCGTCCCGTATGGCGAAACGCAAGGAGCGCTCCTCGAACGTGGAGCGCTCCTGTCATTTATGCCGCCCGATGTCGATCAATCCGCGCCCTGGGATATGCCGATCCCGCGTGGGGCGACCAGCGTCGGCTTCCTGCGATAGACTCTAGGAAAACGGCCGCGTGAGGTTCTCAACCTTCGGCAGGTCGTCGATGACGATACAGGGACACGCGGGATTTTTGGTCAGGAAGTCCTGAATAGACGACCGAGAGGTCCGCGACCTGATAACCGCGTTGCAGGCAGAGGCTATGGGCCAAATGAATGGCCGGAGTGCCGGTCTCGGAACTGTGCCGCAGGCACGGGGTCGGCGATGCCGGCCTCTACAAATACAGCCCAGTCTCCGTGGGGTGGACGTATCGGAGGCGGCACGGCTGCGGACACTGACGAACGAGAACGCCAAGCGGTAAGGCGGCGTCTCCACGTCCTGCTCAGGGGAGGGCTTCCCCGTTAACGGTTCTGGCACAACCCGCGATGAGCGGCTGCGCGACGATCGATATCGGTCGCGTAGCGCCTGACGGCGCAGTGAGCCTGATTGTATATTTATATGATAGACTATTGACAGATCTCCTTCCCTTGGGTCACGCTGGTGATCGGGGCATGGCTGCCGGCGCCAACGCCCGGGCGCCTGCCGCCGGACGCGCATATCGGCCCGGTGAGCGGGGCACTGGTGCTGGCCGCCTTCGCCTTCGGCCTCGGCATGGCGATCTCGGGCTCCTGCATCTCCGCGCATCTCTACCGGCTGGGCGAGGGCTCGCCGGTCTCGCCCTTCGCGCTCATTGGCACCGCGGCGGGCTTCGCGCTCGGCTTCCTGACCTGGAATCCGCTCTATCTCGCCATCGTCTCGGAAGCCCCGGTGGTCTGGCTGCCACACCATCTCGGCTATGCCGGCACGCTTGCCGCCAGCCTGGCGATGCTTGCCCTCCTCGCCATCCTCGCGCTCGTCCGCGCGACCCCACGCCCGGTGCCAGATCCCGTAGAGGATGCCGGCACCCTGGCCGGGCTGGCTCGCAGCGTCTTCCAACGGCGCTGGCCGGCGGCGGTCGGGGGAGCGGCGGTAGGCGTCATCTCGGCAGCGAGTTATCTGCGCGTCGGCCCGCTCGGGGTGACGGCGGAGATCGGCAGCCTCGCCCGCAGCGCCGCGAATGGCTGGGGCCTGTTGCCGGAAACGCTTCACGGGCTCGACGGCTTTCGCGGCTGCGCCACCGTTGTGAAGCAGATGCTGCTGTCGGAGAACGCACTTTTCGTGCTTGGCCTCGTCGGCGCCAGCTTCGCCAGCGCGCTCGTCGCCGGCCAGTTTGCGCCGCGCCGCCCGAGCGGACGGGACATCGCCGCCGGGCTCGGCGGAGGCCTGCTCATGGGATGGGGCGCGATGACCGCGCTCGGCTGTACGGTCGGCGTACTGCTCTCCGGCATTCATGCCGGGGCGCTGGCCGGCTGGGTGTTCCTCATCGCCGCCCTTGGCGGCGTCGTCCTCGGGTTGGCGCTGCGCCGACGGCTCGAACCGGTGTTCGGGGTAGCGGTGAAGCATTGAGCTCCGAGCTCGGACCCGGCGCGTGCTTCGGTCGCCAGCATAGGCTCGATGGTCGATGAGCGGGCTCGATACCGGCCGAGCCGCGCCAACGCCCCTGTCGCCATCGACCACGCCTAACCATCGCGGATTTCCAGACCCTTCCAAACGAGCTTGACGCCGGGTCTATAAATTATATTATCTATCGAATTAATATAATTCTCCACGAGATCGACCATGCCCCTTACCGCCTCCAACAACATCGCCATCGGAACCAGGGCACCGGACTTCCAGTTGCAGGACACAACCGGGCGCACCCGTTCCCTCGCGGACGTCGTAGAGGCCAGGGCTCTGCTGGTCGCGTTCCTTTCCACCCAATGCCCCTTTGTCGTCCATGTTCGCGAGGCCCTCGCGGCCTATGCGCGGGATTACGCCCCGAGCGGCGTTCGCGTCATCGCCATCAATTCCAATGATTCCGCCGTCCATCCGGCCGAATCCGCCAGCGCGCTGGGCGAAGAGGCGCTCCGGTATGGTTATGTGTTTCCCTACCTGAAGGACGAGACGCAAGCCGTGGCCAAGGCCTATGGCGCGGCGTGCACGCCGGATCTCTATCTTTTCGACGGTGAGCTGAAGCTGTTCTACCACGGCCAGTTCGACGACAGCCGGCCGACCAATGGATTGCCGGTGACCGGGGCGGACCTGCGTGCCGCAACCGACCTCGTGCTGGCGGGAAAATCCTCCCCGTCCGAGCAGAAGCAGGCCATCGGCTGCAACATCAAGTGGCGCGCGGGCGAGGGGACGGTGTGGTCCCACGCGGGCGTTGCAGCGGAATGATCGCCGGGGCGGCGCGGCACCGGGGCCGCACATCCTCCTGCGTATCCGTAGGCTCCCATGGCTGACATCATCCGGCTTCACTCCGACGTTCTCGTCATTGGCGGCGGGCCCGCGGCCTGCTGGGCGGCGCTTGCCGCGCGCGAGGCCGGACGCAGCGTCGTCATGGTCGACAAGGGCTATGTCGGCACCAGCGGCGCCACCGCTCCTTCGAACACCGGCACATGGTTTGCCACGACGCCGGCGAGCCGGGCGCGCCTCATCGAGGAGCGGGCGAGGCAATCCGAAGGTCTGGCCGACATCCGCCAGATGGGTCGGGTCATCGATAGCGCGACGCAACATCTGCATGTCCTCGCCGAGCGCGGCTATCGCTTTCCCCATGACGACGAGGGCAATGTCTACATCGCCAATCTGCGCGGCCCCGACTATATGCGCTTCATGCGCATGCAGGCCGTACGGGCCGGCGTGACGATCCGCGACCATCATCCCGCACTCGAGCTTCTGGTGTCCGGTGAGGTAGTCGCCGGCGCGGCCGGCTTTGCCCGCCAGCTCGACCAGCAATGGGAGGCACGGGCGGGAGCCGTGGTCATCGCCACCGGCGGCTGCGCCTTCGGCTCGCGTATCCTCGGCGCAACCGGCCTCACCGGTGACGGCCAACTGATGGCCGCCGAGCTCGGGGCGGCGCTGTCGGGCATGGAGTTCTCCAACCAGTACGGCATCGTTCCGCTGCACAGCTCGGTCAACAAGGGGCTTCCCTATTTCTGGGCGAGCTTTTTCCGCAGCGACGGTTCGCCGATCGACATCCCGCCCGGCCAGCGCTTCCCGGTGCTGGCGCGCGAGGGCCTCGAGGGGCCCGTCTACGCGCGGCTCGACAAGGCGACCGGCGGGCTGCCCGAAGCACTGCGACGCGGCCAGCCGAACTGCTTCCTGCCGTTCGACCGGGCACATATCGATCCCTTCACCGACCTGTTCCCGATCGCCCTGCGCTCGGAGGGTACCGTTCGCGGCACCGGCGGGCTGAAGCGCACGGATGATGATGGCAGCATCGGCATACCGGGCCTCTACGCCGCCGGCGACGCGCTCGAACGCCAGGATATCGCCGGCGCGGCGACCGGCGGCGGTGGCCCGAACGCGTCATGGGCGATCGCAACAGGAGTTTGGGCCGGCAACGGCGCCGCGGCCTTCGCAGCACGCCTCGGAGAGCGGGCGATCGAGCGGGCTGTGCGGCCTTCGGGGCAGGCGGGACTGCGGCCGGCGGCCGGCGTGCGCCAGGTCGATCCTGCCGCCGCCGTTGCGCTGGTGCGCGAGGAGCTTCTGCCGGTCGACCGCAATTTCTTCCGCAGCGCCCCCAAGCTCGCCGCCTCGCTGGCGCGCCTCGACGCGGCCTGGGAAGAGCTTCGCGACCACGCGCAAGGCTCGGGAATGGCCGCGTTGCGCCTGCGCGAAGCCGCCGGCCTCATCGCCACCAGCCGCTGGGCCTATCGCGCGGCGGAGCTGCGCACGGAGACGCGCGGCATGCACCGGCGCCTCGACGCACCGCAAGGCAATCCCGCTCTGGCCCGGCGCATCTCCATTTCCGGTGTCGACCGGCCTCTTCTCGCCGTCGATACCCTTGCCCCGGAGGTCGCCGCGTCGTGATCGAGGTTCTATCCGAAAGCCGCTGCACGGCGTGCAATGTCTGCGTCAAGGCCTGCCCGGCCAATGTGTTTGAGGCCGTTCCCGGCGGGGTGCCGATCATCGCCCGGCAGCAAGACTGTCAAACCTGCTTTCTCTGCGAGATCTACTGCCCGGTCGACGCGCTCTACGTCGCCACCGACCCGGAGAGGATTACCGGCAGCACGGAATTTGCCGTGGCCGAAGCCGGCCTGTTCGGCAGCTATGCGCGGGCGCTCGGCTGGAAGAAGGGGCGCGAGGGCGGGGCGGACCGGGATCCCACCCATCGGCTCCGCCAGGCATCGCTGACGGGCCTCGCGGCCGGCGCCAGGCAGGAGACAAGGACATGAACCGCATCGCCATCACCGAGGTCCGCAAGACCTTCCAGCTCAAGCCCGGCCAGAGCGTGACCATCGACGGGCGCGCCAGCGACCGCATCCCGGTGCTGTCCGGCGTCGACCTCGACATTCGCAAGGGCGAGTTCGTCACCCTTGTCGGCCCCTCGGGGAGCGGCAAGTCGGTGCTCCTCGACATCATCGCGGGACTGACCGAGCCGAGCTCCGGCTTTGCCGCCATCGACGGGCAGAAGGTAACGCGCCCGCACCAGGAGACGTCTTACGTCTTCCAACAATATGCGCTGTTTCCCTGGCGTACGGCGCTTCAGAACATCGAATACCCGCTGGAAGTGCGAGGCGTCGGCCGAGCCGAGCGACGCGCGCGGGCGCAGCATTTTCTCAGCCTGTTCGGGCTCAACGGCTTCGAGGACCGCTATCCGTCGCAGCTTTCCGGCGGCATGCAGCAGCGCGTGGCGATCGCCCGGGCGCTGTCGACCGACCCGGAGGTGCTGCTGATGGACGAGCCGTTCGCCGCGCTCGACGCGCAGACCCGCGACATCCTGCAGAGCGAGTTGCTGCGCATCTGGGAGCAGATCAAGACCACCGTCGTCTTCGTCACCCACTCGATCGACGAGGCCATCTTCCTCGCCGACCGGGTCATCGTGATGACGGCGCGTCCGGCACGGGTGAAAGAGAGCATCGACATCGACCTGCCCCGGCCGCGCGACATCGAGATCCGCAACAGCGATGCCTTCAACGCCTATCGGGCACGCGTGTGGGATGCGCTCAAGGAAGAAGTGCGCAGGGCCCAGCAGGATTGGGCGCTCGCGTCCGCCTATAGCAGTTGAGGAGATCGGACCATGACGCTTGCGACCGACAAGTCGAGCGATGTCCCGCCGCGGCTGTGGTGGAGCCGCCCGGCCTTCGTCCCTTCCCCGTCCACGCTGCGCCAGACGGTCAACCGGATCGGCCTCGGCCTGCCGGCGGTGCTCGTGCTGGCGCTACTCTGGGAACTGGCACCGCGACTCGGCTGGATCAACGCGATCTTCTTCCCTCCGCTCAGCCAGGTGCTGGCGGCGCTCCACGAGATGATCGTGAGCGGCCTGCTCGCCCAGCATATCGGCGTCAGCCTTGAACGGGCGGCGATCGGATTTCTACTCGCGGTCGTCGTCGCCGTTCCTCTCGGCCTGCTGATGGGTCGCTATCCGCTATTCGAAAAACTAAGCGATTTCCTCGTGCAGACGCTGCGCAACACGTCGCAATTCGCGCTTCTGCCGGTCTTCATCCTCGTACTCGGCATCGGCGAGGCCTCGAAGATCGCCATCACCTTCTACGCGGCGGTGTTCTTCATCCTGATCAACACCATCGTCGGCGTTAAGTCGGTCGATCCCCTGCATCTCAAGGCCGCGCGCTCCATGGGGACGTCGGACTGGGACATGTTCCGAAAGGTCATCCTCCCCTCCTCTGTACCCTCCATCGTCGCCGGCGCACGGCTCGGCATCAAGAGCTCGCTGTTCTCGGTCATCGCCGCCGAGATGCTCGCTGCCCAATCGGGCATCGGTTACCTGATCCAGAATTCGTCGCTGATGCTCGAAACCGACCGCATGTATGCGGGCATCCTCACGCTGACCGTCATCGGCTTCCTGCTGAATTACGCGCTGGTCGCCTTCGAGGCGCGCACCACGCGCTGGCGCGCCTCCGAGGACAAGGGCGCCGTTTGACCCCCGCTCGTTTGATCTCGATCCGAACCGTTTGAAGGACGCCTTCCCATGTCGCTACCTGTCTTCTCACCAACGCGCCGAACCCTCGTAAAGGCACTCGGCGGCGCCGCTCTTGTGCCCCTCGCGGGCTTCGCGCCGGCCCGTGCGGCCGACAAGCCGGAGGTCATCCGCATCGGCTCGACCGCGCCCGGCCATCTCAAATTCATCCTGTTCCGCAACAAGAAGCTGCTGGAACAGGAATTCGCCAAGGACGGCATCAAGGTCGAGCTCGCCACTTTCGACGGCGGCGGGCCGGCTTCGGTCGCCATCGGCTCGGGCGCCATCGAGTTCACCTATATCGGCAACAATCCCTCCCTGCGTCTCGGCGGCGCGGGCGCCGACGTGAAGGCCATCGGCCTGTCCAGCTGGGTCCCGTCGAACGAGACGCTGATCGTCGTGCGGCCGGATTCGCCGCTGAACAACATCGCGGAACTGAAGGGCAAGAAGGTCGCGGTGCTGACCGGCACCGTCCGCCACTCGACCTTCGCAAAGGCCCTGAAAGATGCGGGCGTGTCGATCAAGGACGTCGAGCTGCTCAATATCGGCATTGAGAACTCGGGGCCTGCCCTCGCCCGTGGCGACATCGACGCGATCGTCGAAAGCACCGGCCCGGCCCAGAAGCTGGTCGACGTCGGCGGCGCGCGCGTAATCTTCGATGCAGGCATATCGGGAAAGAAGGAATGGGCCGTACCGCACGTCATCAGCGTGAACGGCGCCTTCGCCCGCAAATATCCCGATATCGTCGCGCGTGTGCTCGCCATCGACATCGCAACGGCGCGCTGGGCGGATGCCAATCCCGAGGAGACGATCCAAATCTTCGTCAAGGAGACCGGCAGCAGCGAAAAGGCCGTGCGTTCGACCTACGCCGACGGCAAGTTCTGGCAGGATCCGCAGATCACCGACGCGGCCGTGCGCTCGCTGCAGGGCGAGGCAGCCTTCATGGCCGACGCCGGGCTGCTCAAGGGCAAGATTGAATACGACAAGTGGATCGACCGCTCCTATTACGAGGCGGCGCTGAAGAAGCTTGCCAACAATTGAGCAACTACTCGGGAAGGCCGGCCACGCCGCCGGTCTTCCCCAGCGAAAATGCGCCCTGCGCTCACCGTAGCCGATCCGACCGACTACTGACGTTCGTTGTGAGATGACGTGGTGAAGCGCGCTCCGCACATTCGTTCGACGCGGACTGCGCCGCATCGCTGGACCACGCGGACGATCGTCGATGGCTGAAGACCAGGAAGCCGAGGAAGCCGGATCCAGCCGCGGCTACATACTTTATGCCATCGCGCAATCGATCTCATCGACCGGCACCTGGATGCAGCGCCTCGCGATCGGCTGGCTGGCCTGGGACCTGACGCAGTCGACAAGCTGGGTCGGGGCGATGGCACTGACCGAGATCGTCGCGGCGCTCTGGGTGGCGCCGCTCGCCGGCTTATCACCGACCGCAGCAATGCCCTACGCATCAATCTGCTGTTCCAGTGCTGCGGCATCGTCGTCTCGCTCGCGCTCTGTCTGGCGACGGCGACGGGGGCCCTGACGATCTGGCTGCTGTGGCTGCTCGCTCTCGCCGACGCCACATGGCAGGGACTGGGACAGCCAGCGCGCATGGTGGCCGTCGGCCTGGTCGCGGGCCGGAAGAACATGGCTCAGGCGATCGCCACGAGCTCGATCGGCTTCAACGTCGCCCGCGCCGCGGGTCCCGCCACCGCCGGCCTGATCATGGTTCATGGCAGCCCGGCACTGGTGTTCCTCGTCGATGCGGCGAGCTTTCTGGCGATGATTCTCGCCCTTCTCCATCTGCGCCGTCGCCTCGACCGTCCAGGTCCGGCGACGGGCGCGGACATATTGCAGGACATCGTCGGCGGCTATCGCTACATCTCCCGCACGCCAGCCGTGGCAACGGTGTTTCTGACAGCGGCGGTGTTCTCCGTGCTGGGGCGACCGTTCACCGAACTTTTCCCTGCCATAGCGGGAGAGATCTTGGGCGGCGGGCCGGGCATGCTGTCGGTGCTGATGAGCGCCCAAGGGCTGGGCGCGCTGGTCGGCGGCGCATGGATGCTGCGCCGGCGGTCTCTGCCCGCACTGGTGCGGATCACCTATCTCACCGGTCTCGTCATGACCGGCGCCGTTGTCGCCTTCTCGGTCGCCGATGGCACGGAACTCGCCGTTGCGCTCATCGCGGTCGCCGGCCTCGGCCATGTGATGTGCAATATCGGCATGCAGTCGCTGGCCCAGCTCTCGGCCGACATCGCCTTCCGCGGCCGGACCATGGCGATCTACGGGCTGATCTTCCGCGCCGGACCGGCGGCGAGCGCGGCGATCATCGGCGTCGGCGCCGAATGGCTCGGGCTGCGCCTGCTCCTCGGCGTCGCTGCCGCACTATGCGCCGCCGCGCTCGTGCTCATCGGCCTTCAGCGTCGCGGAACCTTGATCGAGCCCGCGACCGCCCACCGTCACGACCCGGCGGCGCATCAGGGCGGTGCATGACGACCCCATCTGCCGCCCGGGTCGCCAGCCCGTTCGCCCGAAACGGAGGCGACCGCCGGCAGCACCTCAGCAAAACGGCGCGTGATGAACGCGCCTGCCAGCGCTGGTACTATCATGCGCCGCCTCTACCGGTGCCTCGCCAGCGGACGCCCGCCCCGAGGCCAATGAGGCCGTTCAGGACCGGTAGCCGCGTCCGGCCTGTATGCGCTTCAGCGCCGTAGTGAGCGCGTCCACATCGTCCTTCGTATTGTAGAAGGCGAGGGAGGGCCGCACCGTGCTCTCCAGCCCGAACCGACGCAGGATCGGCTGCGCGCAGTGGTGGCCGGCGCGCACCGCGATGCCCTCGCGGTCGAGCGCCACGCCGACATCCTGCGTACGACAGCCGTCGAGCACGAAGGAGAGCACGCTCGCCTTCTCTCTAGCGGTGCCGATCAGCGTCAGCCCCGGTACGGTGAGCAGATTCTCGGTCGCATAGACCAGAAGTTCGTGCTCGTAGCGGGCGATCACCTCCATGCCGATCGCCTCGACATAGTCGATCGCCGCCCCCAGCCCGACCGCGTCGGCGATGTTGCCGGTACCAGCCTCGAAGCGCTCGGGCGGGCCGTTATAGATGGTCTTCTCGAAGGTGACGTCGGCGATCATGTTGCCGCCGCCCTGCCAGGGCGGCAGGTCCTTGAGCACGTCCGGCTTGCCGTAGACCACGCCGATGCCGGTCGGGCCGAACACCTTGTGGCCGGAGAAGACGAAGAAATCGGCATCGAGCGCCTGCACGTCGACCGCCATGTGCGAGACCGACTGCGCCCCGTCCACCAGCACGCGCACGCCGTGGCGGTGGGCGATGGCGGTCAGTTCCCTGACCGGCACCACCGTGCCGAGCGCGTTCGACACCTGCGTGATCGAGACGATGCGGGTGCGCGGATTGATGAGGCGCTCAAACTCCTCGACGATCACCTGGCCGGTATCGTCCACCGGCGCCACCCGCAGCCGGGCGCCCTTCTCGGCAGCCAGTTGCTGCCACGGCACGATGTTGGCGTGGTGCTCCAGATGGGTGACGACGATTTCGTCGCCCTCCTTCACATGGCGCCTGCCATAGGTCTGGGCGACGAGGTTGATGGCCTCGGTCGCGCCGCGCACGAAGATGATGTCCTTCGTCGAGCCGGCATTCAGGAAGCGGCGCACCTTCTCGCGCGCGGCCTCGTAGGCGTCGGTGGCGCGCGCGGCCAGTGTGTGGGCGGCGCGGTGAATGTTGGAATTCTCGTGTTCGTAGAAGCGGCTCAGCCGGTCGATGACCGATTGCGGCTTCTGAGTCGTCGCGGCGTTGTCCAGCCAGATCAGCGGCTTGCCGTGTACGTTCTGCTGCAGGATCGGAAAATCGCGCTTGACCGAATGGGCGTCGAACGGACGGGGCGCTGGGCCGAGATCCGGCACGAGTTCCGGGCGAAGGCCCGCCGAGACACCGCCGAAATCCAGCGTCCGTGCTGCCGGATGAGACGGCTCGGGCGGAACGCCACCCGGCGCCGGCGCGGCAATTTCCGCCGGTGCACGGGATTCACCTTCGCGCAGGAAATAGAACCCGTCGGTACTCGGCCGGGCGATGTGGTCGGGCACCGCCGGCACATCGCCGCCAACCGGCGGGCGGCGTGAATCCAGCGCGACGACGTTGCGCAGCCCCGCCGGGAGCTGGCTGAAGTCGAACGGCCCCGGGAAGGGCGGTACGAACAGTCCCGGCGAGCCGCCCGGCTGCGGCACGCCCGGCGAGCCCGGCACGGTCACCGCGGCCGGCGCGCTGGGCGCCGGTATGTTCGGCGTCGGCACGATGGAAGGAATCGTCACCGGCGGCAGGTCGGGCGGGCCGACCGGGGGCTGTGCCGGGATATGCGGCGCCGCGCCGGTCACCACCGATGGCGCCGGCACGATGGCCGGGCTCGGCGGCGAGGCCGGCAGCGTCGCGACATGCGGCGCGGCCGCCGTGTTCGGCGATGCCTGGAAGAAGGCGTTTGCCAGTTGCTGGAGGATGGCGGGATCCGGCCAGGACGGGGCGCCGCCGGTCGGCGCCGGGACGTTCGGCAGATCGCCTTCCGTGGCTGACGCGGGTTCAGGCATAGGTGTCAGGATAGGCATGATACTTCCCGACTTCGACGCCTTCCAGCACCGCCAGCGCGTCGTGCGTCAGCACGGCGGCGGAGCAGTAGAGCGACACCAGATAGGAGGCGATCGCCTTGCGGTTGATGCCCATGAAGCGCACCGAGAGGCTCGGCGCGACCTCGCCCGGCACGCCCGGCTGGAACAGGCCGACCACGCCCTGCTTCTTCTCGCCGGTGCGCAGCAGCAGGATGCTGGTCTTGCCGTTCTCGTCGATATAGAGCTTGTCGGACGGCACCAGCGGCAAGCCGCGCCAGGTGAGGAACGGCGTGCCGAACAGCGTGACCGTCGGCGGCGGCACGCCGCGCCGGGTGCATTCGCGCCCGAAGGCGGCAATGGCCCGCGGATGGGCGAGGAAGAAGGCCGGCTCCTTCCAAACCTTGGTGATCAGTTCGTCGAGATCGTCCGGGGTCGGCGCGCCGGTTCGGGTGCGGATACGCTGCGACGGCGCCGCATTGGCGAGAAGGCCATACTCGCCATTGTTGATGAGCTCGCTCTCCTGCTCTTCCTTCACCTTCTCGATCAGCAGGCGGAGCTGCTCCTGGATCTGGTCATAGGGGTGCGAGTAGAGGTCGGAGACACGGGTCTGGACGTCCAGAACGGTAGTAACCGCGTTCAGCGAGTATTCGCGCGGGGCCTCCTCATAGTCGACGAACGTCTCCGGCAGGTCCGGATCCTGATCGCGGCGGGGAGAGCACTCGACCTCGGCATCGATATCGCCACCGGCCTCCTTCACGCGGTTGAGCCGATAGATGCCGGCCTCGACCGGCGTCCACGGCAGGAAGGACACCAGCCAGCGCGGCGAGATGCCGGACCATTGCGCGCGCGTCTTGGTGGCGTTGGCGAGTTGCCTCGCGGCCGCCTCGTTCAGTGTCCGGCGGATTGCAGGTTCGTCCGTCATTCCGTTCCCCGTCAGGATGAAGCCCCGGACGCAGGCGCCCGGTCGGTCGTGCCCTCGCCGCCGGTCGAGCGGGTCTGGGCCTGGGTGATGTGGCTGCCCGGCGGCACGCTGTGTGTCAGCCAGACATTGCCGCCGATGCTGGAGCCGCGACCGACGGTGACCCGCCCGAGAACGGTGGCGCCGGCATAGATGACGACGTCGTCCTCGATGATGGGATGGCGGGCCCTGCCCTTGATCACGGCTCCGTGCTCGTCGGCCGGAAAGCTCTTCGCGCCGAGCGTCACCGCCTGGTAGAGCCGCACCCGCTCGCCGATCACGGCGGTTTCGCCGATGACCACGCCGGTACCATGGTCGATGAAGAAGCTCCCGCCGATCTGCGCGCCCGGATGGATGTCGATGCCGGTACGCGAATGGGCGATGTCCGAGATGAACCGTGCCAGGAAGCTCGCGCCGAGACGGTGCAGCGCATGGGCGAGCCGGTAGTGGATCACGGCAGTAAGGCCGGGATAGACCAGCAGGATCTCTGAATAGCCGGTCGCCGCCGGATCGCCCTCGTAGGCGGCACGCAGGTCGCTGACGAGGAGGCCGCGTATCACCGGCAGCTCCGCGGCGAAAGCGCGGGTGATCTCGACCGCCTGCCGCTGGAAGGTCTCCTCGCTGAGGTCCTGCTGGAGGGTGAAGGGCAAGCTTCGCTTCACCTGTTCGCTCAGTGTCGTAAGCGCGTCGTTCAGCGTCGCGCCGACGAAATAGTCGATCGTTTCCGGCGTCAGCCCCGGTTCGCCGTAATGGGCAGGGAAGAGAGCCGCGGCAAAACCCTGCAATGCCGAGACAATGGCTTCGCGGGACGGCGGCGGGCGCAGCCGGCCACGGTGGCGAATGTTATGACTGACGTCACGCGACAGCTTGAGCCCGGCAACCACGGCATCGAGGTTCCAATGCGGCGCGCCAGTTGCCGCATGGCGAGGCGGTATATTCGCAGCCGACCGCGCCACATCTGCCTGCTTGTGCAGATCCCGCCCATCGATGCCGTTCATGTCCGCTGCGCCTCCCGGCGACGTGACGACGAGTGCGCCGCCGACAGAATGGGTGGCACGGCATTTTCTAATTGTCTAGCGATTTTATATATTTTAATTCTGACCCACTTCCGGCGTAGTTCACACCGGAAATCGGTGCCAACTCACCGGCCCGGTTCCCGGTGACCAGACCGGGCGACTCCCGGTGGAAATCACGCCATGCCCCCGTCCGACGCCGCACCTTCGTCGTTCACCTTGTTTCATTGGGGGCTCTACGAGCTCGAAGGAAGCGGCGAAGGAACGTGGCTGACCCCTTATCGCGGCGATCCCGATCCGACGCCGATAGGCCTCGATCAGCTTGCACCATCGGTGCTCCGCCTGAGGATCCGGCGGCCGGCGATACGTCGCGGATGGCTGGAAGGTGAGCGGGGCGGCGGAGGCCGGCGCGGGCATGAGAGCTTCGTCGAGGTGCCGTGGGACGAGGCGCTGGAGCTCGTCGCGGACGAGATCGAGCGGGTTCGCCGCGATCACGGCAACCAGGCGATCTTCGGCGGTTCCTATGGCTGGGCCAGCGCCGGGCGGTTCCACCACGCGCAGAGCCAGATCCACCGCTTCCTCAATGCGGCGGGCGGCTTCGTGCGGCATGTCGACAGCTACAGCCTCGGCGCCGCGCGGGTGCTGCTGCCCCATATCGTGGCTCCGGTCGACCAGCTTCAGGCCGGGCACACCTCGTTCGACGTGCTCGCGGGCAATACCGAACTGTTCATCGCCTTTGGCGGCCTCCCCCTCAAAAACGCGCAGACCAGTTCGGGCGGCGTTGGCGACCACCGCCTTCGGGCCGGGCTGCGCGCCATGGCCCGCGGCGGCACGCGCTTCGTCAATATCGGGCCTGCGCGGGATGCACTTGAGGTTGACGGTGCGGTCGAGTGGATTCCGATCCGGCCCAATACCGACACCGCGCTCATGCTGGCGCTGGCTTACGTACTGGAAACCGAAGGGCTCGCCGATCGCGGCTTTCTCGCCGCTCATCGCTCGATCGTCAATGTCGCGTGGTCGCTGCAGCGCGCCGATCATGGCGAACAGCCCTACTGGACCCTGATCAGCCTCGCCGCCATGCTGGGTCAGATCGGCAAGCCGGGCTCACGCGCGACCACGGCGCTTCCGGCCTGTCGCAGGGCTGTGCGGCGCAGAGCTGTCTCGTGGAGGTCGTTCGCGCGGCGGATCAGGACAGCGAAGCGGCGGCGCATGAGGCGCAGCCTCTTCACGGCAGAGCAGATCATCGGCATCCTGAAGGAGCATGAGGCCGGGGTGCCAGTACCGGAAGCACGGGGTGAGCGATTCCCGCCTCTACAAGTGGAAGGCCCGACTGAGTGCGATGAACGTGTCAGAGGCGAGGCGGGCGCAGGCACTCGCGGACCATAACGCAAAGCGGACCGCGCACCCGCGGCGGCATCCGACGCTACGCACCATGAGCGGCTCCGCGACTGATACCGCCGCTCAGCCCGCCCGAGAGGGCAAATCCAACCTTCCGAGCGAACTCACAGATGCATAGAAGTTGGGACAATATCAGCCGCTTCGCGTGCGACGGACCTGCAGTTGGACAGTTAACGGACGCGGCACAAGAACTCTCGAAACTATCGAATGCCGGATCGGCGACGGCGCGAAACTACCCCGCTTTCCGATCTCATCGCTCGGACGGGAAGATCGTCTTCCAGTCGTTCTTCATGTCGATGAGGAGCCAGCCGTTGCTTGGCGCGAGATCCAGCCCCCTGTCGAGGCGGCCGAAGGCGGTGGCGCGGTCATAGGCGTATTCACGCGCCGCATCGGTGTGATGAACCAAGGCGCCGAGGCGCGCGCCGTCACCGGCGGTCGTCCATTGCAGCATCTGAATGTCGCCGTCGGAATTGCCGAAGGCAGCGATCGGGCGCTGGCCGATATGCAAATTGATACCGACCGGCTTGCCGGGGCCGTTCTCGATGAAGCTGATCTGCGGGCGCCGGATCAAGGTCGGCGTGCCGTCGACCAGCTCGAACTCGGTGTTGATGCTCGATCCCACCACCTGCGCCGGCGGAATACCATAAGCCTTGTTCGTCCACGGGCGCATGAATTCGATGCCCCCGCCCGAGACGATATAGGTTCTGAAGCCGTTGGCGCGCAGATAGTCGAGCAACTCGACCATCGGCTGGTAGACGAGATCGGTATATTTGCGCTTGAAACGCGGGTGCTCGGCGGTGGCGAGCCAGTGCGTCACGATGGCCTCGAAGGCCGCGGGCGTCATTCCCGCATGCGTCACCGCCACGAGTTCGACGAGGCCCTTGTCCCCTGCCGCCATCAGGGCTGGGAGGTCGTCTTCGATCGCCGCCTTGAGAACGGGGTTATCGAGCCATTCAGGGTGATCCGGCGCCAGCAGCTTCACCCGGTCGAGCGTGAAGGCAAGCTTGGTGTACATTGGATGCTCGACCCACAAGGTTCCGTCATTGTCGAACACCGCGATGCGGTCCTCGATCGGGACGTAGTCCTTGCCAGACCGATCGGTCACCTTCTCGACGAAGGAGGTAATGGCCGACTTCGTGGCCCCCTCATTCCAGGAGACCAGTGGACCCGTCGTGGCACGTGCCGGAGCGAACGCCGTTCCAAGTGCGATAAGCACCGTGACGGCGAGTGCAGCGAGACGGCGGCGGGTCGTGACTGATTGCAGGAGCATGAGGCGACGCCCCGGGCGACCCGACAAGCCGCCCCTTCAGGTGGAAACAACCGCGCGGAGGAACGCGAGTGACGGCACGAGCGCAAGGTCCGATCAGCGTGCTGGGCACGTTGACCGGCACATGCTCTAGGGAAGCTTTTCGAAGTCGCCTGGCGTCCAGCTGTAATCGATGGCCGCCTCGGTCGGGCCATAGAGGCGCAAAATGGCAAAGAAGCCCCGCTCCGGCGCCGTCGGCAGCCAGTTGGCTTCCTTGCCCTCGGGGGGCTTCGGGTCGATGAAAAGATCCGTCGAGCCGTCGGCATTGCGCACCGGCTTGTCGCGCGAGCCGAGCGAGGGGAAACGCCGCTGCTCTGTCGCAAGGCCCGAAGCGTTGGCGGCCTCATAGAGTGTCACCGACCAGAACATTTCTGCCGGAATGTTGGCGGGCAGGTTCAGCCTGTAGCTATCCTTGCCGATGAGCGGCTTGCCCTCGGCGTCGTTGAACGTGATCGCATAGGCCGCGCCGCGACCAGGACTCTGCGACACCATGCCGGGGCTAATCGAGTAATAGTTGGTGAAAAACCAGAAGCGCGGCTCGAAAGCATAATAGCCGTCCGCCTTGTCCCGGAAATCGAGATCAAGCGCCTTCTCGGCACCGGGGGTGGACAGGTTGTTGACCGGATTGACCCACTGGCGATCCTTCCAGACGCGAAAGTTCGCGCCGCCGAGACCGGGCAGGAAGCCGACCGCGCGGCTCATGTCGTAACCGGACTTCGCGGCGGCGTTCAGCAGCGTGCGCTGTTTTGCATCGGGTTCGAAAGGCTTGCCCGCGACGAGACCGACACTGGCGAGGATGCCGAGCCCGTCGGGTCCGGCAAGGTGCCGGCCTTCCTTGTCGACCAGCCATTTGAGCTGCTCGAACGCCTCGATACCCGAGCGCGGCAGCATGTTGGCCGGCACGCCCGAAGCATCCGGGAACTGCATCGGCTTGCGCGCGGCTTCCGCCACGTTGAGCGGGTAGATCTTCGTCTTTTCCAGATGCGCGACGGCGGGAGCCAGATTGTTCGGGTCCTCATAGAAACCGCGCAGGAAAACAAAGAGATTGTTCGTGCCCGAACGATAGACGTAGTAGCCGTCCGGCACGGCGCCGTCATAGCCTGGCGGCAGCACGAGGAACTTGCCGCCCTTGCCCTGATCGGGGCCGGGCAGGCCGACATCGCCGAAATATTTGCCACCATCGACCGGGATCGGCCGCTGCAAGAAATCGAGAAGGATGCCCTGAAGGCCGGGAGGCGCGTCCAGAACGATGGGGCCGGTCTCGCTCATATCAATATAGCTCATCGCATAGAGCACGTCGGAGTTCGGCGTCGTGACCAGCGTCTTCGGATCGAGCCGCTGTTTCCAGATCGGCAGCACGTTGTAACCGGTGCCGAACACTTTGTCGGAGCCGTACTTCATACCGAGCGTGTTGATCAGCGGCATCGCCCAGAGATAGGCCTGCGTCGCCTGCTGGAAGGCGAGGGTCTCCAGCAGCGTGTTTGCGGTTTCAGATGTCGGCCGGTTGAAGTCGAACGGGAGATTGGCGATCTCGTCGAAGCGCAATGGCTGGGCGGGCACCACACCATAAGAGCCCAGAAGAACGGCCAAGGCCGCAGCAGATGCCATGAGCGTGTTGCGGATCATACAGATTGCTCTTCTCGATACACTGTGCCGGTTTATGGAACGACGGGATGCGGCGCGACCAACGAGGCCGCGCCGCGCCGTGTCACTTCACGACTTCGAAATCGGCGAGGGTGAAGGTCTTGTCGAAGAACTCTTTCTTCGGCGCATACAGGCGGAAGTAGACAAACCAGCCCTCACCATCCACCAGCTTCAGGTGGTTGGCTTCCCGGCCTTCCGGTGCCGTCGGGCCGACGAAGATGTCGATGCTGCCATCCGCATTGAACGCGAGGTCCTTCATGCGGCTGTCGATGCTGGCGTCGCGCGGCTGCGTGCCGCCATTGTCGTAGGTCGTGCGGGTGTTCTCGCTGTAGAGCGTGAGCGACCAGAACTGCTCGACGGGTACGTGTGCCGGGACATGCAGCCTGTAGGTGCGGTCGCCGCGCAGCGTGTTGCCGTCGGCATCGCGCTTGGTGGTCATGTAGATCTGGCCCTCACCGACCTGCGGGTCGACCATGCCCTTGCTGGTAGCGACGGCTTCATAGAACCAGGTCGCGCGCTCATCGATCTGCTGGATGTCCACCGTTTCCTGTGGGATCACGAAATCGACGCTCTTGTACCAGGAGGTGCCCGGCCAGAACGGCTCGGTGTAGCGCGGATTGACCTGGAGGTTGCGCGCCATGAGTTCCCCCATCGCGCCGCCCTTGAGCAGGATATCCTTCAAGCGCTCATCGGGCTCGAACGGCTTGCCCTTTGCGATGCCAAGGGGGGCGACCATCGCCATCCATCCCTTGTCGATCTCGCGAACAGGTTCGTCCTGAATGACCTCGGCGAGCGTCTTCCAGTAGTCGAGGCCGCGCGGGGGCGTCGCCAGCCATTTGACGTCCTTGCCCTTGATGAAGCGGCTCGGTTTCAGATCGCCGGCCGGGCCCATGCGGTAGTCGGACGTGAACTTGCTATAATAGCCGGGCTCCTGACTGAGGATGCGCAGACCGACGAAGATGTTGTTGGTCGCGCTCTGCACGACGACGGCGCCATCCCGCTTGTACGTGGCCGGATCGTCGTCGGGGCCGACGACGATATAGGTCGCGCCCTTGCCCTGATCAGGGCCGGTGAGGCCGAGATCGCTGATAGGGCGCTGCCAGAAGTCCAGTATGCCGCCGGCCGTCTGGCCCGCGGGATAATCGATCTCGATCGGGCCATCCTTGAGATTGCTGAAATTGAAGATGTAAGGCGTCGTCAGGTTAGGTGTGAGAATGCCGCTCTTCTCGCGCACCGTCTCCAGCACGACGAAGTCGGTGGGGCTGTCGACACCGAAAGCCGCATTCTCCGTATCGCGCCATGTGGCGGAGCTGACGAGCGGCAGGCTCCAGATATAGGCCTGCGCCGCGCGCTGATAATCCATCTCGTCGAACAGGCGCTTGGACGCGTTCGCGTCGAAATAACTGTCGGTGAGCCTGATCTCGCCGATCGGGGTGGCGATCAGCTCATCGCCGTGCAACTTGGCGTCTTCGAGAGCGACCGGCCCGGCCAGAGCGGTCGAACCCAGCAGCGCGGTCAACAGGAGTGGAGCAATCCCCCACGGTGCGGTTTTGCTGGCCATTTATCGCCTCATCTGGAGAGGTTGCCGCGATAGGAAGCACTGACTGCTTCTTATTTGGTCGCGGCATGATCCCCAAAGGAGACGCGACTGGCTATGCGTTTCCTGCCAATCAGTGCAGTTGCGGCGGGCGGCTCGCACGACCCAGCCTCTCACGGGTTTGGGAGGGCAGTTCCCCGAACAGTTCGCGATACCAGCCCGCGAGCCGTCCCAACTCGCTTATGCCCCAATGATTGGCGATCGTGGCGAGCGTCGTCGTTCTCTCCAGATCTGAGATCACATCGTATCGAATGCGGTGAAGTCGGAGCTTCAGGACATAGGAATAGGGCGTTTCATCCAGCCGCTCCCGAAAGGCACGATGCAACGTGCGCGGCGAGGTTGCGGCAGCTGTTGCTATCAGTTCCACCGACATCGGCGATCCGAGATTATCATGGATGAAGGCACGGGCGCGTCTGACGATCCGCTCATAGCCACGGGGGGTGCGCAGTCCGATGACGGCGAGCGGCGGCCGGCCGATATGGTCGATGAGGGCCTCGATGAGGGCAGCGGCCGGATCGAGGCCGGCCGGCCCGCGGTCGACGGCAGGGTCGTGAAGCGGCCGGAACAAGCGCTTGAGAAGGTTCAACTGGGGAGCGGCAAGCCGCCGCCCGTGAACGCCGCTGCCGCCGAGTTCGCGTGACGAGAGGACGAGCTCGCGCTGGGCCGCCGGCTCAAGAACCTCATCGCTCAAGGTGAAGACCGCGTAGAGCGATCCCGGCACATACAGCGAGTCATGTTCGTCACCCGGCATGAAGACGCCGACATTGCCCGAGCTCACATCATTGAGCCAGTGACGCGTTCCCGGAGGCAGGTCGATGCCAAGACCGATGGTTATCCAGTCTTCCGACAAAGGTCCGGTGAGCGATACGCGGCTGTCGATCATACCCGTCGAGAAGCGAATGCCCCGGCTCTCGGTAAAGGCCAGGCTACCGGTAACCGGCGCAGCCGACATCTGCGTGGCGCTGAGCCCGGCACCATGCACCGCCTCGCTCAAATCCTCGATGCTCGACAACCGAACGACAGACCAATCCGATGTGAGCGACTGCGTCAATTGATCAAATCCACTCCGGCGCCGATGAGGCGGCAGCGGCAAGCTTAATAGTACCGTCCGCTTTTTCCAACGCAGGCTCGTGCATTGATGGGACGGGTTCCGCAGCGTTCCAAGAGTTGATCAATGTCCCACTCGCCCTGCGGTCACGATCCCCATTCTCCGCGAATGATCGGGGTCGGCGGGTTGATCCCGGTTCCTGCACGATTACCGATAGACCGGCGATGGACATCTATCCGCTCGTGCCTGCAGATATCGGCCAGGCCATCAATACCGGGTGGATCATGCCATGATTTCTGCGGGAACCGGATCACCGTCAAAGCGATCCGAGTACGGTGAGCAGCCCGCCTAAGCCGTGATCGACAGGATCGTTTCGTCTGTCGCGCGCCCGAACGGGCCGTCCGCATCCGGGTCGATGTCCCGGTCATGCAAGACCTGACACGGGGTCGAGTGAAAAAATGGGCGCGGCCAAGGCCGCGCCCAATACCGGCCGCGTCCCCACACGGCGGATTCCGGTTTGACCGGAATGGGATGTCGCTTTCGCTCTCAGAAAAGGGCCGCCGTCTTCTGGAGCGTGATCCAGATGCCGAAGACGAGCGGAATGCCCACGGCCGTCCATGCGAGCGCGGCGGTCAGATCGAGCCCGCCCCGGCCGATGCCGAAGGAACCGGAGATCACCACATCGGATGCGGCGGACTTGGCCTGCACGGCCGCGAGTTCCTCGTCGCTCATGTACCAGCGGGCGGCGACGGGGCGCACCAGCGCGTTGGCGATCAGCCCTACCACCAGAAGTCCCGCCAGAATGTACATGGTGAAGTCGTACACCTGGTCGCGCGGGACGCCGGCATTCGCCGGCCGAAGCTGTCGGTGATCGGCTCGTAGGCCGACATGTACCAGTCGTTTACGACGAAGGCGCTGCCGAGCCATATCCGGCCGTCCTGCAGAACGGCGGTGCGCACCGCGTTCGACACCCGCGTGCCAAGTGCGCGCCGGCCCTCGAACAGCCGGACATTGGTGCTGATGCGTACATCGTCGAGAAACAGCGTCGCCGTGCCCACGCTGCCTTCCGGGAGCGAGCCCGCGCGATAGACGAGATCGTTGATCGTGTCGATGAAGACGAGGTTCTGGTTGAGCAATATGCCGCCCACCAGCACCACGGTCCTCCCGTCCGGCAGGCGCATCCCGACGGCGGTATGCACAACCATGCCCTGCGTCTCCTCGGAGAGCGCGGACGGCGCGGCATTCGGCGTCGGCACCAGCTCGATGCGCGCGCGCTCGGCGAGCATGGGCGAGATCGCGGCCAGCTCGGCCGGCGAGAAGATGTCCACCGCCGTCCGCGAGCCGCCCTCGAAAGCCGCGGCGATCACCGGCCAGTCCGCGCGCGGCCGCGTGGCGGCCAGAGGCATGGCGGAGGCGGCGACGTCCCCGCTCTTGTCCAGCACATACAGGAAATCGAGCCCGAGCACCTTGCGCCGCTCGTCCAGCAGTTCGACGAGCATCTCCGCCCTGTCCTCGGTCTGCAGGCTCTGGAACAAGGCGGACAGGCCGAGCGCCTCCACACGATCGCCTGTGGTTTCGAGGATGCGGGCCAGATACTGGCGGGCGATCGTCAGATCGCCTTGTACCTTCGACTGCAGCAGCGCATCGAACTTGCCGTTCCAGCGCACCATGGTGATGCCCAGCAGTAGCGGCAGCACGACCAGCGTCGGCAGCAGCGCAATGGCGAGCAGGCGGATGCGGACCGGAACGGCGCGTCGCGGCCGGGCGGCGGGTTCAATGAGAGCCGACATTCCACTGCGCACATTTTCGGTCGATGGTCTTGCGCGAAACGCCCAGCCGGCGCGCGGTCTCCGCGCGGTCGAAGCCCGTCTGCTCCAGCATGGCGAGGATATGCCGGCGCTCCAGGTCGTCCAGGCTTTGCCCTTCGCCGGACGAGGCGCCTAGGCGGCTGGCCGGCAAGTCGTTCGCGAAGCGGCCGAGGATGAGCGAACGCTCGATCACATTGCGCAGCTCGCGGATATTGCCCGGCCAGCGATAGGCACGCAGCGCCGCACGCGCCTCTTCATCGAGCCGGATCGCGGGCACACCGAGCTGGCGCGTCAGCGTCGCCAGGAACTGCAGGGCCAGTTCGTCGATGTCCTCGCGGCGCTCGCGCAGCGGCGGCAGTCGGATTTGCATCACGTTCATGCGGTAATAGAGATCGGCGCGGAAGCGCCCGACTGCCACGTCCTCCTCGAGATCGCGATTGGTGGCGAAGACGAGGCGGACATCCACCGGCATCTCGCGTTCGGCGCCGACCGGGCGCACCCGCCGTTCTTCCAGCACGCGCAACAGCTTGCTCTGCATCGGCATCGGCAGTTCGCCGATCTCGTCGAGGAACAGCGTGCCCCCGTCCGCATGGATGAACAGGCCGTCACGTGCGGTAAGCGCCCCGGTGAAGGCGCCCTTCAGATGACCGAACAGCTCGCTCTCGATCATGTCCGGCGGTATGGCGGCACAGTTGACGGGTACGAAGGGTTTGTCGGACCGGTCGGACATGGCATGGAGAACGCGCGCGGCCACCTCCTTGCCGGTGCCGGATTCGCCCGTGACAAGCACCGACGTCGGCAGCGGTGCGACCCGCGCAATGGCCTCGCGCACCGCCCGGATCGCTGCCGACTGGCCGAGCAGCTTGTGCGGCGATTCACCGTCGCCGGTCGCACGCAGTTCCTGCCGCAGCACCCCGTTCTCGCGCCTCAGGCTTTGGCGGTCGAGGCAGCGGGCGACCGCGTTCAGGATCTGGTTGGAACGAAATGGCTTGAGGACGAAATCCGCCGCACCGGCCCGCAGGGCCTCGATGGCGGTTTCGAGGTCGGCATAGGCAGTGATGAGGATCGCATCCGAATAGAAACCAATCGCGCGCTGCTCGCCGAGCCAGCGAATGCCGGTGGTCCCCGGCATGACGTTGTCGATGATCACGACATCATAATGCCGTTCATCCATCTTGCGGGAGGCTTCGCCGGCATCCTGGGCCTCGTCGACAAGCCGGCAGCGCGGGCCAAGGGTGCGCAGCAGGAAATTGCGAATGCCCGGCTCGTCGTCGATCACGAGGACGGCCGCCTGCCGCAATGCCGCTCCGAAATCCGACCCCGTTGCAACCGGCTCTCCTGGTCGCCCAGTCGTTTCCACCAAGCCGTCTCCCTCGCTCTTGTTCTGTTACGCCAAACTAGGAGCAGAGAATGAAGCCTGACAAGGCGTGCCTGAGGGAAGCAGCACAGGAGCCGCTCACCGCTATCCCGCAGCCGGAAAAGAACTTGCACGGATCGAGGTGACTGGTTCGATCTATCGAATCTCTCGCATGATTTATTGGAGACGGAAACCGATCGTCTGGTGCGAACTCATGACGCTTGTGGCGGCGGGCGTGCGCTCCGGCCTCGCTCTCGGATACGGCGCCGCGGTTGCGATCGCCCATGTCCTGGGAGAACGTGGCGGCTTCCGCATGCCGGTCGAATACAGTGTCGCCGATCCCGGCGTCCTCGCGGCTCTCTTCGCGGCGGCGGCTGTAATGGCGGCCATCCCCGCCCTTCTTGCCTATCGGCTGCCACCGGCAGAGGCACTGCGCGGATAGGCGTCCGGCGCGTCCGACGCACCGAACCGCCGCGCGGCTCGTACCCCGAGCAGGATGAAAACGGCGAGGGTGATGAGTTGCGCCACGGCGAACGGCGGCTCGGCCTGCGTCGGCGCCAGGGCGTGCAGAGCCGGCACCTTCAGGAAGGCCTGCGCCACCAGCACGAAAACCAGCAGGTACTGGCTCACCACGATCCCGATGGCGTAGATCCAGCGCCAGACACCGGCGTGGCGCCCGCCATAAGCGGCATAAAGCGTCACAGCCAGCACCAGCAGCGCCACCGCCCCCACCACGTGCGAAGGCAATATGCCGTTGAAGGGGAAGAAATAGCCGGTGACGCTGGTGGCGATGGCTGTCCCGAGAAACAGGGGCGTCCACACGGGCGCGATCCGCCCACGGAAAAGTCCGGCCATCGCCGGAATGCCGGCGATGATCGCGACGAGGCTGAGCGCGGTATGCACGGCCGTCAGCGTGGTCAGGTCCATGGTGCGCAGATTCCGGCGCCGGCCGCGACGACACCGCGTCGACCGCGCATCGGCAATCACATCCTTCCCCGTTTCCGCCCGCGTGTCGCGCCCATTTTCACCGTGCCCGCACGAAATGAATACGCCGCCCGCACGTGGCTCTTCAGGCGGATGCCGCCTCCTGAGCCGCCGCGATCGCCTGGTCGGACACCGCCTTGGCCCGTGCCGCGGCGGCAGCGGCCGTGGTGTCGCCGCCACCCAGCGCCTGTACCGCCACCGTGGCATTGGCGAACTCGATTCCCTGCTGCGGCAGGGTCCGGATCATCCGCTTGATCGCCTCGCGCTGGATGAAGGTCGGCTTGCTCGGCTTCACCGTGAATTTGAAGCGGACGATGAGTGCGCTGTCGGCGATATCGGCAACGCCTTGCATCTTCAGCGGTGTCAGGAACTCGTCCTTCATCTCCGGATCTTCCAGCATTTCCTGGCCGATCTTCTTGACCGCCTTGCGCAGCTTTTCGAGATCGGTATCGCGGGTGAAGCGCAGGTTGAACTTCAGGGTCGACCAGTCGCGGCTGAAATTCGTGATCTGGCCGAGCTGGCCGAACGGAATGGTGTGCACCATGCCGTTCTGGTGCCGCAGCTTCAGCGAGCGCAGCGTGAAACCTTCCACCGTGCCCTTGGCCTTGCCGCAGTCGATATATTCCCCGACCCGGAACGCGTCGTCGACCAGGTAGAAGACGCCGGAAACGATGTCCTTCACCAGCGTCTGGCTGCCGAAGGAAATGGCGAGGCCGATGATCGAGGCGCCCGCGATCAGCGGCGTGATGTTGATGCCGAGTTGGGACAGCACGGTCAGCCCCGCCATGACCACGATGGCGATGATCAACGCCACGCGCAGCAACGGCATCAGCGTGGCAACACGCGAAACCGTGGTCGCAGCCGCGTCATCGGGATCCTGCAGGCCCGGCACGCCGGCCGCGGGGGTCCGGTACAATCCGGTGAAATATTCCACCGCCTGCCACGCGCAATAGGCGCCGAACAGGATGGCGCCGGCCGGCAGCGCCGCCGCCGCGACCGCGTTGTAGCGGCTCATCTCCATCATCCCGACGCCATCGACCGCCCAGATCCGAACCAGCAGAGCGCCCGCGCCGATGAACAGAGCCACGCGGACGCAACGCATGACGGCCTCGATCGCCCGCTCGCGCGCCTTGGATCCGACCTGTTGCAACTCGCCCTCGAGCAGCCGGCAGGTCTTGTCCATGAGCGTCTCGAGCAGCAGCAGGCCGACCACCACGTTGACCGTTGCGACGAGCGCCTCGACGGCGCCGGTACGGCCGGTCAGCGCGCCATGGATGCGGGTCAACCCGATCATCAGCAGAACCGGGATGGCAAGGCCCAACCAGGAATGAGCAAGCGCCCGAAGCACCGGACCCGGCCTTCCCTGCCGCGACTCGCCCCGGATCCAGCGGGCCACCGGAGCCCGCAGGCGCACTGCCGTGACGATGAAAAGGGTGGTCATCACCGTCGAGTTCAGCAGGAGCGTGAAGGCGATCACCTCCTCCGTCGAACGCATCCCGTCGAGGATGCGGCGGATATCCGCCAGGACGATCGCCAGCAGAATGGCCGCACTGACCCAGCGGTAAATCTGCCGGGCGTCATCGTCGCCGATGTCGGCAAGTCGCGCCTGGCTCAGGGAAGGGCGCAGGATGACGCGGAACACGGTCGCATAGAGCCGCCAATAGAACAGCGTGGTGAGCGCCAGATATCCCAGTTGCGACTGGGGGCTGCCCTGCGGAAACCAGGTGATGACGAAGCTGTGGACGACCAGCCAGAGCGCGACGAGGCCGACGGCATCGAGCGCCAGCAGGGCGAACAGCGCCCACAGCCCGGGCGCGCCGATCACCTGCCCCGCAAGCCGGTGACGCAGCGGCCGGCAGACCGCACGTATGCCGAGCTCGGTCGCCAGGGTCACGATGACGGCAACGATGAGCTGCAGAATGAACAAGCCCGGGGTACGCCCGCCGTTGCGATCCGCCGTCAGAAGCGAGGGAACGCGGGCCAGCTGGCTGATATAGCCCGGCGATGCCAGCAGGATATCATCACCGCGCTCGAGGAGGCCGATGAACACCTCGCTGACCGGTTCCTCATGGCTCATCGCCATCATCGGCGCGTCGGTTCCAGCGGTCGCCGCCGGCTTAGCCGGTTCGGCGGGGGCCGATGGGGCCGGCGCCGTATTGTGGAGCCGTTCGGCCACGGCCTTGCTGAGCGAGTCGACCAACTGGTCGAACTGCTGCTGGGTCAGCGGCGCGGGAGGGGTCTGCGCCATGGCCGCGAAGGGCAGCATCACCAGCAGCAGGGCGGAAAGCGCAGCACGGAGAAGTTTCATCGGAGCACCGGTCGGGGGCGAACACCGGACGACCCGCCGTCCGGTCCCTGCACGCCTGCTGGCCGTATCACGACGATGTTAAGATCGCACCAACGGGATTAGTATCGGGGTGATCACCTGTGCCGGCCCGCTCAGTCCCTACGGAAGCCCGTGCTCGCGGAAATCAGCGTCTGTGTATAGGGATGCGCCGCTCGCCCTGCCGCCAGATCCGGCGCGGAGAGCCGCTCCACCACCTCGCCATCCTTCATCACGATGAGGCGTTCGCACATGTGATGGACAACGGACAGGTCATGGCTGACGAGCAGGAAGCTCAAGGCCCGATCGGCTCGGATCTGTTCCAGGAGGTTGAGGATCTCGGCCTGGACGGAAGCGTCGAGCGCCGATGTCGGCTCGTCGAGCAGGAGCAGCGTGGGTTCGAGGATCAGAGCGCGGGCGATGGCGACGCGCTGGCGCTGGCCGCCGGAGAGCTGGTGGGGATAGCGGAAGCGGAAGCCGCTTCCCAATCCCACCTCGTCAAGCACACGGGCGATGCGGCGGTCGACGTCATCGAGCGCGTGGATGGCAAGCGGTTCCAGCAGCAGCCGGTCGACCGTCTGGCGTGGGTGCAGCGAGCCGTAGGGATCCTGAAAGACCATCTGGACCCGGCGGTGGAACGCCATATCCCGGCGCCGGGCGAGCGGCTGCCCATCGAGACGTATGCTGCCCGCCACCACCGGGGCGAGGCCCGCAATGGCCCGCAGGACGGTAGACTTGCCGGAACCCGATTCGCCAACGATGCCAAGAGCCGCACCGGCCGGCATCGCGAGACCGAACCGGTCGAGTGCCGTGAAGCCGGCATAGGCCACGCTGACGCTGTCGAGTTCGATCAACGGGTTCACGGCTCGGCCTCGCGGGGATCGAGCGCATCGCGCAACCCGTCGCCGAGCAGGTTGAAGCCCAGGCTGACGATGAGGATCGCAGCGCCGGGCGCGGCCGCGACCCACCATTGATCCAGAATGAAGCGGCGCCCCGAGGCGATCATGGCCCCCCATTCGGGAAGCGGGGGTTGCGCACCGAGACCGAGGAAGCCGAGGCCCGCCGCAGTCAGGATGATCCCGGCCATATCGAGGGTGACGCGGACGATGAGGGAGGCGAGGCACATCGGCATGATGTGACGCAGGACGATGCGCAGCGGTGAGGCGCCCATGAGCCGCACGGCGGCGATGTAGTCCGAGTTCCGCACGGTCAGAGTTTCGGCCCGTGCGATGCGCGCATAGGGCGGCCAGGAGGTGATCGCGATCGCGATGATCGCGTTCTCGATCCCCGGACCCAGCGCCGCAACGAAGGCAAGCGCCAGTATCAGCTTGGGAAAGGCGAGGAATATGTCGGTGATCCGCATGAGCAGACCATCGATCCACCCACCCGCATAACCCGCCACCGTCCCGACCAGCAGACCGAGGGGGGCGGCGATCACCGCGACCAGAGCCACCACCATCAGCGTGATCCGCGAGCCCCAGATCAGCCGCGAGAGGATGTCCCGCCCCTGGTCGTCGGTCCCGAGCCAGTGCGCCGCGTCGGGCGGCAGCAGGCGGGTGGTGCGCAGGTCGCCGGCGGTGGGCGAATAGGGCGCGATCCACGGTGCAGTCAGTGCAACGATCAGGAGTGTCAGGAGGATGATCAGACCGATCAGTGCGAGCCGGTTGGCCCGGAAGCGCCGCCACGTCGCATAGGCCCGGCCGCACCGCGCCTGCAGCCGCGAGGCCGGCCGGTCGCTGGCCAGCCACTCCCGCCACGACACCCCGCCCGCCCCGCTCATCGCGTCCTCGGGTCGAGCGAGCGGTAGAGGAGGTCGGAGACGAGGTTGATGCCGACGAACACCGCCCCGATCACGATGGTGCCGCCGAGCACGGCGTTCATGTCGGCGTTCTGCAGCGAATTGGTGATGTACAGCCCCAGCCCCGGCCAGGCGAATACCGTCTCGGTCAGCACCGAGCCCTCCAGCAGCCCGGCATAGGAGAGCGCGATCACCGTCACCAGCGGCACCGCGGCGTTGCGGAGCGCATGGCCCCAGACGATGCGCGTCTCCGACAACCCCTTGGCGCGGGCGGCGACGATGTATTCCTGCCCGAGCTCGGCCAGCATGAAGCTGCGCGTCATCCGGCTGATATAGGCCAGCGAGAAATAGCCGAGCAGGCTGGCCGGCAGGATGATGTGGGCGAAGAGATCCCGCAGCACCGCCCATTCCCCCTGCCGCAGCGCCTCGACGAGATAGAAGCCGCTCGCCGGGCTGAAGCTGTATTCGTGGACGACGTCGATCCGCCCCGGCCCCGCCGTCCAGCCGAGCCGGGCGTAGAATACCAGCAGCGCCAGCATGCCGAGCCAGAAGATCGGCATGGAGTAGCCGAGCAGCCCCACCACCCGCACCAGCTGGTCGAGCAGGCTGCCCCGCCGCACCGCCGCCATCACCCCGAGCGGCACGCCGAACACCACGCCGATCAGCGTGCCGAGCGTGGCGAGTTCGATGGTGGCGGGAAAGACCCGGGCGATGTCGTCCATCACCGGCCGCGTCGTCAGCACCGAGGTGCCGAAATCGCCTGACAGCGCCTTGCGGACATAGATGACGAACTGCTCCGGCAGCGGCCTGTTCAGCCCCATTTCCTCGCGCGTGCGCTCGACTACGCTGGTCGGCGCCCGGTCGCCGACGATCGCCAGCACCGGGTCGACCGGGATGACGCGTCCGATGAAGAAGGTGACCGCCAGCAGGCCGAGGAAGGTCACGGCCATGACCATCAGGAAGCGCAGCCCGGCGAGGAGCCGCGACTCGATGCCGGGCGGCGGCGGGCGCCGGCGGGCGGCCGGCAGAGCGGGATCGGCGAGGCTCACCGCTCCGATCCCTTTCGAGGGCGGGGCCGGGAGGGCCGTGCGACGATCATCGCGCCACGGACCTCCCGCCTCTTTTGGCCGCCGAGAACAGGCGGCGGCAGGCGCCGGGCCGAAGGATGCCGGCCGGCGGCGCGGCGGCGAAGCCGCCCGATCGCACGCCCCTGCCCTCTCATCCACAGGCCCCCGTCATGCCGAGGTGCCCCGCGCATCGGGGCTTTGAGACACGCACGGGAGCGCGATGGCCGGGCAGCCAAACCGGCTTCGGAAAACAACGCCTGTCCGCCCCCGTCCGCCGCGAGTTGCGCCGAAGCCTCCGTCGAGGCTCGCGGCGCTCGCACCTCAGGACGACGCCGGCGGAATACCCACCCGCCGCCTTCCGTGGCTCGGGGAAACGGCACATGCGCATCCGCCTGCCGCCGACGGGCGGCCGGCTCGGTGCGTGTCGCGCCTCGGGGGAACCGCACGCGCGCGGCCGTCAGTTCTTGGTCACCCGATAGACATAGGTGGTGTCGGACGACGGCCCCAGCTTGAAGTTCTGCACGCTCTTGTTGACCCCGGCGGCTTCCGTCATCTGGAACACCATCACGAAGGGGCTGGTCTCGCGGAAGGTCTTCTGCAGGTCCTCATAGATGGCGACGCGCTTTCCGGCATCCGATTCCAGCACCGCCGCCTTGGTCTTGGCGGTGAGATCCGGGATATCCCACGAATTGCGCCAGGCCAGCGTCTTGGCCGGGGTGTTGTCGGAATTGTCGACATTGCGGGTGAAGGTGTCGGCGTTGGAATTGGGATCCCAGTAATCGACGCCCCACTGGCCGATATAGAGGTCGTGGTTGCGGGCGCGGTACTTGGTCAGCGTCTGCTTGCCGTCGCCGGGGATGATCTCGATCTTGATGCCCGCCTGCGCCGCGCTGCGCTGGACCGATTCGGCGATGCCGGTCACCGGCTGGGTGTTGCGCACGTCGAAGGTCACGCTGAAGCCGTCCTTGAGCCCCGCCTTGGCCAGCAGGTCCTTGGCCTTGGCGACATCGAGCGTGTAGGGCTTCGCGTCGGAGGCGCCGAGGATGCCCTTGGGCAGGAAGTTCTGGTGGATTTCGCCGATGCCCTTGATCAGGGTGGCGCCGATGCCGTCGTAATCGACCAGATATTTGAACGCCTCGCGCACCTCGGGCTTGGCGAGGTTCGGGTTTTTCTGGTTCAGGCTGAAATAATAGACCGTGCCCTTGGGGGTCGCGGTGGTGACCAGCTTGTCGTTCTTCGCCACCGCCTCGAGGTCGCCCGGCTCGAGGTTGCGGGCGATGTCGATGTCGCCGCTCTCCAGCAGCAGCCGCTGCGTCGCGCTTTCCTTGACGTGGCGGTAGATGACGCGGGCGAGCTTGGTCTTGTCGCCGTGGTACTTGTCGTTCTTCTCGAGAACGAGAATCTCGTTGGCCCGCCAGTCACGGATCTTGAGCGGGCCGGAGCCGGCATAATTGGTCTTCAGCCAGGCATAGCCGAGATCGCCGTCCTTCTCGTGCTCCAGCACCAGCTTCTTGTCGATCACCGCCGCGATGTTGGCGGTGAGGCAGTTCAGCACGAAGGTGGGCGCATAGGGCTGGTCGGTCTCGAACACGAAGGTGCCGTCGGGCATCGCCTTCGCCTTCTGCGCGACGTTGTCCTTGGTCAGGCCGAACTGGTTGAGGATGAAGGCCGGCGACTTGTCGAGCTTGACCGCCCGCTGGATCGAAAAGGCGACATCCTCGGCGGTGATCGGGTTGCCGGAGGCGAAGACGAGGCCGGGCTTCAGCTTGAAGGTGAAGGTCTTGCCGTCGGGCGAGACGGTCCAGCTCTCGGCGAGGTCGCCATAGAGCTTCGAGGGGTCGGCCGGATCGAAGCGCACCAGCCGGTCATAGCTGTTGCCCATGATCTCGCCGGCGCTGATCTCGAAGGCCTCGCCGGGATCCAGCGTGATGATGTCGTCGATCGCCCAGGCGAGGACCAGCGTGTCCTTCGGGGTGGCGGCGAGCGCCGCCGGCGCCGTGCCCGCGAGCATGAGCGCCAGCGCCGCCCCGCCGAGAAGCCGGCGGGTGGGGCGGAAGGCGATGGGGGAGAACAGGGTGGCAAGCGACACGGTCGGCATGGGGGCGCCCTCGGGTGAGTGCCGCACGACCCTGGCTGCGCGCCTGCCGCGCCCGGTCACGGAGGCCCCCGGTCGATCCGGCGGCGGCGCCCGATCGGGAAGAGCCCTATTCGTGCCAGGCGCCGCGCAGCACCCGCAGCCAGTTGGTCCGGCAGATTTTCGCTACGTCAGCGGGAGCGTAGCCGGCCGCCCGCAGCGCCGCAACGAGATGTTGCAGCCCGCCCGCATCGCCGATCGCGTCGGGGATCAGTGCACCGTCGAAATCCGAGCCGAGCGCGACGCCCTCGATGCCGAGCCGCCCGACCAGGTGGTCGATGTGGCGCACCATGTCGGCGAGCGGGGTCGCCCCCTCGCGCGCGCCGTCCGGGCGCAGCATGGTGACGGCGAAGTTGAGCCCGACCAGTCCGCCGCTCTCGGCGATGGCGTCGAGCTGGCGGTCGGTGAGGTTGCGCGCGACCGGCGTGATGGCGTGGACGTTGGAATGGCTGGCGACCAGCGGCTGATCGGTGATCGCCGCCACGTCCCAGAACCCCTGCTCGGTGATGTGGGCGAGGTCGATCAGGATGCCGAGCCGGTTGCAGGTGCGGATCAGCTCGCGGCCGGCATCGGTCAGCCCCGGCCCGGTGTCCGGGCTCATCGGATAGGCGAACGGCACGCCATGGCCGAAGATGTTGTGGCGGCTCCACACCGGCCCGAGCGAGCGCAGCCCGGCGGCGTACAGCACCTCGAGCGCGGCGAGGTCCGGGCCGATCGGCTCGCAGCCCTCCAGATGCAGCACCGCCGCGAAGCGCCCCGCCGCCAGCGCGGCGTCGATCTCGGCGCCGATGCGGCAGATCTCCCAGCCGCCGGCGCGGGCGATGCGCAGCGCGATCGCCGCCATCTCCAGCGCGATGTCGAGCGAGGGCGCCCGCTCCAGCGGATCGGCGAGCGGGGTGACGTAATGCCCGTTGGCGTCGGGCTCGGTGAGGATCAGCTCGCCCGAGGGGACGTAGATGGCGCACAGCCCGCCGGCGAGCCCGCCCGCCTGCGCGCGGGGGAGGTCGATATGGCCCTCGCCGGTGCCGTCCAGGAACGCGGCGACCGGGTCCTGCCCCGCCCGCGCCTGCGTCCACAGCCTGAGCAGCACGTCGTTATGTCCGTCGAACACCGGCTCCATCGGCCCGCGATCCCCTCGTGATCCACGCCCCGCGCTTCGCCCGCCGGTGCGGCGGCAAGATGGCGGCGCGCCGCCTCAGCTGCCGCGATAGGTGGAGTAGCTCCACGGCGTCGCGACCAGCGGCACGTGGTAGCGCCCCTCCGGCGCGTCGATGCCGAAAGCGATGGTCACCGCACCGAGGAAGGGGATGTCGGGCAGCGCGACGCCCTTGCCGCGGAAATAGGCGTCGAGCCCGAACACCAGTTCGTAGCGCCCCGCCCGCAGCGGCGCCCCGCCGAGCAGTGGCGCGTCGGTACGGCCATTGGCGTTGGTGACCGCCTCGACCAGCTTCGCCCGGCCGCTGCGGCCGACCTCGTACAGCGCCAGCGCCACCCCTTCCGCCGGCACGCCGTGATAGGAATCGAGCACATGCGTCGACAGATGCCCGGCCACCACCGGCATGCCCGGCCCCTCGACCCGGTCGGCGAGGCGCAGCCGGGTGATGTGGCCGATCTCGTCGAGCGCGGCGGCGATCTCCTGCGCCTCGTCATGGGCGAGCCGGCGGCGATAGCCGTCGAGCACCGCATCGCGGGTCTGCCGCCGCACACAGACGATGTAGGGAATGCCGAACTTCGCCCGGTAGGCCGCATTCAGCCGCTGGAATTCGTCATATTCCGCGTCAGACAGCCGGTCGAGGCCGAGCCCGGCCTGTTCGGAGACCGAGGCCGGCGCCATCGCCCCCGCCCGCGCCGCCTTGCCGGCGAGATCCGGGTGGCCCTTCAGGAAGGCGACCTGCGTCTCCGGCGCGCTCGCCGCCACCGCCGCCATCATCGCCGCGTGAAGATCGGCGACGCCGGCGAAGGGCCGTGCCGCCGCCGCCGCTTCCGCCACCCAGGGCGCATGCTCGAAGATGTCCCCCAGCGCGGCGACGAAGGCGGCAGGCGTGGCGGCGTTGAGGGTGTCGAGGCTCAGGCGTTCGGTCGGCATGCGGCGTCTCCGGGGCGCGGCCGGCGCAAGGCCCGGCCGCCGGCGAGGGTAGGCGCGAAGCTACACGTGGAGGCGGCCCCGCCGCCACGGGGCGGGCGGACAAATGCGCCGGCGTGGGGCACTGCCCGCGCGGCGAGGTGGGATACCCGGATCACACGTGCTCGCCCGCCGCTGCCGCAGAGGCGGCGTGTTCGGCGAGGTCGACCCCCTTCACGCCGTTGAAGAAGGCGTTCAGCGCCACCGCGACGATGGCGGCGAGCAGGATGCCCGATTCCAGCAGCGGGTGGAGCTGGTGCGGCAGGTTCGCGAAGAAGGTCGGCGCCACCAGCGGGATCATGCCGAAGCCGACCGAGAGCGCGACGACATAGAGGTTGAAGGCGTTGGTGCGGAAATCGACCTGGGCGAGGATGCGCGCGCCCGTCGCCGCCACCATGCCGAACATCACGATGCCGGCGCCGCCGAGCACGACCTGCGGCACCGCCTCGACGATCGCCGCCATCTTGGGCAGCAGGCCGAGCACCAGCATGATCACCCCGCCGGCGGCCGTGACGAAGCGCGAGCGCACCCCGGTGACCCCGACCAGCCCGACATTCTGCGAGAAGGAGGTGTAGGGGAAGGTGTTGAACACGCCGCCGATCAGCGTGCCGACGCCATCGGCGCGCAGCCCGGCGGTCAGCGCGGCGCGATCGATCTTCCGGTCCGTCATGTCGCCGAGGGCGAGGAACATGCCGGTCGATTCGATCATCACCACCACCATCACGATGCACATCGTCAGCGCGGGCACGAGGTGGAAGGTCGGCACGCCGAAATGGAAGGGCAGGATGAGACCGACCCAGTGCGCATCCGCCACCTTCTCGAAATGCATCACCCCGAGCAGCGAGGCCAGCACCGAGCCGGCGACGATGCCGAGCAGCACCGCGACATTGGCAACGAAGCCCTTGCCCCAGCGGATCAGCGCGAGGATGACGAGCAGCACGAACAGGGCGATGCCGAGCCCCTGCAGCTGGCCATAGGCGGGATTGGGGAAGGCGCCCTTCACGCCGTCCAGTTCCTTCGTCACGGTCGGCAGCCCGCCGCCCGCCCAGTTGATACCCACCCGCATCAGCGAGATGCCGATGACGAGGATGATGGTGCCGGTGACCACCGGCGGGAACAGCGGCAGCAGCCGGCTGATGAACGGCGCGACGGCGATGCCGAACAGGCCGGCGACGATCACCGAGCCGTAGATGCCGAGTAGGCCGATGGAGGGATCCCCCGCCATGGCCAGCATCGGCCCGACCGAGGCGAAGGTGACGCCCATCATCACCGGTAGCCGGATGCCGACCCCGCGGAAGCCGACACACTGGATCAGCGTGGCGATGCCGCAGGCGAAGAGATCGGCGCTGATCAGGAAGGCCACGTCCTCGCCCGACAGCTTCAGCGCCCGGCCGACGATGAGGGGCACGGCCACCGCGCCGGCATACATCACCAGCACATGCTGGACCGCCAGCGGCAGCAGCCGCGCGAGAGGAAGCCGTTCATCGACCGGGTGGACCGCTGACGCCATCTGTCGCTCCGTGGTGGGCGGGAAAGGTAGCATGGCAGGTAGCAAGGAGCGCGCCAGAGGGCAGATGTCGCCGGACGCGGGCAGGCGGCACGGGCGAGGACGTAGGGGATTCGCCGCCACGAGGCCGCCGCGACGAGGGGCCATGCACCCCCGCCCTGCGCGCCCCGCAGCCGCCGCATGCGCGCATCGGCCTTGCCAGCCCCGGCGCGAGCCCCTTCCATGCGCGCCCCTGCCCCGGCCATCCGGCCCCGATCGAGGACAGCCTCCCGATGAGCGACCGCTATTCCGAACGCCTGCGCACCGCCTTCGCCGCCGACTGGTCGGCCGCCATCGGCCACCGCTTCGTCGACGAACTCTTCGCGGGCACGGTGGCGCCGGAACGGATGCGCGCCTATCTCGTGCAGGACTACCAGTTCATCGACCGCTTCGTGGCGCTGCTCGGCTCGGCCATCGCCTCGGCGGATCTCTTCACCTCGCGCGTGCGCCTCGCCCAGTTCACGGCGATGATCACCGGCGAGGAGAACACCTATTTCCAGCGCGCCTTCGACGCGCTCGGCGTGCCGGCGGGCGAGCGCGAGGCGCCCGCGCTCGCACCGGTGACGCGCGATTTCCAGGCGCTGATGGGCGAAGCCGCCGATAGCCGCGACTACGCCGCCTGCCTCGCCGTGCTGAGCGTCGCCGAGGGGCTCTATCTCGACTGGGCCGACCGTCCGGGCACCACGCTGCCGGCCGACTTCATCCACGCCGAATGGATCACGCTGCACAACAACGACGTGTTCCGCGCCTTCGTGGCCTGGCTGCGCAGCGAACTCGACCGGGTCGGCGCGACGCTTGCCCCGGAGCGCGAGCGGCAGGTGCGGGCGCTGTTCGGCCGGGCGGTGGCGCTGGAGCGCGCCTTCTTCGACCATGTCTATGCCCCGTGACGGCAAAACCCGTCTGATTTCAGGCGGCTGGCCGGGCAATACCGGCGCCGCGCTTCAACTTTGCCGGACAATCGTCTATGACGGGCGGCGCCGCGCCTTGCGCCGCCTTTCGGGAAACCCGCCATGTCCGCCGCCAGCCCTGCCGCCCTCACGCCCCTCCGCGCCGCCACCGATCGCGGGCCGCAGGCGGTGGCGCCGGCGCCGGACGCGGACGTCGCCGCGCTGATGGCCGATATCGGCCGCCGCGCCCGGGCGAGCGCCCGCGCCCTCGCCCTCGCCTCCGCCGAGACCAAGCGCACCGCCCTCGACGCCGCCGCGGCGGCGATCCGCGCCCGCCGCGCGGAGATCCTCAAAGCCAATGCCGAGGACGTGGCGGAAGCCCGCACTGCCGGCATGAGCGCGGCGATGCTCGACCGGCTCACCCTCACCGAGGCGCGGATCGAGGCCACCGCCAACGCGGTGGCGATGGTCGCCGCCCTGCCCGACCCGGTCGGCGCGGTGACCGAGCGCTGGACCCGCCCGAACGGGCTCGCCATCGAGCGCGTGCGCACGCCGCTCGGCGTCGTCGGCGTCATCTATGAGAGCCGGCCCAACGTCACGGCGGATGCCGGCAGCCTGTGCCTCAAGGCCGGCAACGCGGTGATCCTGCGCGGCGGCTCCGACAGCTTCCGCTCCAGCCGCGCCATCCACGCCGCGATGGTCGAGGGGCTGGTCGCCGCCGGCCTCCCCGCCGACGCCATCCAGCTCGTGCCGACCCGCGACCGCGCGGCGGTGGGCGCCATGCTCGCCGGGCTCGACGGCAATCTCGACGTCATCGTGCCGCGCGGCGGCAAGAGCCTGGTCGCCCGCGTGCAGAGCGAGGCGCGGGTGCCGGTGTTCGCCCATCTCGAGGGCATCGTGCACGTCTATGTCGACCCGACCATCGACGTCGCCAAGGCGACCGACATCGTCCGCAACGCCAAGCTGCGCCGTACCAGCGTCTGCGGTGCCGCCGAGACGCTGCTGGTCGACCGCGCCGCCGCGCCGACCCACCTCGCCCCGCTGGTCGCCATGCTGCTCGACGCCGGCTGCGCGGTGCGCGGCGATGCGGCGGCGCAGGCGGTCGACCCGCGCGTCTCGCCCGCAAGCGAAGCGGACTGGAAGACCGAATATCTCGACGCCATCATCGCGGTGAAGCTGGTCGACGGGCTCGACGCCGCGATCGACCACATCGAGACCCACGGCTCGCACCACACCGACGCCATCCTCACCGAGGATGCGGAGGCCGCTGCGCGCTTCCTCGACGAGGTCGATTCGGCCATCGTCGTGCACAACGCCTCGACCCAGTTCGCCGATGGCGGCGAGTTCGGCTTCGGCGGCGAGATCGGCATCGCCACGGGCCGGATGCACGCGCGCGGGCCGGTCGGGGCCGAGCAGCTCACCTCGTTCAAGTACCGCGTGCACGGGACGGGCCAGACCCGCCCGTGACCGCCGGCCGCGCCTCGGCCTCGGGGGTCCCGGTGGGCGGGGAAGCGCCGCACGACCGCGCGCTCGCCCGCATCCCCCCGGTCGCCGCGGGGATGCGGATCGGGCTCTATGGCGGCTCCTTCAACCCCGCCCACGACGCCCACCGCGCCGTCAGCCTGCTGGCGCTGAAGCGGCTCGAGCTCGACCGGGTCTGGTGGCTGGTCTCGCCGGGCAACCCGCTCAAGGACAACCGCGCCTTGCCCCCGCTCGGCGCGCGGATCGCACAGGCGCGCCACCTCGCCGCCCATCCCGCGCTGGTTCCCACCGGCCTCGAGGCCGGGTTCGCCACCCGCTACACCCGCGATACGGTGGCCCGGCTGGTGCAGCGCTGCCCGCAGGTGCATTTCGTCTGGATCATGGGCGCCGACAACCTCGCCGGCTTCCACCGCTGGCAGCGCTGGCGCGATCTCGCCAGTCTCGTGCCCATCGCCGTGGTCGACCGCATGGGCGAGACCTTCGCGGCGATGAGTTCCCCGGCGGCCGGCGCGCTGGCCCGCTGGCGCATCCCGGAAGCCGAGGCCGCGCGCCTGCCGACGCTGGCCCCGCCGGCCTGGGTCTACCTGCACGGGCTGAAGTCGCCGCTCTCCTCCACACGGTTGCGGGCGGCGCAGCATGGGTTGTAGTTGAAAATAAGCCTCCGGGCCCTTATCTTGGAAGGCGCGGCAGCGGCGAGACGGATTGATCCGTCCGCGAGAGGCCGCAGACGAGAGGATTCCGCCCCCTGTCAACCCCGGCGCTCTCCGCGGCCGCCATCCCGAGCACTCCGGCGCCCGCCCCGGTTTCCCAAGCGTCCGTCGACGCCGAGGAAATCCTCGCTTTCGTCCTGGCCAGGCTTGATGACGACAAGGCCGAGGACATTGTTCCCATCGATCTGCGCGGCAAGACCTCGATCGCCGACCACATGGTCGTCGCCTCGGGTCGTTCGCAGCGCCATGTCGGCGCCATCGCCGAGCACCTCATCGAGGCGCTCAAGGCGCGCGGCGTCCGCGACATCCGCGTCGAGGGCCTGCCGGCCTGTGACTGGGTGCTGATCGATGCCGGCGACCTGATCGTCCACGTGTTCCAGCCCGAGGTCCGCAGCTTCTACAATATCGAGAAGATGTGGGCGGGCGCCCGCCGTGACGGTGCCGAGCGCCTTCACGTCGCCCCGCGCGGCTGAAGCCTAACGTGCGTCTCCTGATCGTGGCGGTCGGCCGCCTGAAGGCCGGGCCGGAACGTGAACTGTGCGAGCGCTACATCGAGCGCGCGCGCCAGCTCGGCCGCAACATGGGCCTTTCCGGCCCCGACATCGTCGAAATCCCCGAGAGCGCCGCCCGCCGGCCGGTGGACCGCATGGCGGAGGAAGCCGCCGCCATCGTCGCCGCGGTGCCGGAGGAAGCCGCCGTCCTCGCGCTCGATCCCAACGGGGTGGCCTTCTCCAGCGAGCAGATCGCCGGCGACATCGCCAGCCTGCGCGACCGCCGCGCCCGCTCCTTCGCCTTCGTCATCGGCGGGGCGGACGGGCTGGGCGAGGCCGTGCGCGAACGTGCCGATCGCCAGCTTTCGTTCGGCCGCGCCACATTTCCGCACCAGATCGTACGCGTTCTGGTCGCCGAGCAGTTGTACCGGGCTGCGACGATTCTCGCCGGGCACCCCTATCACAAGGCGTGACGTCGCGCCGGCGCCGGCCGGCCCGACATGGTTTACGCCGTATTAACAGGCTTTGCGGTTCCCTCGCGCATGCACCCCCGTGCCCATAGGCTCCGCCGCCATCGTCCCGCCCGCCTGCGGCGCGCGGCGCTGGTCGCCTGCGGCTTGGCCGTGCTGGCCGTCCCGGCCGGTGCCGCCCCGGGGGACGAGAGCGGCGGCAAGACCGCCGAGCAGCAGCAGAAGATCGAGCGGCTCAACGCCGAGATGATGGGCAGCGCCGCCGAGCAGGACCGGCTGAAGGCCGAGATCGAGGCGATCCGCAGCGACCGGGCCAAGCTGAACGCGGCCCTGCTGGAGGCCGCCGCCCGCCAGCGCGAGGCCGAGGCGAAGCTGGATGCCAGCGAGGAGCGCCTGTCCAATCTGGAGAAGGAAGAGGGCGATATCCGTCGCTCGCTCGATTCGCGCCGCGGCGTGCTGGCGCAGGTGCTGGGCAGCCTGATGCGGATGGGCCGCCAGCCGCCGCCGGCGCTGCTGGTGCGCCCCGACGATGCGCTCGGCTCGGTGCGCTCGGCCATGCTGCTCGGCGCTGTGCTGCCGGAACTGCGCGAGGAGACCGACCTTCTCGTCGCCGAACTGACCGAGCAGGAGCGCGTGCGCGCCGAACTGACGCGTGAACGCGACGCCCTCGCGGAATTGAAGGGATCCTTCGAGATCGAGCGGCGGCGCATCGCGGCTCTGGTCGAGCAGCGCCAGCGCAATCAGGAAAGCGGCGAATCGGCGCTGGCCGGGGAGCGGAAGCGGGCCGCCGCCCTCGCCGCCGAGGCCTCCAACGTGCGCGAGCTGATGGAGCGCATGGAGACCGAGATCGCCGCCGCCCGCCGTGCCGCCGAGGAAGCGGCCAAGGCCGACGCCGCCAAGGCGGCGGAAGCGGCCAAGGCGGCCGCCAACATGGCCGCGCCGCAGCCCGGCGACCGGCTGGCGGCCCTGCAGAATCCCGGCCGCCTGACCCCCGCCGTGGCCTTCGCCGAAACGCGCGGCCATCTGCTGATGCCGGTCAGCGGCCAGCGGCTGCGCGATTTCGGAACGCCGGACGGGTTCGGCGGCGCCGAGAAAGGCCTCACCATCGGCACGCGGCCGGAAGCGCAGGTGACGGCCCCGGCCGATGGATGGGTGGTCTACGCCGGCCCGTTCCGCCGCTACGGCCAACTCTTGATCATCAATGCCGGCGATGGCTACCATATCCTGATGGCCGGCATGGACCGGATTTCGGTCGAGCTCGGTCAGTTCGTGCTGTCCGGCGAGCCGATCGCCGTGATGGGCCGTTCACCGCAAGTTGCGGCGGTCGGCCTTGGAACCGCCCAACCCGTCCTCTATGTTGAGTTCCGCAAGGACGGCACAACAATCGATCCAACGCCCTGGTGGGTGACGAGCGAGAGCGAGAAGGTACGCGGATGATGCGTCGGACGTCAGTTTTCCTCATGGGTGCCGCCGTCGGCGCGATCATCGCGGTCGGTGCCTCGCAGCCGGCGCTGCTGGCGAAGAGCGGGCTGCTGAGCAGCAGCGCCGTCGCCGCGGCCTCGGACACCTACCGGCAGCTCAACCTGTTCGGCGACGTGTTCGAGCGGGTGCGTGCCGACTACGTCGACAAGCCCGACGATGCCAAGCTGATCGAAGCGGCGATCAACGGCATGCTCTCCTCGCTCGACCCGCACTCGACCTTCATGGACTCCAAGGAGTTCCGTGACATGAAGGTGCAGACCCGCGGCCAGTTCGGCGGGCTCGGCATCGAGGTGACGATGGAGGACGGCCTGGTCAAGGTCGTCGCGCCGATCGACGACACCCCGGCCGCCAAGGCGGGCGTGCAGGCCGGCGACCTGATCTCCGCGCTCGACGGCGAGGAGGTGAAGGGCATGACCCTGAACCAGGCGGTCGAGAAGATGCGCGGCGCCGTCGCCACGCCGATCAAGCTGACCATCATCCGCAAGGGCTCCGACAAGCCGCTCGAGCTCACGCTGGTGCGCGACATCATCAACGTGAAGTCGGTGCGCGGGCGGCCCGAGGGCGACGATATCGGCTATATCCGCATCACCTCCTTCACCGAGCGCACCGGCGAGGGCCTGAAGCAGGCGATCGAGGATCTCAACGCCAAGATCGGCGCGGACAAGATCAAGGGCTACATCATCGACCTGCGCAACAACCCGGGCGGCCTGCTCGACCAGGCGGTGGAGGTGTCCGACACCTTCCTCGACCGCGGCGAGATCGTCTCGACCCGCGGGCGCAACGCCGACGAGACCCAGCGCATCAACGCCCGCGGCGGCGACCTCGCCAAGGGCAAGCCGGTGATCGTGCTGGTGAACGGCGGCTCGGCCTCGGCCTCCGAGATCGTCGCCGGCGCGCTGCAGGATCACAAGCGCGCCACCATCCTCGGCTCGCTGACCTTCGGCAAGGGCTCGGTGCAGACCATCATCGAGCTCTCCAGCAACCAGGCGATGAAGCTGACCACGGCGCGCTATTACACGCCGTCGGGCCGCTCCATCCAGGCCAAGGGCATCCAGCCCGACATCGAGCTGGTGCAGGACGTGCCCGCGGACGTGAAGGCCAAGGCCGGCATCGACGCCGGGGCCGACACCTCGACCAAGGGCGAGGCCTCGCTCAAGGGCCACCTGAAGAACGGCGACGAGGAGAAGACCGGCTCGCCGGCCTATGTGCCGCCGGATCCGAAGGACGACAGCCAGCTCAAGATGGCCGTCGACCTGATCCACGGCGTGCAGAAGAACGCCGCCTATCCGGCCGATCCCAAGGCTGCCGTTCCGAACTGACCGGCACGCTGCCGGCCCTGACGGTTCCCAATCCCGCCGGCGACCCCGGCGGGATTTTCGTCGGCGCGCACGCCGTGACCGGCGCGCCGGACCGCCTTGCACCCGGATCGATCGTTCCGGGCGTGAAATATTCGGCGCCCGCCCCGTTCCTGCCTTGGTCGTGGCTGATAGAATCCCAACGATTCGCGTTGAAAGCGGTGGCAATGAACGAGCTCGATCAGCCGCTCGGCCTCGATCTGTCGGGACGTGACGGCGCGCATGGACGGGCCGCGGCGATGATCTTCGGCTTCGTCGGCGCCACCATCCTCGCCGGCGCGGTCGGCTGGTTCACGCTGCGCGCGCCCGCTCCGCGGCCGGAGATGAGCGCCGAACTCCCCGTTCCCGCCCTCACCGCCGTGCCGCCCGATGCGCCGATGCTGCGCTCGGAGCTGCGCAACGAGCCGGTCTCCGCCGCGGCCCCTTCCGACCGGCGCACCATCACTATCATCGACGGCAAGACCGGCAAGCGCGAGGTCATCACGGTCGGCTCCGAGGAGGAGGACGGCCTCACCACCGGCTCCCTCGCCAAGCCGTGACCGGGCGATGACCCGCGTGGCAGAGCTCCTCTACCGGCCCTGCGTCGGGATCGCGCTGGTCAACGGCGCCGGCAAGGTGTTCCTCGGCCGCCGCCGGGGCGTCGACGACAGCATCGCCGGCTCCTTCGCGTGGCAGATGCCCCAGGGCGGCATCGACGAGGGCGAGACGCCGCTCGAGGCGGCGCTGCGCGAGCTCTACGAGGAGACCAACGTCCGCTCCGTCGAACTGATCGCCGAGGCGCCGCGCTGGCTGAGCTACGACCTGCCGGCCGCCTTCGCCCGCAAGTCCTGGAAGGGGCGCTACCGCGGCCAGACCCAGAAATGGGTCGCGCTGCGCTTTACCGGCCCGGATTCCGAGATCGACGTCGCCCGCCCCGGCGGGGGCGTGCACAAGCCGGAATTCGCCGACTGGCGCTGGGAGGACCTCGCCCGCACGCCGGAGCTGATCGTTCCGTTCAAGCGGCCGGTCTATGAAGAAGTCGCGCGCCTGTTCGGGCCGCATGTGACGCCCGGCTGATCCTCCCCTCCGCCGCCGCCGGACAAACGCTGCCCCGCCCTCGTCGTTCCGTCGCCAGATCGGGCGGGTGGACGCAACCGATCTCTCCCCGCCCCGCACCACTTGGCGGCCGCCGCACCGGCCGTGGCTTCTGAAATCGAGGCCGTCCCGGCAAGCCCCCGCCGCACCGCCCGCTCACCTCCGCCGGCGGCGCGGCCCTTTATGGGTCGCAACCAAAGTCTATCGACCGGCGCGACGCGAACGAACGTTCGCTCTTGACTCGCATCATGGTCCCGCCTTAGTTGCGAACGAACGTTCGGTCCGCTCCTGTAAGGCTCGTCCCGCCATGCCATCAGCCGCCCTCAAGGCCGCATCCGCCCCGCCCGCAACGCCGCGCCGCGACCCGCGCCGGCGGATCCTCGACGCGGCGCGCCAGTGTTTCGTGCGCGGGGGCTTTCACGCCACCAGCATGCACGAGATCTGCGCCGCGGCCGAGATGAGCCCCGGAGCCCTCTACCGCTACTTCCCCTCCAAGGACGCGATCATCATCGCCATCGTCGAGGAGGAGCGCAGCGAGCGCGCCGAACTCGTCGCCCTGCTCGACACCGCAACCAGCTTCGCCGGCGCCCTGTCGGAGATGGGTCGTCGCCTGTTTGCCGGCGAGACCTCGTTCCTGTGCGCGGAACTCGGCCCCGAGATCTTCGCCGAAGCGACCCGCAACCCGAAGATGAAGGCGATGTTCGAGACGGTGGAGGACGAGATCGACGGCGCCATGCGCCGGGCGCTGGCACGGGCGCAGGCGCGCGGCGAGGTCGCCCGCGACATCGACACCGAGCAGGTGATGCTGCTGCTCAACGCCATCGGCGACGGCCTCGTCATGCGCTATCGCCTCTATGACCGCACCGACATGGCCGCGCAGATGCCGGCTCTCGGCGCCCTGATCGCGCGCATGCTGGCCCCCGCGCCGGCGCCCGCCACGGAACAGAACCCATGAGTACCGGACCTTCGACCCGCGCCCGCGTCCTTGCCTGCCTCGCGCTGACCGCGCTGGTGGTGGGAATCGGCGGCTATGCGTTCCGCGATCGCCTGCCGGAAGGGCTGATGCCCGACCTCGCGCAGGCGGCGGCGCCCGCCGAGCCCCCGGCCGCGGCGCCCGAGCCCCGCGGCGTCACCGTTTCCGTGGTCGCCGCCGCCCCGCGCGAGGTGATCGAACGTCTGCCGGTCACCGGCACGCTGGTGGCGCGGGAAGAGATCATGGTCGGGCCGGAGCTCGACGGCTACCGCATCGTCGAGATCCTCGCGGAGGAAGGCGACCGCGTCGCCAAGGGCCAGACGCTGGCGCGCCTCTCGCGCGACATGCTCGACACATTGCTGGCGCAGAACGCCGCCAACGCCGCCAAGGCGCAGGCCGCCATCGCCCAGCAGAAGGCGGCGCTGGTGCAGGCCGAAGCGCAGCAGGTGGAGGCGCAGGCCTCGGTGGAGCGCGCCCGCACCCTGCGCAAGACCGAAGCCACCTCGCAGGAAGTGCTCGACCAGCGCGAGCGCGCGGTGAAGGTGGCCGGCGCGCAGGTCGTCGCCGCGCGTGAATCGGTCACCGCCGCCGAGGCCGAAGCCGAGCAGATCCGCGCCAATCGCGCCGAGATCGAGGTCCGGCTCGGCCGCACCGAGATCCGCGCGCCGGAAGCCGGCCTCGTCACCGCCCGCTCGGCACGGCTCGGCGCCATCGTGCTCTCGGCCAATGCCGAGCCGCTATTCCGCATCGTGCGCGACGGCGCCATGGATCTCGATGCCGAAGTGCCCGAGGCGATCCTGACGCGCATTGCGCCCGGCCAACCGGTGGCGGTGACGCCGGCCGGCTATACGACCCCGGTCGCCGCCAAGGTGCGCCTCGTCGGCGCGCAGGTCGACCGCACCACGCGGCTCGCCCGCGTCGCCGTGGCGCTGCCGGAGGATGCCGGCCTGAAGCCCGGCGCCTACGCCCGCGGCGTCATCGAGATCGCCCGCCACGAGGGTGTCGCGCTGCCGCAGTCGGCGGTGCAGTTCACCCCCGAGGGCGCCCATGTGCTGGTGGTGAAGGACGGCGTGGTCGCCACCCGCAAGGTCGCCACCGGCCTGCGCGGCGACGGCTATGTCGAGATCACCGACGGGCTGGCCGCGGGCGAGAGCGTCGTCGCCCGCGCCGCCGGCTTCCTGCGCGACGGCGACCGGGTCAACCCGGTGCCGCTCGCCAATGGGGGTGCCGCCTGATGGCCCTCAACGTCTCCGCCTGGGCGATCCGCAAGCCGATCCCCTCGATCGTGCTGTTCGTGGTGCTGACCGCGCTCGGCCTGTTCACCTTCGACCGGCTGCCGATCACGCGCATGCCGAATATCGACGTGCCCATCGTCACCGTCGTCGTCACCCAGCCCGGCGCGGCGCCGAGCGAACTGGAGACGCAGGTCACCAAGAAGATCGAGACCACCGTCGCCGGCGTGCAGGGGGTGAAGCATATCACCTCCTCGATCTCCGACGGCTCCTCGATCACCACCATTGAGTTCCAGCTGGAGACGCAGGTCGACCGCGCCGTCAACGACGTGCGCGACGCCGTGACCAAGATCCGCACCGAGCTGCCGCAGGGCATCGAGGAGCCGTTGATCCAGCGCATCGATGTCGAGGGCATGGCGATCGTCACCTATGCCGCCTCGGCGCCGACCATGACGGCGGACGAGCTGTCCTGGTTCGTCGACGACACCGTCATCCGCGCGCTGCAGGGCGTGCGCGGCGTCGCCCAGGTGAAGCGCGAGGGCGGCGTCGACCGCGAGATCCGCATTTCGCTCGACCCCGACAAGCTCGCCGCGCTCGGCGTCACCGCCGCCGACGTCAACCGCCAGCTCGCCGCCACCAATGTCGACCTCGCCGGCGGGCGCGGCGAGATCGGCACGCAGGAACAGTCGATCCGCACGCTGGGCGGGGCGCTGACCGTGGAGGGCCTCGCGGAGACCCGCATCGCCCTGCCCGGCGGGCGGCAGGTCCGGCTCGCCGACCTCGGCACGGTGACCGACGGCGCCGCCGAGCCGCGCATCTTCGCCCGGCTCGACGGCAAGCCGGTGGTCGCCTTCGGCATCTACCGCGCCAAGGGCTTCTCCGACGTCGTCGTCGCCGAGAACGCCGAGGCCGAGCTGCGCCGGCTCGAGGCGCGCTACCCGGACGTCGACATCACGCTGATCGACTCCACCGTCAAATACACCCATGCCGACTATGAATCGGCGATGCACACGCTCGTCGAAGGCGCCCTCCTCGCCATCCTCGTGGTGTTCCTGTTCCTGCGCGACTGGCGTGCGACGCTGGTCTCGGCCACCGCCATCCCGCTCTCCATCCTGCCCACTTTCTGGCTGATGGACGTGCTCGGTTTCTCGCTGAACGGGGTCAGCCTGCTCGCCGTCACGCTGGTCACCGGCATCCTCGTCGACGACGCCATCGTCGAGATCGAGAACATCGTGCGCCACATGCGCATGGGCAAGTCGCCCTATCGCGCGGCGATCGAGGCGGCCGACGAGATCGGCCTCGCGGTGGTCGCCACCACGCTGACCATCGTCGCGGTGTTCATGCCGGTGTCGTTCATGGGCGGCATCGCCGGCCAGTATTTCAAGCAGTTCGGCATCACGGTGGCCATCGCCGTGCTGTTCTCGCTGCTGGTGGCGCGCCTGCTGACGCCGATGATGGCGGCCTATTTCCTGCGCGACCACGGCCATACCGAGAAGCCGGACGGCGCGGTGATGCGCGGCTACGTCGCCCTGCTGAAGGCCTGCGTGCGGCACCGCTGGATCACCATCGTCGCCGGCATCGGCCTGTTCGCGGGCTCGATGTACCTCTCCACCCTGCTGCCCTCCGGCTTCATCCCGAACGCCGACGTCTCGCGCTCGGTGCTGGCGCTGGAACTGCCGCCGGGCTCGACGCTGAAGTCGACGCAGGACGCCGTCGACGAGGTCACCGCCCTGCTGCGCAAGCAGCCGGAGGTCGCCAGCGTCTTCGCCACTGCCGGCACCGCCGGCGCGGGCAACGGGGGCGGCACCTCGGGCGAGGTGCGCAAGGCGACGCTCATCGTCAATCTGGTGCCGCGCGCCGACCGCACGGCGACGCAGAAGGAGTTCGAGACCCGCATCCGCGCCGAGATCGCGGAGATCCCCGACATGCGCACCAATTTCGGCGCTTCGGGCGGGGCCGGGCCCGGCGGGCGCGAATTCACCCTCATCCTGTCCGGCTCGGACGGGGCGGTGGTGGAAAAGACCGCGCTGGAGCTGGAACGCGAGATCCGCACCAGCGTGCCGACGCTGGCCAATGTGGTGACCACCGCCGCGCTGGACCGACCGGAGATCCGCGTTGTGCCCAAGCTCGGCGAGGCCGCCGAGCTCGGCGTCTCCGTCGCCGACATCGCCGAGACGGTGCGCATCGCCACCATCGGCGACGTCTCGCAGAACCTCGCCAAGTTCTCCGCCGGCGATCGCCAGGTGCCGATCCGGGTCCAGCTCGACGAGGGCGCGCGCGGCGCGCTGGCCACCTTCCAGACGCTGAAGGTGCGCACGGCGAGCGGGAACTCGGTGCCGCTCTCGGCGGTCGCCGACATCACCTTCGGCGTCGGCCCCTCCAGCCTCGACCGCTACGACCGCGCCCGCCGCGTCGCCATCGAGGCGGATCTTGCCGGCACCGCCCAGCTCGGCGAGGCGCTGGCGCAGGTCTATGCGCTGCCGGCGGCGAAGAATTTGCCGGCCGGGGTGGTGCTGAAGGAATCCGGCGACGCCGAAATTATGATGGAGGTGTTCAACGGCTTCGCGGTGGCGATGGGCGCGGGCGTCATGCTGGTGCTCGCCGTGCTGGTGCTGCTGTTCGCCGACGTGCTGCAGCCGGTCACCATCCTGGTCGCGCTGCCGCTGTCGGTGGGCGGCGCCTTCATCGCGCTGCTGCTCACCAACAACGCGATGACGCTGCCGGTGGTGATCGGCTTCCTGATGCTGATGGGCATCGTCACCAAGAACGCCATCCTGCTGGTGGATTTCGCCATCGAAGCGATCGCCGCCGGCCACGACCGCACCACCGCGCTGGTTGAGGCCGGCCGCAAGCGGGCGCAGCCGATCGTGATGACCACCATCGCCATGGCGGCGGGCATGGTGCCCTCGGCCATCGGTCTCGGCGAGGGCGCCGCCTTCCGCGCGCCCATGGCCATCGCGGTGATCGGCGGGCTGCTGGCCTCGACCGTGCTGTCGCTGGTCTTCGTGCCGGCGGTGTTCACGCTGATGGACGATCTCGGCGGGCTGCTGCGCCGGGTGTTCGGCCGCTTCGTCGGCGCGAAGGACGAGCCGCCGGAGCACGACGCCGGATCGGGATCGCCCGCCCCGGCGACCGGTCCCGCCGCCTATCCGCTGCCCCAGCGCCCGCACCGGCCGATGGCCGCGGAATAGGGTCGCGCGGACCGACGCCGCGCCAGCCCGGCGGGGATGGATCCGCCCTCTCCTGCCATCGCAGGCCTCATCCCGGACGCCGCAAGGTGGCGATCCGGGATCGGGTGACGGGAGCAGACTTGGTCGGAGAGCGATTCCGGCGCTTCGGCCGGGATGACGACGCGGCCGCCGGACGAGGCTCCCTACTGCAGCGGCGCGTCGCCTTCGTTCACCGTGCGGGCGAGCGCCATCTCGGTGATGGCGATCAGCATCTCGGCGCGGGTCTTCAGGTCGCGCGCCTCCAGCAGCGCCTGCTTCTCGCGGGCGCCATAGGGCGACATCATCGCGAGGCCGTTCACCAGCGCCTCGTTCGGCGCGCCCTTCACATTGTCCCAGTCGACCTCGAGCTTGTTGGCGTCGAGATAGGCCGCCAGCGTGCGCAGCAGCGCGGTGCGATCGACAGCGCCGGCGCCGGCATCGGGCGTGAAGTCGTCGGCGAAGGCGGTGAAATCGAGCTCGGCCTGGCGGTAGGGCGTATCGACCGCGATCTCGCGGGCGAGCCGGAAGCGCGCCACGCCGGTGAGCGTGACGAAATAGCGCCCGTCGCCGCTCTCGGAAAACTCGGTGATGCGCCCCGCGCAGCCGACGCCGACCAGCTTCGGGGACGGGCTGGGATCGCCGGGCTGCTCCGGCTGGATCATCGCGATCAGCCGGCTGCCGGCGATGGCGGCATCGACCATGGCGAGATAGCGCGGCTCGAAGATGTTGAGCGGAAGCTGGCTGCGCGGCAGCAGCAGCGCCCCTTCGAGCGGGAACAGCGGTAGCACCGCCGGCAGTTCCCCCGGTCCGGCATAAGGCCGGTTGATGGCCATGGGCGCAGCCTCCGTCAGGCGAACAGCACGGAGGACAGCCGGCGGCGCCCGGTCAACGTCATCTCGTCGGTCGGCCCCCAGGCCTCGAAGAACTGCACGAGCTGCTTGCGCGCGCCGTCCTCGTTCCAGGCGCGGTCCTTCCTGACGATGGCGAGCAACTGGTCGATCGCCTCCTCGCGCTTGCCGCGGGCATTGAGCGCGAGGGCGAGATCGAAGCGGGCCTGATGGTCGAGCGGATGCGCGGCGACCTTCGCCTCGAGCTCGCCGACGTCGCCGAGCGCCGCCGCGGCCTCTTCCAGCTCGATGGCCGCGCGCACCGCGGCGATGGCGGCATCGTTCGCCGCCGCCTCCGGGGCCGAAGCGAGCGTCGCCTTGGCCTCCTCGACCTGGCCGGCGGCGAGCTGGGCTTTGGCGATGCCGGCGATGGCCTTGGCATTGGCCGGCTCCTCGCCCAGCACATGGGCGAACACCTCGATGGCGCCGGCGAGATCGCCCTCGGCGAGCGCCGCCTCGCCGGAGACGATCAGCTCGGCGATGTCGGCACCGACGGCACCGCCGATCAGCTTCTCGACGAAGGCCTGGATCTGCTTCTCCGGCTGTGCGCCCATGAAGCCGTCCACCGGCTGGCCGTTGACGAAGGCGTAGACGGTCGGCAGCGACTGGATGCCGAGCTGCTGGGCGACCGCCGGATGCTCGTCCGTGTTCATCTTGACGAGCTTCACCTTGCCCTTGGCCGCCCGCACCACCTTTTCGATGATCGGGGTGAGCTGCTTGCAGGGGCCGCACCAGGGCGCCCAGAAATCGACCAGCACCGGGCGGTGACGCGACTCCTCGACGACATCCTTCATGAAGGTCTTGGTCGTGGTGTCGATGACGAGATCGTCGCCGGCGGGCGCCGCCGCGGGGGCGGATGTGTTGAGCAGCATCGTGTCGTCTCCAGCTACGTCCGGATGCGCGGGCGCGCGTCTGAGCGGCCCCGCGACGTTGGCGCTAAGATGGTCGGTTCCGCGCCGAATGCAACGCCGCTCTCGCCGCGCGCCGCGCCTGTCGCAAGCGCACGGCCTGTCGCGAGCGCACGGCCGGATCGCCCGGCGGCGGCGCCGGCATACCTATGTATACGACCATTGGCAGGGGAAGCTGCTAGTCTGCCGCCCATGTCCGTTCCCCTCCAGGCCGAGCTGTCACGCGCCGCACCCTCGCCCGTCATTCCGACGGTCGCGGTGATCCTCGGTGCCGTGGTCTTCGCCATCGATACGCTGACCCCGCTCGATACCGCCATCGCGGTGCTCTACGTCGCCGTGGTGCTGCTGATGGCTGACCGGCTGTCACGGGCGGGCATACTGGCCCTCGGCGGGCTGTGCGTGGTGCTGACGCTGCTCAGCCTGATGCTGGTGCATGGCGAAGCCTACGAGCCCGAGGCGATCATGCGCGCGGTCGTCAGCGTCGTCGCGATCCTGGTCGCCACCCTGCTCTCGCTGCGCGGACAGAGAGCCACCGAATCGCTGCGCAGCCAGGCCGCGCTGCTCGACCTCACCCATGACGCCATCCTGGTGCGCGACGAGCACGACACCATCCTGTTCTGGAACCGCGGCGCGGAGGAGCTCTATGGCTGGACCGCGCGCGAAGCGGTGGGCCGCCGCACCGCGGAACTCCTGCACACGGTATTTCCCGGTCCCGCCGACGCGGTCGCGCGCGAGCTGGGCGAGGAGGGGCGCTGGGAGGGCGAGCTGGTGCACACCCGCAAGGACGGCTCGCAGGTGAGCGTGGCGAGCCGCTGGTCGCTGCAGCGCGACGCCCGTGGCCGTCCCGTCGCCACCATGGAGACCAACAACGACATCACCGCCCGCCGCCGCTCCGAGGACGAGCTGCGCAAGGCCCAGGAGGCGCTGGACCATGTCGAGCGCGTGACCACGCTCGGCCAGATGACCGCGACCATCGCGCATGAGGTGAACCAGCCGCTGGCCGCCGTGGTGGCGAATGGCGAGGCGGGCCTGCGCTGGCTCCGCCGCCCTGAACCGGATCTGCGCGAAGTGGAAGAAGCGGTGGTCCGCATGATCGCCAACGGCCGGCGGGCCGGCGCGGTCGTCACCCGCCTGCGGGCGCTGGCGCGGCGCGCCGCGCCCGAGCACGTTCCGGTCGATCTCGCCACGGTCGCCACCGAGGCGGCGGCGCTGCTCGAGCGCGAGCTGGCCGATCATCGGGTCGAGCTGACGCTCGCGCTGCAGCCCGGCGTGCCGGCCGTCACCGGCGATCGCGTCCAGCTGCAGCAGGTCGTCATCAACCTGATGATGAACGCCGCCCAGGCCATGCAGGACAGCCCCCTGCCCCGGCGCCTCACGGTCGCCGCGCGCTGCGAGCGCACCGACGAACGCGGCCCGCGCGTCCTGCTCGACGTCCGCGACGGCGGCATCGGCGTCGCGGAGGCCGACCTGCCGCACCTGTTCGAGCCGTTCTATACCTCGAAGCCGAACGGCATGGGCCTCGGCCTGTCGATCTGCCGTTCGATCCTCGAGGTCCATGGCGGCACGATCGATGCCATGCGCCGCCCCGAGGGCGGCATGGAGTTCCGCCTGAGCCTGCCCCCTGCCAAGGAGCCCGCCGCGTGACTGCCCCATCGCAACCGCGCCCCGCCACCGTTCCGTCGAGCGATCCCCTCGTCATCGTCGTCGACGACGACGCCGGCCTGCGCGAGGCGCTTTCGAGCCTGCTGCGCTCGGTCGGCCTCAAGGTCGCTCTCTACGGCTCCGCCGCCGAACTGCTCGCCGCCCGGGTGCCGGACGTGCCGCGCTGCATGGTGCTCGACATCCGCCTGCCGGGGGTCAGCGGCCTCGATTTCCAGGCCCAACTCGCCCGCTCCGACCGCGACATGCCGATCATTTTCATGACCGGCTATGGCGACATCCCCATGACCGTGCGGGCGATGAAGGCCGGCGCCGTCGATTTCCTCACCAAGCCGTTCCGCGATCAAGACCTGCTCGATGCGGTCTCCGCCGCCATCGAGCGCGACCGCACCCGCCGCAAGGCGGACGAGGCGCTTTCCGGCCTGCAGGAGCTCTACCAGACGCTCAGCCCGCGCGAGAAGGAAGTGATGGCGCTGGTGACCTCCGGACTGATGAACAAGCAGGTCGCCGCCGAGGTCGGCCTGAGCGAGATCACCGTGAAGATCCACCGGGGCAACGTGATGCGGAAGATGGAGGCTCGCTCGCTCGCCGATCTCGTGCGCATGGCGGAGACGCTGGGCCTGCAACCGCCCGGCAAATAGCCCGGCACGTCAGCCCGGAAGGCCGCCCCGGCGATGCACCGGCGTCGACCTGCCTACCGCTACGGCAATTGCCGAAGAGATGGGCATGCCAAACCTAGATATGATTCCAAGACGGCGCGTGAAGGCGGATAAGCACAGCATGCGGCAAGGGGCCGCCATGGCCCGCCGGATGGAAGGATCAAAGCCGTGAGCCAGCCTGCGATGATCTCGATCATCGACGATGACGAAGCCGTCCGCACCGCGACGGCGAGCCTCGTACGCTCGCTCGGGATGAAGACGACCACCTTCGCCTCCGCCGAGGAATTTCTCCGCTCGCCCTGTATGCGCGATACCGACTGCGTCATCACCGACGTGCAGATGCCCGGCATGAGCGGCGTCGAGCTCCAGGCCCGGCTGCGCGAGGCGGGCCGAGCATTGCCGCTCATCTTCATCACCGCCTTTCCGGAGGAGCGCATCCGCCGACAGGTGACCGAGGCGGGCGCGATCGGCTTCCTCAGCAAGCCCTTCGAGGGCACCGACATCATCGCCTGCCTCGATACCGCGCTCGGCGGCATCGGCTGAGGCGGAAGGCCGCCCGCGCCTCCCGACACTGTGCCGCCGTCCGGTATCGGCGCGCCGTCCGGACCGACCGGAGCGAGGCGGGATGCCCGCACACCATCGACCTTCATCGCTGAATCCGGCCCGTCGCCGCGGCAGCCGGGTGGCCCCCGCAGGCCGCGCCTCTGCGGCCGACGCGGGGCGATGCGGTCACCTGCTCGACAGGAAGGGTTCCAGCCGCCGCAACCGGCAACGCGGTTCGACGCGGCGATCTTTCGGCCGTCGGCGGCATGCCCGTGGCCTGCCCCACGCACCGGCATCGGCCCGCCACGTTGCGGAAGCCCCGTGCGTCCGGCCCTCGGGCCACGGCCGGCCGCGGCCACGGCCGCAGGCGTCGCATACCAAGGTATGGGCGGCCCAAACACATCATATAGGCCCGCAAACGCTCGTAGAATGGAGGGATTCCGGCCCATCGTCGATGCTCTCCCCATGGCCGGCCGTCGTGGAAACGCCGCGGCGCCCGGTCGAAGAGCCGCCCGACATTCTCTTCCGACGCGGTGTCGAGGGATCGGAGCGGTTCACAGGGCAAACGGGGAGACCGATCATGTCGATGCATGTCATGCCGCCATCCGAAGGCCTGGCCACCCGCGCTCCCGCCGGCGAGATGATCGCCGCGCGCGCCCTGGCCGCCTTGTCCCGCCCCGACGCTCCCACGACGATCGATCGCGCCGGCGCGGACATGGCGGCGATCATCGCCCGCCTCTCCGGTACGCCCGGCAGCGATGCGGCGCAGTCCGCAACCGGAGCCGACCCGATGGTCCGCCGCCTGTCGCAGGCCCTTGCCGCTATCGAGCGCGAAGCGCCGGACGAGCAGGGTTTCGCCGCCGTCTACGCCGATGCGCTGCGCCTCGCCATCATCACCCGCGTCATGGATCTGCCCTCCGCGGGCGGCGACCGCTCCGATCCCGCGACCGACGCATCCGACTTCTCCGCGCCGAGCGCGCGCCAGCGTGCCGCGTCCGGCCTGCAGAAGTGGCGGCTGAAGCGCGTGGTCGCCTATATCGATGAGAACCTCGCGAGCAAGGTGACGCTTCAGGGCATGGCGGAGGCCGCCGGGCTGAGCCGCATGCACTTCGCCGCGCAGTTCCGGGCCACGACCGGCGAGCGCCCCCATGAATATCTGCTCCGCCGCCGGATCGAGCGTGCGCAGGCGCTCATGCTGGAAACGCGCGATTCGCTGGTGGCCATCGCCCTCGACGTCGGCTTCCAGACCCAGGCGCACTTCACCGCCGTGTTCCGCCGCTTCGTCGGCGACACCCCCTATCAGTGGCGCTGCGCCAACCGGGCCGGCGCCTGACACGGAAGCGGTGCGCCCTGCACCTGCCGCCACCGCGTCGCGCGCGCCGGGCTGTGCCTGCGAGCCGCAGCCGGCACCCGCCGCGTTGGACAGTGCCGTCCAACCTGTTGCGGTGATATCGCGACCACAGCCGCATTGCTCTCGCCGGGCTGCACCCACGAGCCGCGGCAGGCGCCCGCCGCGTTCGGCAACCCCGTCCGACCTGTGGCGGTGATACCGCGGGCACAGCCCCGTTGCTCTCGCCGGGCTTTGCCCGCGAGCCGCAACAAGTGCGCGCCGCGGTCGGCGCCGCCGTCCACCCGCTGGCGGAGTTACCACCCGCCCCCTTACAGCCTCGCCACTCCCCGCTTGATACCGGCCGTCGCACGATATGGCGCGTGCGGGCCAGAACGCGGCCAACGCCGGAGTTGACGGATGTCCCTCGTGCTCATTGCCACACCGGCGCTGGCCGGCCTCATCCTCCTCGCTGTCGGCGCAACGCTCGTCGCGGATGCGGCCCGCCGCACGGCTGTGCCCGCGCCTGCGACCGGCGGCCATCGGACGAAGGTGATTTTCCCCTGTTGCAATCCCCGCCGCCATTTGGCATAGAGACGCGCCGGCGCCGACGAGGCCGCCGACAGCGAGCGGTGCGGGTGTAGCTCAGGGGTAGAGCACAACCTTGCCAAGGTTGGGGTCGTGGGTTCGAATCCCATCGCCCGCTCCAAATTTTCTCAATAAAATCAGATGGTTAGCAAGCACCCTTCGGGGCGTTTTCTGCTTACCAGCAACGGCTTCGCTATTTCGGTAAGCAGACGGTAAGCGCGGCAAGGAAAGCCGTGGCGCGCTTCAGCGTAGGCGCCCGCCCTGCCCGACCGGTCAGCGACAGCGCGGAAAAGCGATGCGGCTGTTCGGCAGACCACCTCTCCCGCGTACGGGATGTCCTTTCGCCCACTGAGAGTGAAAGGTAGGATCGGGATCCCGCGACGGGTTGAGGGCCGGAAGAGGACTTCCGGCGCCCGTCATGGAGTCAAGGCTGAGGTCATCCATCGCCGAGGTCCTTGGCGATCCTTCGAGGCCGTCGAGGTTGCCACGCTGACCTGGGTCGACTGTTTCAACCATCTCTGGCTGCTGCAGGAGAGTTCTTTCGGGATAATTTCAGATCACACCTCCCTGACTGTCGGGCAGACCCACCCAAAGCCCTCAGGGCGCCAAAGTGTGAGAGGCTGGTCTGGATTTCCGTGACGGGTTGAGGGCCGAGAGAGAGTGTCTTCCGGCGCCCGTCATGGAGGGTGATCCCCATGAACATGCAGGTTCTGGATGCCGGTCGCGACGCCACTGGCGGCTACAAAGTGAATGTCACGCGCGGCGAGCGGGTCGGCCGCGTGTCGTCTGAATGGTTCTCACGGCCGGATGACGAGCGCTTCCTGTCGCTCGGCGAACTGACCGCGATGGTGCGGGGCCGGGCCGATCACAGCCGGTCGCGCCTTGTGGAGACGTCCCGCATCCATGTGGAGGCGAGCCGGTCCAATACCGAGCGGCTGGCGCTGGTGCTGCCCGGGGCGGACGCACCCGTTGAGCCCAACCATTGGTCCTTCGGCCAGCTCGCGGCCCAGATCGGGGCGCCGGCCGCCTATCTGCGCCAGCTTCCCGCCGCGCTGGCCGGCATCAACCTGCAATATGGCCTGACCGCGCACCGCGCCGAACAGATCAAGACCTATGAGACCGACAACGGCCGCACCGAGCTGCGCGCCATCTCACCCGCCGGTGCCATGGGGCTGATGCAGATCATGCCCGTGACCTGGGACGAGCTTCGGAACCATTACGGTCTCGGCGCCGATCCCTTCGACCCGCGCGACAACATCCTGGCGGGCGCGGCCTACCTGCGCCAACTCCACGACCGATATGGCAGCGTCCGCGCCATGCTCGCGGCCTACAATGCCGGGCCTTCGCGCTATGAGGCCCCGCTTTCCGGAAAGCCGCTGCCGCCAGAAACGCGCACTTACATCGCGGCTATCGCGCCGATCATCGACAAAGAGCCTGCAGCCGGCGCCACCGGATCGGTGCGGCCAATGGCGCAAAGCTGGCGCGCGGCGCCGCTGTTCTCCACGCCGCCCGCGCGCAGCAATCCCACCGATGCGGCGCTCCTCACCCCGCGACCGGGCGCGCTCTTCGTTGCACCTTTGCCAGCACGAAGGGCGCCATGACGCGGCGGACCCGTTTTCGCATCCTGTCGGGCTCTGGCGTTCCGTGGCGAGGAAGGAGGCGCAGCACAGGAATCACGACCGCACGAGGGCAGGATAAAAGGGCGCACAGTGCGCGGCGGTCGGGATGTTGTTTTTGCAGGTGTTTTCCTCGCTCTCGGCACCTTGCAGAGCAGAACCGCAAGGTTCGCGCGTGCCGCAAAGGGCGGCACATCAACGATTTTCCGCACATTGCGAGGCTTCGCCATGAGCGATGACCGCGAGTTCCGCGTCCGTCCCGGCCGCATCCGCTCGACCCGCGCCCAGCAGGCCCGCCCCTTCGTCGCCCAGGCGCTCGCTGCGGCCCGCAAGGCCGGCGGCGGGGTCTCTCGCACCGGCAAGATCGCCGCCGGCAACCGCTCGCGTTTCGGCAGCGGGCAGGTCGCCAGCCTTCAGGCCAGCCGCCGGATCACGCCGCACTCACGCGGCGCCGTGGTGAAAGCCCGCGTCGTCCGACACACAGCCTGCGTGGGCTCCCTCAGTCAGCACCTCACCTATCTCCGCCGCGAGGGCGTGATGCGCGACGGCGAGAAGGCGCGGATGTTCGGTCCCGAGAGCGAAGGCGTGGATGTCGACGCCTTCACCGAGCGTTGCCGCGATGACCGTCACCATTTCCGCTTCATCGTGTCGCCCGACGACGCCTTGGAGATGGAGGACCTGCGGGCCTTCACCCGAGACCTCGCCCGGCAGATGGAAAAGGACCTCGGCACCGGTCTCGACTGGGTCGCCGTCGATCACTGGAACACAGAGCATCCCCATGTACATCTCATCGTCCGGGGCCGCCGCGACGACGGCCAGGATCTCGTGATCTCCCGCGACTACATCAAGGAGGGCATGCGCGACCGCGCCCGAGACCTCATCACCCAGGAACTCGGTCCCCGGACCGAGCTCGACATTCGCCGGAGTTTGGAACGCCAGATCGAGGCCGAACGCTGGACCGAGCTCGACCGCCAGCTTCTCCGCGAGACCCGCGAGAGCGGCATCATCGACATGGCGCCGGCTCCAGGCCGACAGCCGAGCGAACACCATGCGCTGAAGATCGGGCGCCTCAGGAAGCTGGAGGCGCTTGGCCTCGCCAGTGAGATCGGCAATGCCCAATGGGTGATGGGGCCGGACGCCGAGGCCACCCTGCGCGGGCTCGGTGAGCGTGGCGATATCATCAAGCGCATGCACCGCGCCCTGAACGAGCGGGGCATAGAGCGCGGCACGGCAAGCTATGTCCTCGCCGCCGAGAGTCTCGATGTGCCGGTGATCGGCCGGCTGGTCCCGCGCGGCCTCGACGATGAACTCCACGGCTCCGCCTATGCCATCGTAGATGGTGTGGACGGCCGCTCCCATCACATCCGGCTGCCCGAACTCGATGCCGCCGGCGATGGCGCGCCGGGCTCCATCGTCGAACTGCGCACCTTTGACGATGCACATGGCAAGCGGCGCGTCGCGCTCGCTGTGCGCTCCGATCTAGATCTCGCCCATCAGGTGACCGCCACTGGCGCCACCTGGCTCGACCGGCAGGCCATTGCGCGTGACGCCATCGCCTTGTCGGACGGCGGCTTCGGCGCTGACGTGAGTCAGGCACTTGACCGACGCGCCGAACATCTCGTCCGCGAGGGGCTGGCTGAGCGGCAGGGACGGCGGATCGTCTTCGCCCGCAACCTCATCGAGACGCTGCGCCGCCGTGAGCTGGACGCTGTCGGCGAGAAGCTCGCCGCCGAGTTCGGCTTGCCGTTCAACAGGGCCGGCAGCGGCGAGTACGTCGCCGGCACCTATCGCCAGCGCCTCAACCTCGCCTCCGGCCGCTTCGCCATACTCGACGACGGCCTCGGCTTCCAGCTCGTGCCCTGGTCACCCTCGGTGGAGCGCCAGCTCGGCAAGCATGTCTCCGGCGTCGCCCGTGACGATGGCGGCGTCGATTGGAGCTTCGGCCGCAAGCGCGGCCTCGGCCTCTGACCCGAGAGAGGGATTATCACCATGTCGGCGACGAAAATCCTCTGGGGGCAGATCCTCACCGTGCTGCTCATCGTGCTGGCGGCGATCTGGGGCGCGACACAATATGTGGCCTGGAGCCTCGGCTTTCAGGCGCAGCTGGGCGCGCCGTGGTTCGCGCTTCTCGGGCTGCCCGTCTACTATCCGCCGGCCTTCTTCTGGTGGTGGTACTTTTTCGACGCCTATGCGCCGGACGTGTTCTTCCGGGGGGCGCTGATCGCCGCCTCGGGCGGCTTCCTCTCCATCGCGGTCACCATCGCCCTGTCGGTCTGGCGGGCGCGGGAGGCCTCCAGGGTCGAGACCTATGGTTCAGCGCGCTGGGCCGAGAAGGAGGAGGTCCGGGCCGCCGGGCTGCTCGGCTCGGATGGCGTCGTGCTCGGCCGGTATGAACGGGACTATCTGCGTCATGATGGACCCGAGCATGTGCTGTGCTTCGCGCCGACCCGCTCCGGCAAGGGCGTCGGCCTAGTGGTGCCCTCGCTGCTGACTTGGCCAGGATCGGCCATCGTCCATGACATCAAGGGTGAGAATTGGCAGCTCACCGCAGGCTTCCGCGCCCGGTATGGCCGCGTCCTGCTGTTCGACCCGACCAATGCCAGGTCCGCCGCCTACAATCCGCTGCTCGAGGTACGGCGCGGCGAATGGGAAGTGCGTGACGTCCAGAACATCGCCGACATCCTGGTGGACCCCGAAGGCTCGCTGGAAAAGCGAAACCACTGGGAGAAGACCAGCCACGCGCTGCTCGTCGGCGCCATCCTCCATGTCCTCTATGCCGAGACGGACAAGACGCTCGCCGGCGTCGCCGCCTTCCTCTCCGATCCGAAGCGCCCGATCGAGACCACGCTCGACGCCATGATGAAGACCGCCCACCTCGGCGAGGCAGGCCCACACCCCGTCATCGCCAGCGCCGCCCGTGAACTGCTGAACAAATCCGACAATGAGCGCTCGGGCGTGCTCTCCACCGCCATGTCCTTCCTCGGCCTGTACCGCGATCCGGTGATTGCCGAGGTGACGAGGCGCTGCGACTGGCGCATCGCCGATATCGTCGGCGGGAGAGCCCCTACGTCGGTCTACCTCGTGGTTCCGCCCTCGGACATCAATCGCACCAAGCCGCTGATCCGCCTGCTCCTCAACCAGATCGGCCGACGGCTGACCGAGGACCTGCAGGCCAAGGGCGACCGCCATCGTCTGCTGCTCATGCTCGACGAGTTTCCCGCGCTCGGCCGGCTCGACTTCTTTGAATCGGCGCTCGCCTTCATGGCCGGCTACGGCTTGAAAGCCTTCCTCATCGCCCAGTCACTGAACCAGATCGAGAAGGCCTACGGGCCGAACAACTCCATCCTCGACAACTGCCATGCCCGGGTGAGCTTCGCCACGAACGACGAGCGCACCGCGAAGCGTGTGTCGGATGCGCTCGGCACCGCCACCGAGATGAAGGCGATGAAGAACTATGCCGGCCACCGGCTCTCGCCCTGGCTGGGTCATCTGATGGTGTCGCGCTCGGAAACCGCACGCCCGTTGCTCACCCCCGGCGAGGTCATGCAGCTGCCGCAGGGGTGGTGTTCCTCGCTCAGCACGAGATGGAGAACATTGTCCTGCAGCACGCCGACCTATGCGCACATATTCTGGACGACGTGTCGTTCGCCACTCTGGGTTCGCGGGACCGGGCGACGGTCGAAAGCACAATAGCCATGGTTCTAGAGAGGCAGTTCAATGGCGCCCTCTGCAAGTATGCGATGGTCCACCTGGTGCATCGGAACAAGACGGGCAAAATTATTGCAAAGGTCTATTGGGGTGACGAGACGATCGACGAGGACCACCTTCGGGCACGGGTGACGGCGGCCGAGTTCGTTTGGGACGAGTTCACCGCTGAGCGCTTCAACGTCCGCTCAGCGGTTCAACAACGTCTGGAGGGCCTTCCGGATGTCATCCGCACCTACCACCGCAACAGGATCGCAGATGGAAAGACGGCTTTAGCGTATCTGGAGCATACGTTCGGCATCGCAAAGAACTGGCACGGCCATTTGATAAAGCAAATGTCGGACACGCCGTATTTCAGCCGGTTACGAGACGAGATTCTCCGGATAGCACGCGACAAATCTCGCGAAGCCACGTGCCGATGACGCCGCTGTCGCCAGGCGAGGGGTGTTCTGAACGGCAGCAACACGCCGATGATCGCTCGAATGGTCTGTCCGCAGCACGACCCCAAATGAGCCACCGGCACGGCCGCATACCCAGTGGCTGCTTTCCAACATACCATGATCAAAAGCGGACAGTCCGCTCCCGGCCCCCATACCGGACGTGCAGACACCCACTTGGCAAGGTCCGTTTCTGACGCATCCTGCAGGTTGAAAGCGGATGTCCCCCGGGGCGAAAGGACAAAGCGGTTGCGCCACTGACGTTGCCGCCCGCAACTATCCGCGCGCACCCTGCAGGTTAAGGTGGTAGCGCGTGTAGCGGCGCTCGCCAGTGCGCGTCAGGGCGCCTTTCTCGACGAGATCGTGCAGATCGCGCGTGGCGGTGGGTCGTGAGGTGCCGGTGATGGCGAGGTAGTTCTCCGCGCTCAGGCCTCCCGTGAAGCCACCGGGGCCCTCGCGCGCGGCACCTTCCGCGGCCGCGAGGCGCTGCGGGCGCTGTTCCTCACCCCGATGATCCTGCCGGTGGTGGTGCTGGCGGTCGCGCTCTATGCGTTCTTCCTGCGCCTGCACCTGAACGGCACCTTCATCGGCTTCGTGCTGGCGCATCTGGTGATCGCGCTGCCCTTCTCGATCATCGCCATCTGCAACGCGCTGGAACAGTTCGACCGCGACATCGAGACCGCGGCCATCGTGTGCGGCGCCAGCCCGCTGGAGGCCAAGATCCGCGTCACCCTGCCCGGCATCCGGCTCGGGCTGATCAGCGCGGCGATCTTTTCCTTCCTCGCCTCCTGGGACGAGGTGGTCATCGCCATCTTCATGGCGAGCCCCGACCTCCAGACCCTACCGGTGCGCATCTTCGGCACGCTGCGGCAGGACCTCTCGCCGGTCATCGCCGCCGTCTCCACCGTCCTCATCGCATTGACCGCCGGCCTCATGGCGCTCGCCGCACTGCTTCGCAAGGACGTCCGCTCATGACCTCGCCCTTCCTAGACATCCGTGCCGTTTCCAAGAAGTTCGGCAGTTTCGCCGCGGTCAGCGACGTCTCGCTCGAGATCGCCCGCGGGGAGTTCGTCACCTTTCTCGGACCCTCCGGCTCGGGCAAGAGCACCACGCTCTACATGATCGCCGGCTTTTTCCAGCCGTCGGACGGGGACATCCGCATCGACGGACGCAGCATCCTTGCCGACCCGTCGAACAAGCGGAACATCGGGATGGTGTTCCAGCGCTACACGCTGTTTCCCCATCTCAGCATCGCCGAGAACGTCGCCTTTCCGCTGCGGGTGCGGCGGTGGTCGAGGGCCGAGATCTCCCGCAAGGTCGAGGGGATGCTGGCACTCGTTCGGCTCGAGAGCTTCGCCGACCGCATGCCCGCCCAGCTCTCCGGCGGCCAGCAGCAGCGCGTCGCGCTGGCGCGAGCGCTCGCCTATGGTCCGCCGCTGCTGCTGATGGATGAGCCGCTCTCGGCGCTTGACAAGAAGCTGCGCGAGGAGATCCAGGCCGAGATCCGCCGCATCCATCGAGAGACCGGCGTGACCATCCTCTACGTCACCCACGACCAGGAGGAGGCGCTGAGCCTGTCCGATCGGGTCGCGCTGTTCAATCACGGCCGCATCGAGCAGGTGGGCAAGGGACGCGAACTCTATGAGGAGCCGCACACCCGTTTCGTGGCCGGCTTCGTCGGCCATTCCAACTTCCTCGACTGCACCATTGCGGGCCGGAAGGACGACCGCGTCGACATCGTCTTTCCCGACGGCAGCGGCTGCGCCGATATTCCGCTGCGCGCGGCGACTTCCCCCGGCGCCTTGGCACAGCTCATGATCCGCCCCGACCGATTGCAGCTCGCCGACCCGGCGCAAGCGGCCGCGCGGCCGGGCATCGACGCCGTGCTGTCCGACGCGACCTTCATCGGTGAGACCTTCCACTTCGCGGTGACGACCGGCTGGGGTGCGCAGGTGAATGTCCGGCTGCCCGCCGGCGCGCCGATGGCGCATGATCCGGTCATCGGCGAGCGTGTGCGGCTGAGTTGGGAAGCCTCTGACGTTCGCCTGTTCGCAGGCTGAGGAACCGCGCCCGGCGAACTCCGACACAGCTGGCGCCCAAGAGGGCCGAGGATCGCTATCAGCGCCGCAGGCAACTCTCCTTGAGGCATCAGGCCCACCTGCTTGCTCACTTCGATCAGCCCAACCGAGCCGGCCAAGCGCATCGGCCGCTTGGCGTATCGCACATATTTATCGAGATATCGATTATCGATGTATATATTCAAAGGCAGCACGTAGAATTGTCAGGGACGTAATTATCGCGATACCTGTCTTGTGTCCTCGCCAACGCTACAGGCCTTTGCGGGAAGGGCGCACCATGAATGACCGACCAGATGATCCGCCGGCATTGGACGACCAGTTGTGCTACGCGATCTATTCAGCCGAGATCGCGATCCAGCGGCTGTACAAACCCCTTCTCGACGGGCTTGGACTGACATACCCGCAATATCTCGTGCTCAACGTCCTGTGGCGGCAGGACGAACGCACCGTTGGAGCGATCGCCGAGAAACTAGCGCTGGAGTCGAGCACTCTTACCCCTGTGCTGAAGCGTCTCGAAGCGGCCGGCCTGCTGCGAAGGACACGCAACCCGGCGAATGAACGGCAAGTCGTCGTCACCTTGACGAGCACCGGGCGCGCGCTGCAATCGAGAGCCGGATGCCTTGGCAGCGCCTTGCGGGCGGCATCGACGCAGAGCCCGGACGCACTGGCCAAGCTCAACCATGACATCAGGCATCTGCGAGACGCGATCTACTCCCAGATCGGTGGCTGGAGCGCGCCCACCTGATCGGGACGGAGAGCTTCGCGGTGTCCCTCGGCTCAGGCATCATGGGTCACCGCAGGGGCTTCAAGTCCTGCGGCTTCGATGCCGTGTTTCCAAGGCGCGCTGAAGTCTTCGGGGCGCAACTTATGCCTCGGGTGCGTTTGCATTGGCGCCCACCGTTACGGGTCGGGCCGTTCGGGCAGCCGTGAACAGCCTCCGTTACGCCGCCTTTATGCGCGTGGAAGCATTTCGCCTATCGGCTTTATGCGCGTGAGGCGTAGCTCCGGGTGAGTTTGAACCGGAGCTTATCATGATCGCCGACCTGTCCTTTCTTGCGGGAGGCCTCGCCCTCTTCGCGCTCGCCTCCGTCGCCGTCGTCACCGCCGACCGCATCTGAGAGGCGCGCCATGACCCTCGACCTCAGCCTCGGCCTGGCGACGGCCGTTCTCCTCTTCGCCTATCTCCTCGTGGCGCTGCTGCGCCCCGAGTTGTTTTAGGAGAAGCCGGCATGGACGCCGATCTCCTTCAGTTTGTCCTGTTCTGCGGGCTGCTCCTCGCAGTCGCTGTTCCACTCGGCGCCTACATGGCGGCGGCCTTCGCCGGCGAAATGCGCTTTCTAGCGCCCGCGGAGCGGGCCTTGCTTCGGGCCGCGGGGCCTGCGGGCGAGAAGCCCCAACGCTGGACCGGCTATGCGCTTGCGCTCCTCGCCTTCAATGCGGCGGGGTTCGCGCTGCTTTTCCTGATGCTGGTCTTCCAGCACCTGCTGCCGCTCAACCCCGCGGACCTTCCCGGGCTGTCGGCGCCGCTGGCCTTCAACACCGCCCTGTCGTTCGTGACCAACACCAACTGGCAGTCCTATGGCGGCGAGACGACGCTCTCCAACTTCAGCCAGATGGTGGGTCTCACCACGCAGAATTTCGTCTCGGCCGCCACCGGCATGGCTGTCGCCGCCGCGGTGGCGCGCGGCTTCGCGACCCGACAGGGCCGGACGATCGGCAATTTCTGGGTCGATCTCACCCGGGCCACCCTCTATATCCTGCTGCCCGGCGCCTTGCTGCTGGCATTGGTGCTCGCCTTTGGCGGCCTGCCGCAGACGTTGGCCGCGGCCTTCGACGCCACCACGCTGGAAGGCGCGCACCAGACCCTTTCGCTCGGCCCGGTAGCGAGCCAGGTCGCGATCAAGCAGCTGGGCACCAATGGCGGCGGCTTCTTCAACGTCAATTCGGCCCACCCGTTCGAGAACCCGACGGCGGTCACCAATCTCCTCTCGACGCTGGCCATCCTCGCCCTTCCCGCCGCCTTCTGCTTCACCTACGGCCGGATGGTGGGCGACCGGCGGCAGGGGCGCGCGCTGTTCGCCGCCATGGCGCTGCTGTTCGTCGCGGGCTTTGCGGCCCTCTATGCCGCCGAGCAGGCCGGCAACCCGCTGCAGGCAGGACTGGTGGACGCCGGCTCCGGCAACATGGAGGGCAAGGAGGTCCGCTTCGGCATCCTCGGCTCCACCCTGTGGGCCGCCGCGACCACCGCGGCCTCCAATGGCTCGGTCAACGCCATGCACGACAGCTTCACGCCGCTCGGCGGACTGGTGACAATGCTGAACATCCAGCTGGGCGAGGTTGTGTTCGGCGGCGTCGGCGTCGGTCTCACCGGCATGCTGCTGTTCGTCATCCTCGCCGTGTTCCTGGCGGGCCTCATGGTCGGGCGGACACCGGAATATCTCGGCAAGAAGATCGAGGCGCGGGAGGTGAAGCTGGCCGCGCTCACCCTGCTGGTCATGCCGCTCGGCGCGCTGATCCTGCCCGCCCTCGCCATCGCCGCCGGCACGGCGCAGAGCTCGGTGCAGGACGCCGGCCCGCATGGCCTCTCCGAACTGCTCTATGCCTATTCCTCCGCCACCGGCAACAATGGCTCGGCCTTTGCGGGCTTTTCCGCCAATACGATGTGGCACAATACCTTCCTGGGCATCGCCATGATGCTCGGCCGGTTCGGCTACATCATCCCGATCCTCGCCATCGCCGGAAGCCTCGCCGCCAAGAAGACGGCGCCGGCAACCGCCGGCACCTTCCCGACCCACGGCGCGCTGTTCGTCGCGCTGCTGATCGCCACCATCCTCATCATCGGGGCACTGACCTTCCTCCCCGTCCTCGCCCTCGGACCGCTCGCGGAGCACGTCTCCCTGCTGGCCGGCCGGACCTTCTGAGATCTGCCATGAGCAAGCATTCTTCCCCCCCACTCGGCCTTTTCGCGCCCGGGATCATCGCGCCGGCGGCGGCCCAGGCGCTGCGCAAGCTCGATCCGCGCAGCCTCGCCCGCAATCCGGTGATCTTCTCCACCGCTCTCGTCAGCCTCGTCGCCACCGTGCTGGCGTTGCGCGAGGCGCTGGCGGGCGGCCCGAACGCTTTCATCGGGCTGCAGATCGCCATCTGGCTCTGGTTCACGGTGCTGTTCGCCAACTTCGCCGAAGCCGTAGCCGAGGGTCGCGGCAAGGCGCGGGCCGATGCGTTCCGCGCCACCAAATCCTCCGCCAAGGCCAAGGCGCTTGCCACTCCCGCGGATCGCACCACGATCACCACCAAGGACATCGCGCGCGTCGAGGTCGGCGAGCTGATCCTGGTGGAGGCCGGGGATACAATTCCCACCGACGGCGAGGTGGTCGAGGGTGCCGCCTCCGTGGACGAGAGCGCCATCACCGGCGAGAGCGCGCCGGTGATCCGCGAATCCGGCGGCGACCGCTCCTCCGTCACCGGCGGCACCCGTCTCGTCTCCGACTGGCTGGTGGTGCGCGTTACGGCGAAGCCCGGCGAGACCTTCCTCGACCGCATGATCGCGCTGGTGGAAGGCGCGAAGCGCCAGAAGACCCCCAACGAGATCGCCCTCGACATCTTACTGGCGGCGCTGACGCTGGTGTTCCTGCTCGTCGTGGTGACGTTGCCGGTCTTCGCGTCGTGGTCGGGCACCACCATCCCGGTGATCTACCTCGTCGCCCTGTTCGTCACGCTCATTCCCACCACGATCGGCGGCCTGCTCTCGGCGATCGGCATCGCCGGCATGGAACGGCTGGTGAAGGCCAATGTGGTGGCGAAGTCGGGCCGCGCGGTGGAGGCCGCCGGCGATATCGACGTGCTGCTGCTGGACAAGACCGGCACCATCACCTTCGGCAACCGTATGGCGGATGCGTTCGAGCCGGCGCCGGGCGTCACCGAGCAGGAACTGGCGGAAGCCGCGCTTCTGGCCTCGCTCGCCGACGACACGCCCGAGGGCAAATCCATCGTCGACCTGGCGCGGCGTCGGTTTGCCCTGATCGCGACGCCGGATGCGCGCGCCGTGTTCGTGCCGTTCAGCGCCCACACCCGCATGTCGGGCGTCGACCTGCCCGGCGGCGTCGCCCTCCGCAAGGGGGCGTCCGATGCCATGGCGCTGCTGTCAGGCGCGCCGCTGAGCCCGGCGGTCGACCAGATCGTCAAGCGCATCGGCGCGTCCGGCGGCACCCCCCTGGTCGTGGCGAAGGATCGACGCGTGCTCGGCGTCATCCACCTGAAGGACGTGGTGAAGCCGGCCATTCGGGAGCGCTTCGCCGAGCTGCGCCGCATGGGCATCCGGACGGTTATGATCACCGGCGACAACCCGCTCACCGCCGCCGCCATCGCCGCCGAAGCGGGAGTGGACGATTTCCTTGCCGAGGCGACGCCGGAGAAGAAGCTGGAGCTGATCCGCCGCGAGCAGGCAGAGGGACGCCTCGTCGCCATGTGCGGCGACGGTTCAAATGATGCGCCCGCGCTCGCGCAGGCCGACGTCGGGGTCGCCATGAATACGGGCACCCCGGCGGCCAAGGAGGCCGGCAACCTCATCGATCTCGACAGCGACCCGACCAAGCTCATCGAGATCGTGCTGGTCGGCAAGCAGTTGCTGATTTCCCGGGGCGCGCTCACCACCTTCTCGGTCGCCAACGACGTGGCGAAATACTTCGCCATCCTGCCCGCCCTGTTCGTGGCGGCCTATCCGGGCCTCGGCGCGCTTGATGTGATGGGGCTGGGGAGCCCGCAATCCGCCATCCTGTCGGCCGTCATCTTCAATGCCCTGGTCATCGTGGCGCTGATCCCCATCGCCCTGAAGGGGGTGTCCTACAAGCCTGCCTCCGCGTCGGCGCTGCTGGGGCGCAATCTCCTCGTCTACGGGCTGGGCGGGCTCGTCGTTCCCTTCATCGGCATCAAGGCCGTCGACCTTCTCGTCGATCTCCTGCATCTGGCCTGAGAGACTCACACAGATGAACACCTATCTTCGCCCCGCGCTGGTCCTTCTTGCCTTGTTCACCGCGCTGACCGGCATCGCCTATCCCCTCGCCGTCACCGGTATCGCCCAGATGGCGTTCCCCTCCGCGGCTAACGGCTCGCCGGTGACGGTGGAGGGTCGCGTGGTCGGATCGGCCCTCATCGGCCAGTCGTTCACCTCGGAACGCTATTTCCACGGCCGCCCCTCCGCCACCACCGCCCCGGATCCACAGGATCCGGCCAGGAGCGTGGACAGCCCCTATAACGGCGCCAGTTCCACGGGCTCGAACCTTGGTCCGAGCTCGGCCGCACTCGCCGGGGCGGTTCAGGCACGGGTGGCGGCGCTGGGTGGCGGCCCCGTTCCCGCCGATCTCGTGACCGCCTCGGCCTCGGGCCTCGATCCCGACATCTCGCCGGCGGCGGCCGCACGTCAGGTCGGCCGTGTCGCCAGGGTCAGGGGGCTGTCGGAGGCGGAGGTGCGGGCGCTGGTGAAGCGCATTACCATCGGCCGCACCTTCGGCGTCCTCGGCGAACCGCGCGTCAACGTGCTGGCGCTGAACCTCGCCCTCGACGACCTGAAGCGGTGACGGACCTGCGTGCTGCCATGTCGACCCCTCCCGAGGAACGTCCCGGCCCTGAGTCCTTCCTGGAGGAGGCGCGCATCGAAGCGCGCAGCCGGGGCGGGCCGGGGCGCCTGAAGATATTCCTCGGCGCCTCCCCCGGTGTCGGCAAGACCTTTGCCATGCTCGAGGAAGCGCGCGCCCGCCAGCTGGCGGGCGTCGACGTGCTGGTGGCGCTCGTGGAAACCCACGGCCGCTCGGAAACCGCGGCGCTGCTGCGCACGCTGGAGCAGCTGCCGCGCCGTACCGTCGAGTATCGCGGTCAGAACCTGAGTGAACTCGATCTCGACGCGCTGCTCGCCCGCCGTCCCGACCTTGCCCTCATCGACGAGCTCGCCCACACCAACGCTCCGGGCTCGCGGCACCCCAAGCGCTGGCAGGATGTGCTGGAAGTTCTGGACGCCGGCATTGATGTGACGACCACGCTCAACATCCAGCACATTGAGAGCCTCAACGACATCGTCTCGCGGATCACCGGGGTGCGCGTCACCGAGACCGTGCCCGACCATGTGCTGCAGCGCGCCGATGGCGTGGAGCTGATCGACCTGCCGCCCGAGGAACTGATCAAGCGCCTGAAAGACGGCAAGGTCTACGTTCCGCAGCAGGTCGGGCGGGCGCTGGAGAACTTCTTTTCCAAGGGCAATCTTACCGCCCTGCGCGAACTCGCCCTGCGCACCGCGGCGAGCCGCGTCGATGCGGAAATGCTCGCTTATATGCGGGCGAACGCCGTCAAAGGGCCGTGGCCCACCGAGGAGCGCCTGCTGGTCTGCGTCAATGAGGCGCCGGTGGCAAAGGCGCTGGTGCGGGCGGGAGGGCGCATGGCGGACCGCGCCCGCATTCCCTGGACGGTCGCCACGGTTCTGACCCCGCGTCACGAGACGCTGCCGGCGGAGGCCCGCGCCGCCACCCTGGACGCGCTGCGCCTCGCCGAGACGCTGGGCGCGGAGACCGTCACCCTTCACGCGGAATCGGACGCGGTCGCCGAGCTTCTGCGTTTCGCCCGCAGCCGCAACGTCTCCCGCCTCGTGGTGGGGCGCCCCCGCGGCCACGGCGCGTGGTGGCGGAAGCTGGTCGCCGTGGTGCGGGAACCGGTGGCCGAACGCCTGCTGGACGCCGCGACCGATTTCGAGATCACCATCGTCACCGACCACAACCCGACGGGGCGACGCGCGCGGATGCCGTGGCCGGTGGCCCGCCCGGACTGGCGGGGATACCTCGCCGCGCTCGGCGCCATCGTGCTTGCGAGCGTGATCGCCTGGCCGATCGGGATGTGGGATGCGATCCCGGGCGGCGCGATCACCGCCATCTACCTGACCGCCGTGCTGGTCGTGGGCGCGAATTACGGACTGGCCGCCTCGCTGGTCGCCACCGCGCTCGGCTCGATCGCCTACAACTTTCTCTATACAGCGCCCTACTACACCTTCGCCGTGAGCAACCCCGAGGATGTGGTCTCGATCCTCGTCTTCCTGGTGGGTGCGATCTTCACCGGCACCCTCGCCGGCCGGCTCACGGCGCAGGTGCAGAGCATGAGGGTGGCGCAGCGCCGTACCGAAACGCTCTACGACTTCGCCCGCAAGATCGCCGCCGCGAGCAGTTTTGACGACGTGCTGTGGGCGGGCGCCTACCATATCGCCGCCACGCTCGACTGCCGGTCGCTGATCCTCATGCCCGGCCCGTCCGGCGCGCTCGAACAGGTGCAGGGTCATCCCTCCATCGAGGAGCTCGACGCACGCGCCGAGGGCGCGGCGCGCTGGGCCTTCGAGCGGAACGAGCCGGCGGGGTCCGGAACGGCCACGCTGCCCATGAGCGAGTGGCTGTTCGTGCCTCTCGCTGCGGGCGAGACGACGCTCGGCGTCATCGGCGTGCGCTTCAGGGACCGCACCCGCAGCCTCGATCCCGAGACCCGGCGCCTGCTGCTGGCGGTGGAGGACCAGGTTGCCGTGGCGGTGGAACGGGTGCGCCTCGCCGAAGAACTGGCGGATGCGCGGGTGTCGAGCGAAAGCGAGCGGCTGCGGGGCGCGCTCCTCAATTCCGTGAGTCATGATCTGCGCACCCCGCTCGCCACCGTCATCGGCGCCGTCTCGGTGCTCGCCGAGGACGCCGACGCCCTCAGCCGTACCGACCGTCGCGACCTTGCCGGCGCCGCCCTCGACGAGGCGCGGCGTCTCGACCGCTACGTGCAGAACCTTCTCGACATGACCCGCCTCGGCCACGGCGCCCTGAGCCCGCGGCGCGCGCCGGTGGAGCTTGCGGAGATCATCGGACGCGTGCGCACCGACCTCGCGCGGCTTCTTGCGGCCCACCGGCTGGAAGCGGCGATCCCGCCCGACCTTCCCATGCTGAACGTGGATCCCGTGCTGATCGGTCAGGCGCTGACCAACGTGATCGAGAACGCCGCCAAATACGCCCCCGCGGGCACCGCCATCTCCGTGACGGCGCGCGTGCAGGGCACCGAGGCGCTGGTATCGATCGCAGATGAGGGCCCCGGCATTCCCGGCCACGAGAGGGAGAAGGTGTTCGACCTTTTCCATCGCGTCACGCAGGGCGACGGCCGGCCGGCCGGCACCGGCCTCGGCCTTGCCATCGTTCGCGGGCTGGTGGAGGCTCATGGCGGCACGGTCGTGGCTCTGCAGGGGCCGAATGGACGGGGCACAACCATCGTGCTGAGACTGCCTCTGGCTCCGACGCCCACCGATGACGGAACATGACGAACGCCGACGCGCACCGGGCTCGCATCCTCGTGGTGGAAGACGACGCTCCGATCCGCCGTTTCCTGCGGATCGCGCTGGGCAGCGGCGGCTACGACGTCGCCGAGGCGGAGCGCGGACGGCAAGGTATCGAGCTCGCCGCCACCTCTGCGCCGGACTGCGTGGTGCTCGATCTCGGGCTGCCGGACATGGACGGCAAGACGGTGATCACCGCCATCCGCGAATGGTCGCGCGTACCCATTCTCGTTCTGTCGGTACGCGATCAGGAGACGGAGAAGATCGCGGCACTCGATGCGGGCGCCGATGACTATGTCACCAAGCCGTTCGCCGTCGGTGAACTACTCGCTCGCCTCCGGGCGCTGCTGCGCGCCCGGCAGGACCGGGTCGCGGAGCCTGCCGAACAGGTGCTCGGCAGCCTCGTGGTCCATCTTGCGAATCGCACGGTGCGTGTCGAGGGCCGCGAGGTAAAGCTCACGCGCAAGGAGTTCGACGTGCTGGCCCTGCTGGCCCGCCACCCCGGCCGCCTGGTGGCCCACAGCCAGTTCCTCACCACCGTGTGGGGCCCGGCGCACGTGAACGACACGCACTATCTGCGTATCGCCATCGGCCACATCCGCGACAAGCTGGGTGACGACGCCGCCAATCCCCGCTTCATCCTCACCGAGCCCGGTGTGGGCTACCGCCTGCGAGAGGGCTGAACACGGCAGGCAGGTCGCCCCGACGAAGATCCGTGGCGCGAAGCCGCTAGCGCGACTGCCCTGCCTGCCCGCACAGGTTCCGTGCAAGGTGTTGTCCCGGGCGGGCGGGCCTGGACCCTTCCGGGACCGTCCGTCAGGAAGCTGAAGACCCTGGGCCGCTCCGGGCGTCACTCTCGATAGCGGCGGGCAGCCGCAGGTTCCAGCGCCGTCCGTCGCTCACGAAAGTGGCGTGGCTCAGGGGTTCGACATCCATCCGGAAATAGGATGTCGGCGGCGCGGCGAGCGCGTGCAGCAGGCAGGCCTTCACGACCGAGCCCGGCGCGACGGCAACGGTGCTGCCCGCCAGGGCCGCACAGGCCGACAGGAACCAACCGAGACGATCGAGCAGATCTTCGATGCACTCGCCGCCGTGAGGCGCCGCCGACGGGTCGGAAGTCCAGCTCCGGAAGCCTTTGGGATCGGCCCGGGCAACATCCTCAAGCGGCCGCCCTCTCCACGTACCGAAATCGATATCGGCCAGTTCGGGACGAATCTCGGCCTCGAGGCCGAGCGCCGTCGCGCTTCGGCGCGAGATCGGATCCGGGCCGCACCAGAAGCGGCCAGCGCGGAGCACGCTCCTCGGCACCCGCGCGGGCGGCTCGTACTCATCGCCATCCGCGGCATCGCCTCCCGGAAAGACAAGCCGCTTGGGTCGCGCGGCACAAATCATGACCAGACGATGCGTCATCATGTCGGTCCGGTAACGGTCCCTCAGTCGAGACGGGATTCGGAACCTGACGACGACCGGCGCAGCGAGCCGGCCGCCACGCCGCCGCCCGCCAGGAGCAGCATCACGCCGAGGATGATCGCGGCGACGCCGGGATCCGCGACCATTTCGGCCAGACGCGGTCGGACGACCGACGCCGTATTGAAGGCCTCACCACTCGAGGAGCAGATCTCCCCCGCCTCCGGTGTCTCGCGACGGCGTGCCTCGAGGCGATCGAGGATGGCGAGTGCCGCATGCGAGCTGGCGGGCTGGCGGCTCATCTCGACCAGCAGCACCTTGGCCGTCGCGAGATACGCGTGAGCGCAGGCGTTGAACGGGCTGTCCTCACGCGTCACGCCACCGGGCGCGAGCCCCCAGAAGCAGTAGGCGAGCTGAACGCCGAAATGATTGTAGAGACGCCGTATCGGACCGTCGGTCGCGCTTTGGCGCCGGGCGAGCGCCACGATCTCGTCGAGCCGCTCGTCCACCAGCGCCATCTCGCCATGCGAAATCGGCGGGATCGACAGGCCGGAGCGCGGTCCTTCCGCAGAGCCGCCCGAATGCGCGACGGCCATGCTGGGGAGCAATGCCGACGCCAGGACAACCGCGACCCGGGCTAGCGGCCCGAGCCGCCAGCACCGCGAAGCGACCCGGCTCATCGGAGGACACTCGCGCGGGACATCACCCGCGGCGCGACGCCTCTGCGGGCCGCGGTCTCGGCAAGGGCGCCGAATACCAGGCCCAACGCCGCCCACAACACCGACTGGACCCCGATCGAGGCGATGCGGAAGTTCCAGAGGGCGGCCGGCGAGAAGGCGGCGGGCACTTCCTCGATATCCGGCAGGGCCGCGAACATCACCGCGATGACCGCGACATAGACGAGGCCCGCGATGGTCGTGGCGTTCCAGTCACCCAGCCGTTCGGCAAGGCGACGCGCCAGCATGACGACGGCCACCATCAGCACGATCGAAAACGCCATCATGGCGAAGAACAGTTCCGTCCGTGCCACGATCGTGTCGGCGCTGCCGACGGCAGGCGGATTGGCCGGGTATTTGAGCTGCGGGACCAGGACGATCGCGATGAAGCCGAGTGTCGCGATCAACGCCGCCACGGAACGCGGTCCCATGCGTCCGAGCCGGCCATTGGCAAAGGCAAAGGCCAGCGCGAACAGGCCGCCTATCGCAGCGCCATACACGACGAGGCCGGTGAAGAGCCCGACGCCCGCCTGCGTGTCGCGGCTGATCGCCTCGGTCCCGTCCGAGGCGTCCGCCACGCCCGCGGCGTGGCTCGCTTGCTCCTCGAACGCAATCGCATACTCCACCCAGGGCTCACCAAAGACCTTGGCGAAACAGAAGGCGAGAAGGCCGGCGAGCACGCCGACCATCATGCCCCTCAACAGGAGGTTGCCGACCATCTCACTCTCCGTCAGTGGCAGGGGAAGCCGAGAAGGTGACGGCCGTCATGCACGAACTCATGCACGACGGAGCCCCCGACCAGCGAGGTGGCCCCCTCCTCGGCGCCGACGAAGTAGACGGTGAGGAGCAGCATCAGGCCGCCAAAGACAGCCCAGGGCAGGACCACCGAAACCGGGATCGGCTCGGCGCGCGCCGGCATCGGCGCAGTGGTGACATAGGCGTTGGTCATGACATATCTCCGGAGTTGAGGATTGGAGGGTCGCCGCGCGGTGGTTCCGCACGGCAAGCGGACGGAAACGGAGGGTCACCGTGCGTTGACGGGTTGCTTGGGCGCGATCCCGTGAATCCAGCCCGCCAGTTTCGCCGAAGCGAAGGCAAAGCAGGCGCCGATGATCATCGAGAACGGCACGATCAGTAGTGCGTTGCGGCTCGAACCCGAGAGCATGACGGCGGGCGTGAAGGCGTCCGCGTTCTGGGTCAGGAACGAGAAAGTGCAGGCATAGCCATAGGTCACGGCGGGGATCGACGCGAAGGCGGGGATGTGGGCGGCAAGGATGTAGATGGCGATCGATGCCGCCACGATCACAGCCCCGAGCACGGGCCCCGGCGCGAGGATTGCGAGCAACAGACCCGCGGTCCAGGCCACCGCCACCCCGAACAGGTTCGAGACGATCGTGGTCCGGAACGCGGTGGCGTCGCCGCCGCTGTGGTAGAAGCATGCCCAGGCGACGAACGCCGCCCAGATGAGGAACGCGTTGGTGGCGAGGAACAGCCAGGTGCAGATGCCGCCGAGCAGTCCCACGCTGATGGCGAGAGGGATGATCATGTTGGCGCCCTTCCAAGACGCGTGAGGACAAGGCTCCCCGTTCCGGCGCTCCAGACGGGCGCCGGCCGAAGGAAGCATCGGAGAAAGACCGCCCGGCTGGAGGTCAGATGACCTCGTCGCGGGTGCGGTGGAGGAACTCTTCCGTGCGGCGGTCGAGTTCCTCGTGGTTGATCAGGCCCTTCTCCAAAGCCAGCTTCTCGAAGGCCGCCAGCCACTGCTCATAGTAGCTCCACGTCTCGTCACCGGGCTCGTGGCTCTTGTCCCATTCGCCGATGGTGCTGATCAGGCTCTTGCGGAAATCCTCGTAAGGGTAGGATTTCGCTTCGGCGAGGGCGAGCACCATGCCGAAGGCGCGCCCCTGCCAGGGCTCGTCGAACTTCAGGCTCTCGCAGTTGCGCGGGATGGCCTCACGGCCGGTCAGGTCGTCGATATAAGCATCCATGCCCCGCCTCCGTTCACGCGGCCGCCAGGCCGAGGCCCTGCATGGCCTCGGTCGAGACCAGCGCCGCCAGTTTCTCCTCCGTCCAGCCTTCGGTGCCGGCGGGCCGCTCCGGGATCACGAAGTAGCGGACCTGCGCGCTCGAATCCCAGATCTCGATCTTGTGGTCTTCGGGCAGCGTCACCCCGAAATCGGAGAGCACACCGCGCGGCTCCCGCACGACCCGGGCGCGGAATACCGGATCCTTGAACCAGTAGGGCGGCAGGCCGAGCAGCGGCCAGGGCCAGCACGAGCAGAGCGTGCAGCAGACCATGTTGTGGATGCCGGGCCGGTTCTCGACCACCTTGAGGTTCTCGCCCTCGATGCCATCGCGCATGCCGAGTTCGGCGATCGCCTTGTTGGCATCGGCGAGCAACCGGGCCTTGAACGCCGGATCCGTCCAGGCCTTGGCCACGACCTTGGCGCCGTTGAACGGGCCCATCTCGTGCTCGAAGAAATTGATGACCCGGTCGACCGTATCGGTCCCGATGAGGCCCTTTTCGCGGAACAGGGACTCCAGTGCCTTGGTGCGCGCGGCGTAATAGCTCTCGCTCTCGCGCAGATGATGATGATGATGTTCGTGATCGCCGCTCATGGAAATCGCCTTTTTATTGACGGGTGTGCCGCCGTTATATTGCTTGATGCTGGACGGATGACGGATTACGCCGCCTCGAGATAGACCTCGAAACAATCGTTATAGAGAACGTCGCCCTTGTCCGGGATGTCGTCCCACAGATCGCGGGTCTTGAATTTCACGAGATAGACCGGCTGCGCCGTGGAGATGCCGTCGGTCGGCACGTTGTCGGCGTAGAGATAGGCCCCCTTGTAGACGGTCTCGACAACGCCGGTCTTGTTGCGCAGATAGCCGGGAAGGCGTGTATGGACCGCCGGGGGCATGTCCTTCACGCGCACTTTATCGCCGACCTTGAAGGTCGGATTGACCGCGATGTCACGGTAGGGATTGGCCCCGGTGTAGAAGTATTCGATGACCCGGCCGGTAACATCGTCGTTGCCGGCATTCGGCTGCGCCGCATCCGGATTCTGGAGATAATACGCCGTCTTGGCGTCGAGTTCTTTCTCGGAGATGTAGTTCCGGGACACCAGGAACTTGCACATGCCGCCGAGCCACTTGATGTAGTAGCGGTACTTGAAGTAGTCGAGCGGGTTCATGGACTCGGCCAGCACCCGCAGGTCCGGCCAGGCCCAGATTCCCGTTCCCATCATCGTCGTGTGAACCGCGAAGAGCTGCGCCTCCCACGGCTCGACGAACACACGCTTTTCCACCTCGACCGGGCCGAGATTCTCGATGCCGCCAAGGTAATGCTGGACTTTCATGCTGTGGTCTCCGCGATCGCTGGGCGCCCCTCCGGAAGGCGACGCCTCGAATGAAACCAGCCCGAACACCAGCCACAACCGCGGCCTAGCGCAGGCGAGCAAAATCAAAGATGCAAGGCTCCTCCGCGCAGCAGCCCCTGGCAGACAAACGCAAAAAAGCCCGTCAGCATCTTGCTGCGGGCGACTATGCCGAATTCCTATGATCTGCATGACTTGCGTCTACTTGGGCAGCACTGCCCGACGCATGGGAGAAGATTGAACTCCGCCCAGTCGGCAGTCAAGCATAATTTTTGAGCGACGGGTCGGCGGATTTTATTTTGCCCAAGCCGCAGGATCCGCTTGACAAGATGGCCACGCCGATCAAGCCTAAGAGATAGGCGCAGGGCAAGGATGCCCAATTGAGCGCCAACACTTCGATGAACATCACCCGCGCGGATTTGCGCGCCAGGCAGCGACGCCCTCAAGCCTCACGGCGCGAGGGCTTTTTTCGTTCGGCGACCGGATGACGACAGACACCTTCCGCATCGGCCTGATGTTCTCCTCGACCGGCCCCTACGGATCGGTCGCTGGCGCCATGCTGAACGGCGCCATGCTGGCGGTCTCGGAAATCAATCAAGCCGGGGGCGTGAGGCTGGCCCCCGTCGTCGTGAACCCCGACGGCGATCTCGCGCGCTATGCGGCGCTGAGCTCGCAGCTTCTCGCGTCGGGGATCACGCAGGTCGTGGGCTGCTACACCTCGTCGAGCCGGAAGGAAGTGATCCCGGCCTTCGAGAAGCATGACGGGATGCTGTGGTATCCCTCGCACTACGAAGGATTCGAGAGTTCCGACAATGTCGTATACACGGGCGCGGCTCCCAATCAGCACATCCTGCCGCTGATCGACTATCTCATGTCGTCCCATGGCGACCGCGCGTTCTGCGTCGGCTCCAACTATATCTGGGCCTGGGAGAACAACCGGATCCTGCGCGAGGTCGTGGTCGCCCGCGGCGGCACGGTGCTCGCGGAGCGCTACCTGCCGGTCGGCGAAACCGACTTCGCCAGAACCATCGAGGCCATCCTCGCGGCCCAGCCGAGCTTCGTCTTCTCCTCGCTGATCGGTGTCAGCGGCTATTCCTTCATCCGCCACCTGCGCGAGGCCTGCATTTCCCGCGGGATCGACCAGCCGGCGGTCATGCCGGTCGCGAGTTGCAATCTCAACGAACCGGACCTGATCGATATCGGCCCCGGCGCGATGGACGGGCACGTCAGTTCCAGCGTCTATTTCTCGTCCTTGCCGACTCCGGAAAGCCGCCGCTTCGTCGCGAACTATGCGGCCGCCTATCCGGACAAGCCTTGGGCGTCGGCCGATGCCGAGGCTTCCTACATCGCCGTGAAGCTCCTTGCCGCCGCCATGGCCGAAGCGGGATGCGACGAGATCGGCGCCGTGCGCCGAACGTTGGCGAACCAGCATCTGGCCGCGCCTCAGGGCGAAATCCTCGTCGATGCCGAGACCATGCATCTCTATCTCACCCCGCGCATCGGCCGGTCCCGCTCGGACGGTTCTTTCGAGGTAATCCGCCAGGAACCCGCCCCCATCCGCCCCGATCCCTATCTCGTCCGCTTCTCCGCGACGGATGGGTGGGGTTCGTCCACCTCCCGGCTGCGCGTGGTGAGATGATGTCCCAGATGCCGGTCCAGAACTTCCGCGGCATGCGCGCCTTGATCTTCGCCTCCGGCGAGGGGGGCGTCGACACATTGGCCTCGGTGCTCGTCAAGCTCGGGCTCTCTGTCGAAAGGCCCGGCGTTCCCGCCCCGATGGCGCATGTCGACATCGGGGCGCTCAGCCCTGATCGCGACGTTCTGTTCGTGGATGGAGACGTCGAGGGCGTGCTGCCCCCCGAGGCGTTGGTCAACGGCCTGCCGCCCGTACCCGTGATCGGCCTCGTCGGCGTGGAGGCGCCGAGCCGGTTGAAGGCTCTCTTGGCGCAGGGCGCAACCGCGTTCCTGCGCAAGCCGGTCTATGCGGGCGCGGTCTACACCACGCTGTTTCTCGGCGTGAACCAATATCTGCAGCGACGGGCACTGGCCGACCAGCTCAGCGAGCACCAGGACCGCCGACGGCGCCGACGACTGGTCATCAAGACCATCGTGCGCCTCATGGAGGTGCATGCCGTCGACGATGACGAGGCGTACGCCATTCTGCGGCGGGACAGCATGCGCAGCCGGCTCAGCCTCGAGGATTACTGCGAACAACTGCTCGCCTGCCGGTCAGAGCCGACCGGAACGTCCCAAGACGCGTCGGAAGGGCGGACTCTCTCCCGACGCTGACCCATCGACCCATTGACGCACATGTTGGCCGACGTTCGCCGAAGTGGCGACGCGGCGCCTTGCGCATTTCAGGGAACGAGGGGTGCCACCGGCGCCAACCCGCGTTCCATCAGGAGAACGGCATCATGAGCTGGCTTGAGCAATCGATCATGGCGGCGCGCGGCGAAGCAAATGGGCGACCCGGCGACACCTTCTCCATCACCGAGGCGATCCAGGGCAAGTACCACTACGTCTATGGTCCCTACGCCGAGCCGGTCCTGCGAGTTGACCCTGGCGCCGTGGTCTCGGCCGAAACGCATGACGCGATGGAAGGCCAGATCCGGCATGAGAGCGACAGCCCGAGCGCCATCCTGAATTTTCCGTTTCTGAACCCGCAGAACGGGCCGATCTTCGTCAATGGCGCCGAGAAGGGCGACTGCCTCGCGGTGCATATCCGGAAGATCGTGCCCCGCGGCCCGCAGCCGGTCGGCACGACATGCATCATGCCGGAATTCGGGGGCCTCGTCGGTACCGGAGACACCGCGCTGCTCAACCCGCCACTGCCGGAAGTCGTCAAGAAAGTGGAGGTCACGCCCGAAGGCGGGGTGGTCTGGAACGACAAGATCACGCTGCCCTACGAACCGTTCATCGGAACGATCGGGACCTCCCCGGAGATCGAGGCCATTTCCTCCCTCGTTCCGGACTACTACGGCGGCAACATGGACTTGCCGGACGTCGGGCCCGGGGCCGTGATCTACCTCCCCGTTCACGTGAAGGGCGCCCTGCTGTACCTCGGGGATTGTCACGCCACGCAGGGGGATGGCGAGATCTGCGGCTTCGCCATCGAGCATCCGACAGTGACGACGATCCAGATCGACCTCATCAAGAACTGGTCGTTTCGCTGGCCTCGCCTGGAAACAGAACACGCCATCATGACGATCGGGTCCGGTCGGCCGATGGAGGATGCCGCCCGCATCGCCTACCGCGAACTGGTGCGCTGGATGGCCGCCGATTATGGCTTCGACGAACTGGAGGCCTACATGCTGCTCACACAGGCCGGCAAGCTCCGGGTCGGCAACATGGTGGATCCGAAATACACGCTGGGTGCGTCGATCCGGAAGTCACTGCTCCGATAGTCGCGCAGGTGAGCGCGATGACGTCGGCACCCTGGCCGTTCCACGAAGCGGGCGGTCACGAATCGCGCTGCAGCAGCGCATTGCTCTCCGCCCACCAGCTGAAGGCTTCGCCCGCCTCGACCACGTCGCCGGGATCGGTAGCCGCCTGAAGCCGCCGGATGAGGCCCTTGTAGTCACCCTTCGGCCGCGGATTGGCCATGGCGAACGACAGGGCCTCGTCGAGCGTATCGATATCGAATACGGCCGACCCCGCACGCACCCTCACCATCGGGATGGCGGCGGAACCCACAGAATGTATCCGATCCACAACAGGCATGGCAAAACCTCCAGCAATGGAGTATCAACGCGCGTAACGCTGCGCCGTTCCCGCGACTGATCGGAATGTCGTCCCCAGTTTTCCCCTCCGATCTCATGGCCGAGCGGGTATGGCTCGCGGGCGTCGCGCCCCCGAGCTATTTCAGCGTGATCCAGATCGCCTTGGTCTGCAGATACTGGTCCATCGCCTCGGTGCCGTTGTCGCGGGTCAGCGAGCCCGAGCGCTTGTAGCCGCCGAAGGGCGTGGTGATGTTGCCCTCGGAGAAGCCGTTGATCGCCACCGTGCCGCACGGCAGGCGCCGGGCGAGGTGGAACGCCTTGTCGATGTCGCGGGTGAAGATCGTCGCGTGCAGCCCGTAATCGCTGTCGCGCGCGATGGCGAGGGCCTGCTCGGCGCTGTCGACCGGGATGACGCCCAGCACGGGCCCAAAGATCTCCTCGCGCGCGATGCGCATGGCGGGGTCGAGCCCGTCGAACACGGTGGGATCGACGAAGCACCCGTCCAGCCCGGCGCTCGGGCCGCCGCCGGCGAGCAGCTTCGCGCCCTCGCCCTTGCCGATCTCGATATAGGACAGCACCCGCTCGCGATGCTCGGCGCTGACCATCGAGCCGAGGTCGGTCGCGGGATCGAGCGGATCGCCGACGACGAGCGCCTTGGCCTTTTCCAGCACCGCATCGAGGAACGCGTCCTTCACCTTGGCGTGAACGATCTGGCGCATGTTCGCGGAGCAGTTCTGCCCGCCGTTCCAGAAGGCGGCGGAAATGGCGGAGGAGACCAGCGTGTCGTCGATATCCGCATCGTCGAGCACGATCATCGGGCTCTTGCCGCCCATCTCCAGCCCGACCGGCTTGAGGTTGCTCTCGCTGGCGTACTTCAGGAAGTAGGCACCGACCTCGGTCGAGCCGGTGAACGACACCGCGTCGATGTCCCTGTGCCGGCCGATCGCCTGTCCGGCGGTCTCGCCGAAGCCGGGTACCACGTTCAGCACGCCCGCCGGCACGCCGGCTTCAGCCGCGAGTTCCGCGAGACGCAGCGCCGAGAGCGGGGTCTGCTCGGCCGGCTTCAGCACGGCGGAACAGCCCGCCGCCAGCGCCGGCGCGAGCTTCCACGCCGCCATCAGCAGCGGGAAGTTCCACGGCAGCACGAGACCGACCACACCGATCGGCTCCTTGACGATGAGGCCGAGATTACCCTCGCCGGTCGGCGAGACCTTGCCGAAGCTCTTGTCGATCAATTCCGCGTACCACTGGAAAAACAGCGGCACCTCATGGCCGATCTCGTTGAGGCAGTCCTTGATGGTCTTGCCGGAATCGAGGCTCTCCAGCACCGCGAGTTCCTCGGCGTGCTCGCGCACGAGGCTGGCCAGCTTGAGGAGCACCGCCTTGCGCTCCTCCGGCGCCGCGCGCGACCACACGCCCGCCTCGAAGCTGCGCCGCGCCGCCGCCACCGCGAGGTCGACATCGGCTCCATCGCAGGCCGCGACCACGCCGAGCACCGCGCCGGTCGCCGGATCGATATTCTCGAACACCTTGCCCGACGCGGCCGCGTGCCACGCGCCATCGATGAACGCCTTCGAGGGCACGGCGAGGCCCCCGGCGATGGTGCGGTACTGGTCAGCGGACTTGTAGGCGCTCATATCGAGATTCTCCGGTCAGATGGCGGGTTCGGGAAGCGGCGTCGGCGCCGACAGCCCGAAGCGGGTGGCAAGGCGGGCGAGATCGTCGGCGATGCCGGCATGAAGTTCGACGCCCTCCGCCAGCGCCCGGCGCTTGCGCGCGAGCGCAGCCTCGCCCGGCAGGCGCACGGCCGGCGCGTCCTCGGGCACGCTTGACTGCCGGCAAGCATCGGCGAGCCAGGAGGTCTCGCGCAGGAAGCCGTCGAGACCGCCGAAGGCGGCTGGCGCGAAGGCCAGCACCAGCACGCTGGCGCCCCATTGCGTCGGCGCCTCGGCACGGCCGAAGGCCCCTAACCCCTGCGTCAGCGCCTCGACCATCAGCGACAGGCCGTAGCCCTTGTGGCCGTGATCCAGCCCGCCGATCGGCAGGATCGAGCCGCCGGACTTCAGCGCATTCGGGTCGTCGGTGGTGTTGCCCGCGCCGTCCTTCAGCCACATCCCCGGCAGCCGCTTCCCGCCCGCCCGCGCCCGCCCGCACATGGCAGCGGTGGTGACCGAGGTCGAGACGTCGATCAGGATCGGCTCGGGCGCGCAGGGGATTCCGGCGGCGATGGGGTTCGGCGTCATCACCGGCGTCAGCCCGCCGAACGGGGCGACATGGGCGTCGCTCGGATCGGACGAGAACACCAGCGTCAGCAGGCCAGCCCGCGCCGGCGCCTCCAGGAAGGTCGCGAGGCAGGCGATGTGGTGGCTGCGTCGGATGGCGATGGCGCCGATGCCATAGGTCGCGGCGCGGCGCGCCGCCTCCTCCACCGCCAACGCGGTGGTCCACACGCCCGGCAGCCGGCGCGCATCCCAGGTCGCCACGGCGGCGAGGTCGGAGACTACCTCCGGCCGGCCCTCGCGCTCCATCGTGCCGTTGTCGAGTTCCTCGACATAATCGGCCAGCAGCGCGAGCCCGTGCGTGGTGTGGCCGAGCAGGTCAGCCTCGCTGAGCCCGCGCGCCACCGCATTCGCCGGCTCGTCCGGCAGGCCGGCGGCCTGCAGCACGCCCTGCGCGAGGGTGACCAGATCGGAACAGGCGTAACGCGGCGCCATTGAAAATCCTCAGGTACCAGCGCCGCTCAATGGCGGCGGACGGAAATGTGCCAGGGAATGAGCAGCTTCTCGGCCAGCGAGACGGCGCCGAACAAGGCAAGGCCGAGCAGAGTCAGGAAGAAGATGCCGGCGAAGGCGAGATCGGGGCGCATGTTGCCGGTGGCGATCTGGATGTAGAAGCCGAGCCCCTGATCCGACCCCATGAATTCGGCGATGGTCGCCCCCACCGTCGCGTTCAACGCGGCGTATTTGAACCCGACGAAGCATTGCGGCAGCGCCGCGGGCAGCCGCACCTTCCAGAACGTGCGCAAGGGTCCGGCCCCGGTCGAGCGGCAGAACCGGGTGAGTTCGTCCGAGAGCGAGCCGAACGCGTGGATCGAGTTCAACGCGACGGGGAAGAAGCACACCAGCACGACGATCACCACCTTCGGCAGCAGGCCGAAGCCGAGCCAGGCGATGAACAGCGGCGCGAAGGCGATCTTCGGCACCATCTCCAGGCTGACCAGGAACGGGTAGACCGTGCGCTGCAACGGCCGCCAGAAGGCGATGGCGAGCCCAACCGGCACGCCGATGCAGATGGCGAGCACATAGCCGATCACGCTCTCCAGCCCGGTGATCAGCGTGTAATCGATGAGGCGCGGGATGTCCGCCCAGCCCTTCGTGACGATGTCGGAGGGCGTCGGCAGGATATAGGCGGGCACCTTGAACAGGACGACCGAATATTCCCACACCAGGAAGAAGCCGACGAAGAAGGCGAGGAACGGCCAGGACCGGGTGATCGCCCGCCACGCCGCCGCGCCCGCAAAGGTGGCCGCGCGCGCGATGGGGCCCAGTTCCGGCGGCATGCTAGAGGACACCATAGTCATGGAAGATCCCCTGAATCTCGCGCACATACTGGGTGAAACGGGGGCTGGACTTGACCTCCATGTCGCGCGGCCACGGCAGGTCGATCGGGATCGACCGCTCCACCCGGCCGGGCCGGGGGGTGACGACGCAGACGGTGGAGGACAATTGCACCGCCTCCTCGATGGAATGGGTGACGAACACCACGGTCGGCCGGCGCTTCATCCACAGCGACTGGAGGTCGGTGCGGATGCTCTCGCGCGTCATCGCGTCGAGCTTGCCGAGCGGCTCGTCGAACAAGAGGGTGTCCGGCTCGTGCACCAGCGCCTGGCAGAAGGCGGCGCGCTGCTGCATGCCGCCGGAAAGCTCATAAGGGTGCCGGCGGGCGAATCCCTCCAGCTTCACCGAGCGCAGCAGGTCGTCGATGCGTCCGGCATAGTCGGCCGGATCGAGTCCACGCAATTCGAGCTGCAGCGCGACATTGCCCCACACCGTGCGCCACGGCACCAGCGTGTTGTCCTGAAACATGATGCCGATATCGGTGCGCGGCTTGCGCACCGGCGCGCCGTCGAACGACACCTGCCCGCTGGTGGCCTCGAGCAGGCCGGCAATCATCAGCATCAGCGTGGACTTGCCGCAGCCCGAGGGGCCGAGCAGCGAGACGAAGCTGCCCGCCTCGATGGTCAGGTCGACAGGGCCGAAGGCGTGCACCGCCTGCGGTCCCACTCCGAAGGTCTTGGTCAGCGCGCTTATCTCGATCGTCGCGGCCATTGCCTGTTCCGTTCGCCGTGGTCGATTCCGGGTCTTCCGGCAGCCTTCCGCCGGCGTCATCCCGGAATGGCCGCAGGCCGTATCCGGGATCGAGACCCATGCTGGCTGGCGATCCCGGCTCGCAGGCTGAGCCTGCGGCCAGGATGATGTTCCTTGGAAGCGAGGACGCGCCTATTTCGGCAGGAAGTCGTTGGTGTAGAAGGCGCTGGCCGGCTCCTTCGTCTCCAGGCCGTTGTACTTCTTCATCAGGTCGACCATGTCGGTCCAGTCGGCCGGCACATTCATGCCGAGCACCTTGCCGGTATTGGCCTTGGAATAGAGCACGTCGAGCGTGACCTTCTGCACCTCGGCCGCCTGCTTCTTGCCGGCCTCCTCGTTCATCGTGCCGCCGACGATGTCGCCCATGGCGTTGATCGCCGCCTGCGGGTCGGCCTCGGCCGCCTTGTAGGACTTCACCGTCGCCGCGAGGAAGCGCCGCACGAGGTCGGGGTTCTTGGCGATGGTGTCCTTGGTGGTGACGATGCAGTAACCGACCTGGTTCACGCCGTAGTCCGAGTACGGGAAGGTGATCGGCGCCGCCCCGCCCGCCGCCTTGATCTCGGCCGGCTTGTCGTCGAGCCCGCCGAGCAGGCCGACGGTGCCGCCGGCGCCCTGCAGGTAGCTCGACACGAGCGCCCCGTCCGGCACGTTGATGATGCCGACATCGGCCTCGGTCAGCCCGGCATTCTTCAGCACCAGCGGGAAGAAGGTGTTCACGCCGGCATTGGCGGTGGTGAGCAGCTTCTTGCCCTTGAGGTCGGTGATCTTGGTGACGCCCGCATCCGGCCGCACGATGATGGCTTCCGTGCCCATGGCGTCGATCACCGCCACCGAGACCAGCGGCGCGCCCTTGGCGGCGAGGTTCACGAGGCCCGCGCACGAGCCGTAGGAGAAGGTCGAATCGCCATTCGCGACGAGGCGGTGCGCCGAGCCCGAGCCGTTGCCCGAGCGAATGTCGAGGTTAATGCCGGCATCCTTGAAGTAGCCGCGGTCCTTGCCCAGCGCGAAAGCCGCGTGTGAGCCGTACCACATCCAGTTGAGCCGCAGCCGCACATCGTCGAGCGCCTTTGCCTCGCCGGCCGCGAACAGGCTCACGGCGAGAAGCGCCGCACCGGCGAGTCGTTTTCCGAAGGTCGCAGTCCTGGTCATGTCGATCCCCTTCTGGTTTTTGCTTCAGCGTGACTGGAACCGCTCAGACCGGCAGGCAGCCGGGACCGAGCGCCTCGTAGGTCTTGTAGGTCAGGACGAATTCCTGGTGGCCGAGGGCTTCCGACTTGGTCGGCACGCCCGACGCGGCCGCGATGATCGCGTCCACGAGGTGCCGCCCGACGTCCTCCACCGTCTCCACGCCATCGGCGATCGTGCCGCCGTTCACGTCCATGTCGCCTTCCATCCGGGCGAAGGTGCGCGAGTTCGACACGCTCTTGATGACGGGCGCGACCGCCTGGCCCACCACGGAGCCCGCACCGGTGGTGAAGAGAATGAGATGGCATCCGCTCGCCACCATCTCGGTGATGGTCTGGGTGTCGTTGATGTTCGGGATGCCGTAGCGCACCGGCCCGTCATTGACGGTGTCCATCAGGTAGAGGCCGCCGGCGGGGGCACGCACGCCGGGCTTGATGAGGCCGCTGATCGGCCGCGACCCGCTCTTGGCATAGGCGCCGAGCGACTTCTCCTCGAGGGTGGAGAGCCCGTACTTGATGTTGCCGCCGCCGAAGCTGCCATGGCCGAGATCGGTGTAGTAAGTGTCGGCCTTGCGGACCGCCTCGCGCAGCGCCTCGGCAAGTTCGGGGGTCGTGGCACGACCGGCCATGTGGCCCTCGCAGCCGATGAGTTCGCAGGTTTCCTCGAACATCACCGTCGCGCCGGCGTCGACCAGCAGATCGGTGGCATGGCCGACCGCCGGGTTGATGGTCACACCCGACAATCCGTCCGATCCGCCGCATTTGGTGCCGATGACGAGGTCCGACAGCGCGAGGGGAACCGAGGGCGCCTGCGCCAGCTGGGCAAGTTGCGACTCCACCCAGGCCCGCCCCTTCGCCACCGTGCCGGCGGTGCCGCCGAGCGCCTGGATGGTCATCAGTTCGACCGGACGCCCGCTCGCCGCGATCGCCGTCTTCAGCCGTGTCCGCTGGAACTCCTCGCAGCCGAGCGAGACCAGCAGCACGGCGCCGACATTGGGATGGATGGCGATGGCCGTCATCACCCGTTCGGCGTAGTCGCTCGGATAGCAGCCGGGAAAGCCGATGAGTTGCACGCCGTCCGTCTGGTGGGGCGCCGCGATCATGCGGGCGACGTGGTGGGCACACTCCACCAGATAGGCGACCAGCACATAGTTGCGGATGCCCTTGCGCCCGTCCGGGCGGAGAAAGCCACGCATGCCCCCGGCCAACGGGGGCGCGGACGGTGCGGCATGGCTATTCATAGTGGTCCTCGTCATTGTTCAGGTAGCGGCTCGCGACATTGTGGACGTGAACGAGGTGCCCCCGCGCGATCGGCCTCCGCGTGATCGCCACGGGCATGCCGAAGCGCACGATGTCCTGCCCCTCGGCGATGTCGTCGAGAGCGACCTTGTGGCCCTGCGGAACGTCCTCCTGCGCCCGCAGCGATACCCCCGACAGCGTCGCGGCGATCTCGCCGGCGCGGATGTCGCGCAGCGCGACGCCGACATTGTCGCCGGACGCCAGGACGATGAGGTTCGCCGACACGGCCATCCGCGTTCCTCACTCCGCCACGAGATTGGGCGTGCCGATGCGGCGCATCATCTCCAGCGTTGCCGCCCGGTAGCGCGGGCGCGCATCGCGCGTCGGCGGACGGCAGCGGCTGGACGGCAGCCCGACCAGTTCCATGCAGAGCTTGTCGAGATAGCCGTCGCCGCTGGTGAAATCGCGCTCGATCTCGACCCAGAGCTTGTAGAAGGGCATGGCTTCCTCGACCAGCATGCGGGCGACTTCCGCGTAGTTTCCGGCTCCGATCTCGCGCACCAGCTTGAGCCCCCATTCGGGCCAGAAATTGCACAGATGGACCTCGAAGGCCTTCGCGCCCAGCGCCGGCATGGCGCTGAAGGCGAAGAAGAGATTGTTGTCGATGATGGTGAAGCGCTTGGAGAAATGCGCCGCCACGCTCTCGAATTCCATCGCGTCGGTGCGCGGTGTCGCCCATTTGAGGCCGACCACGTTCGGGATCTCCGCCAGCCGCTCGACCATCCGGAACGAAATGTTCGTCGTATTCCAGAACGTATTGTAGATGATGATTCCGATTTCGGGCGCCGCCGCGGCCGCCGCACGCACGAATTCCTCGAAGTCGGCCTCAGTGTGGCTGAAATAGAACGGGCACGACACCTGGATGAAATCGGCGCCGATGCGCTGCGCCGCCTGGGCTAGACGTACGAGTTCCAGCGTCGAGGTGGTCTGGGCGCCCATCGCCACGGGGACGCGGCCCGCTACTTCATCGATGACGATTTCGGCGACGCGCACCCGCTCGTCGAAGGTCATGGTGGAGAAGTCGCCGGCCGCTCCGCCCGCGAGGAACACGGCCGTCTCGGCCGTCAAACCGCCATCGATGAGGAAGCGCACATAGGTGCGCAGCACGCCCTCGTCGACGGGAAAGCCGTCCTCGTCGCGAAACGGCGTCGGCACCGTCACATAGCAACCTTCGAGTTTCTTTTTCAGTAGTTCCGTTTGCACGTCGTTACCCCGCCGCTCGCGGCAGCAACGCCTCACCCGCGCCACCGGCCAGGCGACCGGAAGCGTTCACGGGCGGGAGCGCCGCGCGTCCACTGCTGTTTCATGTCGGCAAGTCTCGGCGCCGCCCCCTTGGTCAGCGGCTCCCCGAAACATTTCGTCGCTCAATAGTGACGGCAAAACATCCAATGAATTGACATATCCGGTCAGGTTGTTGATTTTTCTGGCCACACGAATGGCGATGAGGTTTGCCGTGCCGACCGCTCCGTCCGCCGACGCCACCGCGGCTCTGCCGGCAGGCAGCGTGCCGGCCTTCAATTTCATCCTGCAGCCGGAGTTTCCGCTGAACGCGCTGGTGCTGGCGAGCGAGGCTCTGCGCATCGCCAACCAGAACAGCGGCCGCGAAATCTTCCGCTGGCGCTTCGTGTCGGAGGACGGCAACCCGGTGCGTGCCAGCAACGGGCTGTGGATGTCCGCCGACGACAGCCTGCAATCCATGCCCGCGGCCGATTTCTACCTCGTGTTCGAGGGAAACCTGCCCATGCAGCGCAATTCCTCGAAGCTTCTCAATCAATTGCGCACCGCCGCCCGGTTCGGCGCCAGCATCGGCGCGGTGGACACCGGCACGTTCGCGCTCGCCCAGGCCGGACTGATCGACCGGCGCGACGTTGTCCTGCACTGGGAGGCTGTGCCGACGTTCCGCGAACGCTTTCCCGAGATCGGCGTCAAGGGCCAGATCTATCTGATCGACGGGCAACGCCTGACCTGTGCCGGCGGCATCGCCACGCTGGACATGATGCTCGACATCATTGGCCGGCTCAAGACACCGACGCTCGCCAGCGAGGTGGCCAATGCCCTCGTCTACGCCCCGCGTCCGGCCGCCGCGCCGCAAAGGCTCGATGATCTACCCGGCGCGACGGCGAGGCCCACCCTCGCCGACCGCATGGTGGCGCTGATGGAACGCCATCTCGACTTCCCGCTTCCGCTGGACGAACTTGCGGAGCGGCTGGAGGTCTCGCCCAAGACGGTCCTGCGCGAATGCCGGCGCAGTTTCGACGAGACGCCGATGCGGCTCTACCTGCGCATCCGCCTGCAGGCCGCGCGCAACATGCTCTTCTACGAGGAGTTCGGCATCAAGGATGTCGCCACCGCCTGCGGCTTCTCCTATCCGAGCGTGCTGTCGCGGGCCTTTCACGCGCAGTTCGGCATGACCCCGCGCGACTTCCGCGCCTCGCTGCGCCGCCAGCAGAACCAGACCTACCGCCCGGAGGTCCGGCGCCTGTCCATCGCCCCGCCTTTCGACCCGGCGGGCGCGGCCGACGACGCCGCTCCGCCACCCGATGACCCGCACGGCTAAATTTGCGTCTATTTTAATCAAGTTGACCGACAAAACTCGGTCACTATGGAACAAACAAGACATCGCAACATCCCGCGCCGGATGTACTCGGCGTAAGCCGTCCGTAGGCACACATAAAAACCGAAAATGACCGCACACGCCCGGAGAACTATTCTCCGGGTCGGGAAGACTTGTTTTGTCGATTAACAGTATCGGCTGCATTTCACCGGAGTTGGCCGCTCGACGACCTTGGCGGGCAAAGACACAACAAGCCAAAGGTGGGGAATTATGAAGACGACCACAGATCACGCACACGCGTCTCGCCGCGGCCCCAGCCGCCGCACGTTCATGGCGGGGGCCGGCGCGCTCGCCGTCGGCATGCCGTTCATCGCCCGCCCGGCCTTGGCCGCGCCGATCGAGATCGTCCACTGGAGCTGGCTCGCCGCCTCCGATGGCGAGGTGTGGGCCAAGATGATCGACGCCTTCAACGCCGCCCACAAGGACAAGAACGTCCAGATCCGTATGGAACTGGTGCCGGAGGAGCAATACGTCACCAAGGTGCTCGCGGCCACCGCGACCGGCAAGGCGCCGGATTTCGGCTGGGGCACCGCCGGCAAGGCGGCAGCCCTCGCCCGCGACGAGGTGACGGTGCCGCTGGACGATGTCGCCAAGAAGGTAGGCCTCGACCTCGGCGACTTCAGCAAGGCCTCGCTGACCGCCTCGCGCTACCCGAAATACGACGACAAGCTCTACATGATCCCGATGGATCTGATGAGCCTGCAGCCGCTGATCAATCTCGACATCGCCAAGGAGGTCGGGCTCGACGGCTCGAAGCCGCCGACCGACGCCGCGAGCCTGATGGAATGGGCGAAGGCGATGACCAAGACCGAGGGCGGCAAGGTCACCCGCTCGGGCATCATGATGACCGGCGCCGGCGTGCAGCCCACCGTCACCTGGGGCATCGTCTCCGCGCAGATGGGCTTCCGTCGCGCCAGCGACGATCTCAAGACCGCCTGCGTGAACCCGGAAGCCGGCATGAAGGCCATGCAATGGGTGCTCGACCTGTTCGACAAGCAGAAGGTCGCCACCCGCGACGTCACCGACCGCTACAAGGCGTTCGGCACGGGCCAGGGCGGCATCTTCTGGACCGGCCCCTGGACGCTGAACGGCTATCTCGGCCAGAAGCTGAACTTCGAGGCGGCGCTGTTCCCGAATATCGGCGGCACGCTGCGCACCTATAGCGAGATCGGCGGCCTCGAACTCTACACGCAGGCCGACAAGGGTCGCTACGAGGCGACGATGGCCGCGGTCAAGTGGCTGTCCGACAACAGCTTCCTCTGGACCACGGCCGGCCGCGGCGCCTCGCCGCGCAAGTCGATCCTCGACCGGCCCGATTACAAGACCGCCGGTGCGCCCTGGAAGGTCCGCGGCCCCTTCGTCGAAGGCATGTCCTTCGCCACCGAAGGCGAGATCCCGGTCGTGGCCGGTCCCGACTTCACCATCTACTCCGGCGGCAATTTCCTCGCCAAGACGCTGGATGGCGTCTGGGCCGGCAGGACCCCCATCGACGCGGCCATGGCCCAGTTGAAGGAAACCTGGCAGCGCGGCCTCGACGAAGGCTGACGGAATCGACCGGCGGCGCTGTTCCGTACAGGCGCCAGCGCCGCCGCCATCTTGCTCCCGGATGATGCCGATGAACGCCGTGACCTCGCGCGCCGCGCGCACACCACCGCAGGCGGGCGCGCCCGAGCCGGCCATGGACCGGCGGGTCGATCGCATCGGATATCTGTTCGTGGCGTTCTTCGCCGTGCCGTTCTTCGTCTTCAACATCCTGCCGGTGTTCTTCGGCGTCTACGTCGCCTTCACCCGCTGGAGCATCGTCGGCACCCCGCGCTGGATCGGGTTCGAGAACTTCACCCGGGCCTTTTCCGATGCCTGGGTGATGCTCGCCTTCCAGAATGCGCTTCTGTACGGATTGCTGATCGTACCCGGCGTGACGGGGCTCGGGCTCGCCTTCGCGCTCTTCGTCAGTCGCGGCTACCCGCTCTCGGGGCTGGCGCGCACGCTGTTCTTCGCCCCCAATGTCGTCTCCGCCTCGGTGATCGGCCTCGTCTGGGTGTGGCTGCTCGATACCCAGTACGGGCTGGTGAACCATTATCTCGGCATGGTCGGCGTCGGCCCGATCCCGTGGCTCACCTCGAGCGACTGGGCACTGGTCGGGGTGAGCATCGCCTCGGTGTGGTGGGATCTCGGGCTCGCCTTCGTGCTGTTCCTCGCCGCGCTGCAGGACATTCCCGGCGACCTCAAGGAAGCCGCGCTGGTCGACGGGGCCGGCCCGTGGGCACGGCTGCGCTTCATCGTGCTGCCGCATCTGCGCCCGGTGCTGTCGATGGTGGTGACGCTGCAGCTGATCTCCACCTTCCGCATCTTCAGCCAGGTCTATGTGATGACCAATGGGGGACCGGGGGGCGCCTCCGCCTCGCCGATCTACTACGTCTACATGATGGCGATCGTCCGGAACCTCTTCGGCTACGCCTCCGCCATCGCCATGCTGCTCTTCATCGTGATCCTCGCGGTCACGCTGGTTCAGCGCCTCCTGCTGGCGGAGCGCGCATGATGGCCCGGCTCCGCGAACGCTTCCGCCATATGCTGGAAGAGCGTCACATGACGCTCCTCGACATCCCGCTGTGGCTGGTCGGCATGGCCGTGGCGCTGGCGTGGTTCGCGCCCTTCGTCTGGATGGTGTCGACCTCGCTGAAATTCCCCTCCGACGTGATGACGCTGGAGATCGAGTGGCTGCCGCGGCGCGTCACCTTCGACAATTACGTCAAGGTGTTCGAGTATCCGATCCTGCGCTGGGCCTTCAACAGCCTGGTGCAGGCCGTCACCTCGACCACCCTGTCGGTGCTGTTCGGCGCCATGGCCGGCTATGCGCTGGCGCGGATGCGCTTTCCGGGCCGAGACGGGCTGTTCGCGCTCTTCCTCGCCTCGCTGATGATCCCGACCGAAGTCTCGATCATCCCGATGCTGCTCGGCTTCATCAAGCTCGGCTGGGCGTCGAGCTACCAGGCGCTGATCCTGCCGACCATCGGCAACGTCTTCAGCGTCTACATCTTCCGGCAGTTCTTCCTCAGCTTTCCGAGCGAGATCGAGGATGCCGCACGGGTCGATGGCGCGGGTCCCTTCCGGCTGTTCTTCCTCATCGCCCTGCCGCTGGCGCGCGCCCCGGCGATCGCCGCGGCGGTGATCCTGTTCACGCTCAACTGGAACAACTTCCTCTGGCCGCTGCTGGTGACCTTCGACGAGCAGATGAAAACGCTGCCGGTCGGCATCGCCGCCTTCACCCCGGTGGTCGGCACCCGCACCCAGCTGGAAGGCTTCAGCGTCGCCATGGCGGCGGTCACCATCCTCAGCCTGCCGAGCCTGCTGCTGTTCTTCGCTCTGCAGCGCTACTTCATCCAGGGCATCTCTCAGGGAAGCATAAAGCAGTGACGACGACGCAAGAGGCGGATGCCCTCGGCATCGAGACGCCCCAGACCCTCTTCATCGACGATCGGTTCGAGACGGCGGCATCGGGCGCCACCTTCGAGACGATCGATCCCAGCACCGAATCCGTGCTCGCCATCGCCGCCCGCGGCGAGGCTGCCGATGTCGACCGTGCCGTCGCCGCCGCGCGCCGCGCCACCCGCGGCCCCTGGCGCGAGATGACACCGGCCGAGCGCGGGCGGATGATCTTCCGCCTCGCCGAGGTGATCCTCGCCCACAAGGAAGAGATCGCCCGCGTCGAGACGCTCGACGTCGGCAAGCCCTTGAGGGAGTCGCGCGGCGATGTTGACGGCGTGGTCGCGACGCTGCGCTACAACGGCGGCGCCGCCGACAAGCTCGAAGGAGCCACCATCCCGCTCGGGCGCGACGTGATCGACTTCACCTTGCTCCAGCCGGCCGGCGTCACCGCCCATATCGTGCCGTGGAACTACCCGCTCGGTATGCTGGCGCGCTCGGTCGCCCCCGCGCTCGCCGCCGGCTGCACCGCCGTGATCAAGCCCGCCGAACAATCCCCGCTCAGCGCGCTCTGGTTCGCCCGCTGCTGCCGCGAGGCCGGCATCCCGCCCGGCGTCGTGAACGTCGTCACCGGTTTCGGCGAGGAAGCGGGCGCCGCGCTGGTCGCCCACCCCGATGTGCGCGGCATCACCTTCACCGGCTCCGTGGAGACGGGACGTGTGGTCTACGCCACAGCCGCGCGCGGGCTGAAGCCGGCGGTGCTGGAGCTCGGCGGCAAGAACCCGGTCATCATCTTCCCCGACGCCGATCTCGATCGCGCCGTGACCGACCTGCTGGACGGCGCCTTCGGCAATTCCGGCCAGGTGTGCTCCTCCTCCTCGCGGCTGATCCTGCATCGCTCCATCCACGACGCCTTCCTCGACAGGCTCGCCGCGGCGGCTTCCCGCCTCACCGTGGGTCCCGGGCTGGACGATCGCGACCTCGGCCCCGTCGTCTCGGCCGAGCAATATGAGCGCGTCACCGGATACATCGCCGCCGGCGCCCGCAATGGGGGTCGGGTGCGCCACGGCGGCGGCCGTCCCAGCGGTCTAGGACGGGGGTACTTCATCGAACCGACCATCATCGACCGGGTGGATCCCGCGCATGTCACCGCGCGGGAGGAGATATTCGGCCCGGTGGCGGTGGCGCTCACCTTCGACACCGTGGCCGAGGCCACCGCGCTCGCCAACGGGCTCGGCTATGGCCTCGTCGCGGGTGTCTACACCGCCGATATCGGCACCGCCCTGACCCTGGCCCGCGACATCGAGGCGGGGTCGGTGTGGATCAATGGCTGGTTCATCGGCGGCCAGCAGGCCCCGACCGGCGGCATCAAGGACAGCGGTGTCGGGCGCGAACGCGGCCTGCCCGGCATCATGAACTACCTCGAAATCAAGAATGTCGGCATCCGGCTCTGACCGCACGCCGCCGCGACTTCCCCGTTCTCACGTTGACGCAAGTGAAAGACACCGTAATGCCCATGATCAAGGACGCCGAAACCTTCGACATCTTCCGCCATCCCGCGCACTGCGTGAACCAGATCGCGATGCGCACGCTGAAGAACGGTGATATCCTCGCCGTCTTCAACGAGGAACGCTTCCCGTTCCACCACGATTCCGGCCAGACGCTGATGACGCGCTCGACCGACGGCGGCAAAAGCTGGAGCGCGCCGCAGGTCGTGCTGCCCTGGAGTCAGACCGAAGGCAACTGGGACTGCGGCATCTGCGAACTCGATGACGGCTCGCTGCTGATCAACCTGACCATCACCGGCTTCTTCAAGCGCGGCGTGCGTCCCGAGCAGCCCTCGTGGTCCTCGCATCCGCGCACGCCGGAATGGGGCGACTGGACCTGGACCTACAAGCTGCAGGGCTGGCTCGGCACCTTCGTCATCAAGTCGACCGACGGCGGCGCCAGCTGGACCCGGCCCATCCCGGTGAATGTCCGCCCGCTCAAGCACGGCGGCTGCCGTCTCGGCGCCTGGCAGTTGCCCAGCGGGTCGCTGCTGATGGGCCTGTACGGCCGCATCCGCGGCTATGAGGAAGAGGGCGAGGGCGAAACCACCCGCTCGGCGCTGATGCGCTCCGACGACGGCGGCGAGAACTGGGAGTACTTCTCCACCCTCGCCTACGACCCGGCCTCCATCATCGACTATGAGGAACCCGCGCTGCTGCGCCTGCGCGACGGCCGTCTCGTCTGCTTCATGCGCACCCATACGCAGCCCTCCAGCGACGCCAAGAACATGGTCATGACGATTTCGGAAGATGACGGCTTCTCCTGGACGCCGCCGAAATGGACCAATATCTGGGGCTACCCGGCCGAGCTGATCGAGCTGCAGGACGGGCGCTACCTCATGGTCTACGGCTATCGGCGCCCGCCTTACGGCGTACGCGGCATCATCTCCGAGGATGGCGTCACCTGGGATGTGAAGAACGAGTTCGTCATCCGCGAGGGCGGCGTACCGGGCCGCACCGAGAGCGACACGCCCGGCTCCAGCCGCATGACGCCGGAGTCCGGCAAGTTGGCCGGCGGCGGCATCGACTGGCACCATCCGGGCATCTACCAGCACATCGGCTACCCGAGTGTCGCCCAGGTCGCGGACGGCACCATCGTCTGCGCCTACCATGAGTGGAGCGACGATCCCAAGCCGCTGCAGTTCGTGAAGTGCACGCGCTTCCGGGTATGAGGTCCGGCGTGTCGAGGGCCGCGCCGGTGACACGGGTCGAGACGGTGGAGCGGACCACGATCCAGCGGGATCCGTTCGCCTATTGCGCCCACCCGCACCTAGCGGTCGCAGCCGACGGCGCGTGGCTGCTGGTGTTCAACCGGGTACCGCGGCGGGGGGTGATCCTGCATCCCCCGCAGGACCCGGACTACCGCAACGTGCTGATGCGCTCGCAAGACGAGGGCCGCAGCTGGAGCGCGCCAAGCGTCGTGCCGGATTATGGCTGGGCCGGCGTCGAATGCGCCGGCCTCACCGCGCTGCGCTCGGGGCGCATCTTGCTCAACCAGTGGCGCTTCGAGTGGCTGCCGCTGGCGGTTGCGGACGCACGAGGGCGCACCGACGTCGTGCGCCCCGAGGAGTTGATGGCCGGCCTTGCTGCCTCGCCGGAACTCGACGTGTTCGTGCCGAACGGGAGCCTCGCGACACCCGAGCGGAATTTCCCCTGGGTGCGCGGGGGCGGCGACACCGTGGTGCACCTGTCCGACGACGGCGGCCGCAGTTTCGTGGCCACCTCGATCATCGATACCGGCGGGTTAAGCGGCGGCTACGGCATGCGCGGCGCGGTGGAACTGCCGGACGGCGACATCCTGCTGCCGCTGTCCGACGTACCCCACTACAAGCGCCTCTTCGTCGTCCGCTCCCGTGATGGCGGGACGAGCTGGTCGGCGCCGCTTCGGGTGGCCGACGCGCCGGGCCAGGAATTCGAGGAACCGGCGCCGCTGCTGCTGGCGAGCGGCCGGGTGCTGATGCTGCTGCGCGACAATGGCAGCCGCATTCTCCATGCCGTCTGGTCGGACGATGGCGGGCGGAGCTGGACCCCGCCGCGGCCGACCGGCATCGAAGCCTATCCGGCGCATCTCCTCGCGCTCCCCGACGGCCGCATCGCCTGCATTGCCGGCCGGCGTCAGCCACCCTTCGGCATCGTCGCGCATTTTTCGGAGGATGGGGGCGAGACATGGGACGATGATCCCCTCGCCCTGGTCGACGACCTGCCGACCAAGGATCTCGGCTATCCCACCGCCGCCCTGCGCCGGAACGGCGACCTGCACGTCGTCTATTATGCGCAGGATACCGCAGGGATCACCGGCATCCACGCCGTCACGGCCCGCCTGCGTTGAGCACGGGTCGCGTTAGAATGGGTTCGGAGTAAATCGATGTCGCAGGTCACGCTGACGGGAGTCACCAAGCGCTTCGGGTCCTACGAGGCGCTGCGCGGGATCGACCTCGGCATCGCCGATGGCGAGTTCATGGTGTTCGTCGGACCCTCGGGATGCGGCAAGTCGACCCTGCTGCGGCTGATCTGCGGGCTGGAGGCGCCGACCAGCGGCACCATCGCCTTCGATGGGCGCGACATGCGCGGCGTGCCGCCGGCCCAGCGCCATCTCGCCATGGTGTTCCAGTCCTATGCGCTCTACCCGCACATGAGCGTCGCCGACAATATGGGGTTCGCGCTGCGCATGGCCGGGGTGCCGAAGGCCGAGCGGGCCGAGCGGGTCGCCCGGGCCGCCGATATCCTGCAGATCACCCGGCTGCTCGACCGACGTCCCAAGGAGCTCTCGGGCGGCCAGCGCCAGCGCGTGGCGATCGGCCGGGCCATCGTGCGCGAGCCGTCCCTCTTCCTGTTCGACGAGCCGCTTTCGAATCTCGACGCCGAACTGCGCGTCGACATGCGCTACGAACTCGCCGAACTGCACCGGCGGCTGGGCACGACGATGATCTACGTCACCCACGATCAGGTCGAGGCCATGACCATGGCCGACCGCATCGCGGTGCTGCGCGACGGGCGCGTCGAGCAGGTCGGAACGCCGGCCGAGCTCTATGAGCGCCCGACAAACCGGTTCGTCGCCGGCTTCATCGGATCCCCCCGCATGAACATGCTGGCGGCGAGCGTGGTGGAGGTGCAGTCCCGCGCGATCGGCATACGCGTGCCCGGCGCCGAGGATCTCCTGCGCGTTCACGTCGGCGATGGACACGGCCTGAGCCCGGGCGATGGCGTGCATGTCGGCATACGCCCCGAGCATCTCGAGCTGACCGGCGGCGGCTTTCGGCTGCCCGTCCGGGTCAGCTTCAGCGAATATGTCGGCGGCAGCACGGTGTTGCACGCCAGCGACCACCCCGCCGGCCACATCGTGATCCGCGCCGCCGGCAAGCCGGCCCCGACGGCCGGGGAGAGCGTCGACATCCACCTCCCGGAGGCCGCCTGCCACCTGTTTTCGTCCGCCGGCATCCGCCTCGCCTGAGCCGCCGCCGGACGCCCGACACGCGACAGACGGCACGGGACGATCGGTGTGGCGAGGTGGACAGTCGGGCCGACACCCTCCACGGTCGGACGGCGATTCGCCCCTGCGCGGGGCGCCTCAGCGGCGGGCGGCGGGGCTGGCGAGCCAGCCATGCACGGCATGCACCACCGCCGCCCCCTCCCCGACCCCCGCGGCGACCCGCTTGACCGAACCGGCGCGCACGTCCCCCACCGCGAAGATGCCGGGGAGGCTGGTCGCGTATGGCGACAGCCCCGGCGCGGCGGCGTCGGCATGGCCGGTCTCGACGAAGCCGTTGGCATCGAGCGCGAGGCAGCCCTCGAGCCAGTCGGAATTCGGGATCGCGCCGATCATCTGGAACAGGTTCGAGGCCGGCTGCTCGGCCTCGCTCCCGTCCTTCAGCCGCCAGCGCACCGCCTCCAGCGCCTCGCCGCCGAGGAGCGCGACGATCTCGCACTGCGTGTGCAGGGTGATGCGCTCGGAATCGAGGATCCGCTGCACCAGATAGTCCGACATGGTCGCGGCCAGCCCCTCGCCGCGCACCACCACATGGACATGGCGCGCCTTGCCGGAAAGGAACACCGCGGCCTGGCCGGCGGAGTTACCCCCGCCCACCACCACCGCCTCGCCCTCGGCACAGAGCCGGCCTTCGAGCGCCGTCGCCGCGTAATGCACCCCCCGCCCCTCGAATTTTTCGAGGTCGGCCACGTCGAGCCGGCGGTAGCGCGCACCGGTGGCGACGACGATCGCGCGGGCAGCGATGCTCTCCCCGCCCCCCAGCAGCACGCGGTAGGGGAAGCGGCTGCAATCGAGGCCGACCGCCGCGCGGGCGACCGCGAGCCGCGCGCCGAATTTCTGCGCCTGCACCTGCGCCCGCCCCGCCAGCGCCTGCCCGGAAATCCCGGTGGGGAAGCCGAGATAATTCTCGATGCGCGAACTGGTGCCGGCCTGCCCGCCCGGGCCGAGCGCCTCCAGAACGAGGGTGTCGAGCCCCTCGGAGGCGGCGTAGACCGCCGCGGCGAGACCTGATGGCCCCGCCCCCACGACGGCGAGGTCGAAGACGTGGTCCGGATCGATCGCCTCGCTGATGCCCAGCGCGTCGGCAAGATCGCGGTCGGTGGGGTGCTCCAGCACCTTCTCGCCACTCAGGATCACGACCGGCACCGCCGCGGGGCCGAGATGGAAGAAGGCGAGCGCCTCCTGCGCCGCGGCGTCGTGGTCGATATCGATCAGGCGGTGGGGATAGCCGTTGCGGGTGAGGAAGCTCTGGATGCGCAGCACGCTGCCGGCATGGGCGCTGCCGACGATGACGGTGCTGCCTTCCGCATGCTGGATGAGGCCGACGCGGCGCAGGATGAAGGCGCGCAGGATGATCTCGCCGATATCCGGCTCGGCGCTGACCAGCCGCCGGAAATTGTCCCGCCGCACCCGCAGCGCGGTGGTGGGCGCCGCGGCACGCGCGCACAGCAGCACCGGCCGCCCGCTCATATGGGTGAGCTCGCCGGTGAACTGGCCCGCCTCATGGGTGGTGATCAGCACATGGCCGCCGCGCCCGTCGCTCTCCAGCACGTCGACGGCGCCGTCGAGGATGACGAAGAAATCGGTGGCGCGGTCGCCGAAGGCATAAAGATAGTCGCCGCCGTCGAAGTGGCAGGTTTCGCCATAGCGGGCGATCTTGTCGAGCATCGCCTGGGGCAGCCGGGGGAAGGTCTGCGCCGGCCGGTCATAGGGGTCGGTCGGCATGCCGCCATCGCCGGTGGAGCCGCGCCGGAGGGTGGGAGCGTCGGAGGTCACGGTCATCGGCGTGGTTTCCGTCCGGGTGAGCCGCGCGCCGGCGCGGCGAAAGGATGATAGCCGTCATCCGGCGCGGCGGCATCCCCCGCGCCGCGACGGGACGTCAGGCGCTCGCCGGCACCGCCAGCGCCGGATAGTCCGTGTAGCCCTCGGCGCCGCCGCCATAGAAGGTCGCCTTGTCGGGCTCGGCCAGCGGTGCGTCGCGGCGCAGCCGCGCGACGAGATCGGGATTGCTGATGAAGGGGCGGCCGAACGCGACCATGTCGGCATAGCCGGACGCCACCGCGTCGATCGCCAGCCGCCGGTCATAGCCGTTATTGGCGATGTACCTGCCGCCGAACGCGGCGTGCAGCGCCTTGAAGTCGAACTCCGCCGCCCCGTTGGGGCCGCGCGTCTGGCCCTCGACGCAGTGGAGATAGGCGAGCCCGAGCGTGCCCAGCTCGCGCGCCAGCCGGCCGTAGGTCCCCTGCGGATCGCTGTCGAGCGGAATGTCGCCGACCGAGCGCGTCGTCGGCGAGAGCCGCACCCCGACCCGGTCGCTGCCCCACACCTGCGCCACCGCGCCCGCCACCTCGATCGGCAGCCGGATGCGGTTGGCGACGGAGCCGCCATAGGCGTCGGTGCGCCTGTTGGTGCTGTCGCGGATGAACTGGTCGAGCAGATAGCCATTGGCCGCGTGGATCTCCACGCCGTCGAAGCCCGCCTCCTTCGCCCGCCGCGCGGCGTTGCGGTAATCGGCGACGATGCCGGGAATCTCGTCGGTCTCCAGCGCCCGGGGCATGGAGGGGCGCGCCTGCGTCCGCGTCTCGAGGAAGACGAGCTCGCCCGCCTGGATCGCCGAGGGCGCCACCGGCGCCGCGCCGTTCTCTTGCAGGTCGACATGGGAGATGCGCCCGACATGCCAGAGCTGGCAGACGATCCGCCCGCCGGCCGCGTGCACCGCCTCGACCACCGGGCGCCAGGCGACGACATGGGCATCGGTATAGATGCCGGGCGTGAAGGCATAGCCGCGCCCCTGCCGCGAGATATTGGTCGCCTCGGTGATGATCAGCCCCGCCGCCGCCCGCTGCCGGTAATAGTCGATGGCGAGCGGCGTGTGCACGCCGTCGGTGCCGGCGCGCGAGCGCGTCAGCGGCGCCATCGCGATGCGGTTGACCACCGGAATGGCGCCGATGGTGGTGGGCGAGAACAGGGCGGCAGCGTCGGACATGGCGGATAGCCTCGGGTTGAGCCGTTCAGGGGCGTCGCGCGGACCCGTTCGCACGCGATGGACCCCGCCGATCAGGTTAGCGCTCGACCGGGAGCCTGCCGGTAAAATCACGGAAAATCAGGTTAAAACGCACGGCTCTGGCGGGATCGCCCCGGCCTGTTTGGCATGGCGGTGCGCTCCTGCGTGACCCCAGTCGAGAGCGTGGGCGGCTCGGATATTGTGACCATCGAGGCGTGGGGGCGACTCCCATGGGCGCACCTGCAGCAGGCCTGTCTGGATCAGGAGGTGGTGCAGTGGGGCTGCCGCTCGTCCGGCCAGAACATGTCGGCGGTGGCCCTGATCGGCGCGAATCCGAGCCTGACCGACGAGGACATCGACGCCGTCATGGCCGGCAACATCGGCCGCCGCGGCACCTATCCGCGCATCGGCGCCGCCATCAAGCAGGCGGTCGCGGCCACGCCCGCCACCGGCAATGGAGGCTGGGATGAGACCGGCCAGACCCGCTATGCGATCCCCAGCAAGCAGGTCGAATTCGTCCGTCACGAGGCGCCGAATGCATCGGCTGAGCGGCCCCTGAGGGCGTGTGCCGATCCCGGCCGGCGTGACGAATACCCCCGCGCCGCGGCGAGGCGACGCGGGGCGCGGCGCGGCCCGCCCGCCCGCCGGACATCCCAAACCGGCCGCCGCGCGCGTCGATGAGCGATCGGTTGATTTGCGCCCGCGATTGATGTCGTTTGTGGATCGATGTTCGAACTCAGCCATCTGCGCTGCTTCGTCGCCGTCGCGGAGGAACTCCACTTCGGCCGGGCCGCCGCACGCCTCAACCTTACCCAGCCCCCGCTCAGCCGGCAGATCCAGCTGCTGGAGCACGCGCTCGACGTCCGCCTGCTCGATCGCACCAGCCGTTCGGTGCGCCTCACCCGCGCCGGCGAGACCTTCCTGCCGGAAGCGCGCCGCCTGCTGCGGCTGGCGGAAGCGGCCGCGCTCGCCGCCCGGCGCACCGCCAGCGGCGATGTCGGCGCCCTCACCCTCGGCTTCACCGCCGCCTCGGGCTACGATTTCCTGCCGCGCCTCATCACCCGTTTCCGCGCCGCCGCGCCCGGCATCGACCTGGTGCTGAAGGAGATGGTGTCGACCGACCAGTTCGACTCGCTGGCCGCCGGCCTGATCGATGTCGGCCTGGTGCGGCCGACCTTCAACCGGCGCGCGACCGCCTCGCTCTGCGTGGTGCGCGAACCGCTGCTGGTCGCCGCGCCGGAGGGTCATGCGCTGACCCGCGCCGCCGAGCTCGGGCTGGCGGACCTCGACGGCCAGCCCATGGTGACCTACTCGCCCTATGAGGCGCGCTATTTCTACGACCTGCTGGCGACGCTGTTCGCGCAGGCCGGCATCACCCCGCGCTACCTGCAGCACATCAGCCAGGTCCATTCCATATTGGGGCTGGTCAAGGCGGGGCTCGGGCTGGCGCTGGTGCCCCAGGCCGCCCGCAATCTCCGCTTCGAGGGCGTGGTGCTGATACCGCTGGCGCCGGGCACCTCCCCGACCGTCGAGCTTCACGCGATCTGGCGGCCGGAGAACGCCAACCCGGCCATCGCCACCCTGCTGCTCACGCTCGAGGAGCTGATCGCCGAGGGCCGCGACGGCTGACGCCGCGCCCCCGCCACCGCGCCCGCGCTCAGTCCATCTCCCGCAGCCGCGCCACGTCGGCGGCGGTCAGGGCGGAGGGCCTGGACCCGAACCGCGCGGTGACGTAGTTGGCGACCGCCGCCACCTCGTCGTCGGAATAGGCATGTCCGAAGCCGGGCATGGTCGGATGCCCGCCCAGCGGTTCGCCCGGCCCCGATCCGTTCAGGATCATCAGCGCCACGTTCGCCCCGCTCGGGTCGTTGACGGCGCGCACGCCGGTGAGCTGGGCCTCGCCGCGTACGGCGCCCGCGCCGGTCCAGGCGTGGCAGCCCGCGCAATTGCCCTGGAACATGCGCTGCCCCACCGGGTTGTCGAGCCCCGCGAGACGGGGCGCCGCCGGCGCCGGCCCGGCCAGCCCGGGCAGATCGCCCGCCACCGGCGGCACGCTCCGGAGATAGGTGACGATGGCGGCGATGTCGGAGGGGGTGAGATGCGACAGGCTCAGCTCGACCGCCTCGCCCATCGGCCCCGAGGCGACGCCGCGGCCCGCCGCATGCCCCTCGGCGAGATAGGCCGCCAGCTCTTCCGCGCTCCAGTCGCCGACGCCGCTGACCCTGTCGGTCGAGATGTTGTAGGCGTTCCAGCCCTCGGCGACACCGCCGCCGAACTTCCTGCGCTGGTCGAGCGCCTGCATCAGGTTGCGCGGGGTATGGCACTCGCCGCAATGGCCGGTCGCCTCGACGAGATAGGCGCCGCGGTTCCATTCCGGGCTCTGCTCGGGCACCGGCCGGAACCGCTCGTCCGGGTTGAACAGCGTCGCCCAGATCGCCATCAGCCAGCGCTGGTTGAACGGAAAGGCGAACGTGTTCGGGCGGTTCGCCTGCTTCACCGGCTGGAGCGCGAAAAGATACGCCTTGATCGCCAGCGCGTCCGCGTCGGTCATCAACGTGTAGGACGGATAGGGGAAGGCGGGGTAGTAGCGCGAGCCGTCCGGCGCGATGCCGCGGTGCACGGCGTCGAGGAACTGCGCGTCGGTCCATTTGCCAATGCCGGTTTCCGGATCGGGCGTGATGTTGGGCGTGTAGATCGTGCCGAACGGCAGCACGAAGGGCCGCCCGCCGGCGAAAGGTGCGCCGCCGCGGGCGGTGTGGCACGCCTCGCAATCGCCCATCCGCGCGACATAGGCGCCGCGCGTCGCCGCATCGGCGCTGGCGAGTTCCACCGGCGGACCGGCGGGCGAGGCGCCCTTGTAGGCGGTGAGCGGCACCGGCGTGCCCGTGGCGAAGCCATAGGCGCCGGGCTGGAACACCATCCAGCCGACCACGACGAGCGCCGCGACACCTCCGGCCACGACGAGGCCGGCGAGCGAGAGAAGCAGGGTTTTGCGCCGCATGGTCACCCCGCCTTGGCAATGAGGGTACGATCGACCGGCATGCGGGTGAGCTGCACCCCGGTCGCCGCGAAGAGGGCGTTGGCGACCGCCGGCTGCACGATCACCGTGCCCGGCTCGCCGATGCCCCCCGGCTTCTCGCGGCTCGCGATCAGCTCCACCTCGATCGCGGGCATCTCGTCGATGCGGATCAGCCGGTAGTCGTGGAAATTGCTCTGCTGGATGCTGCCGCCCTCGACGGTGATGGCGTCGTGCAGCACGGTGGTGATGCCGAAGGTCGCCCCGCCCTGGATCTGCGCCGTGACCGTGTCGGGATTGATGACGCTGCCGACATCGGCGGCGATGACGACGCGGGTCACCCGCACGTCGCCGCCATCCCCGACCGCCACATCGGCGACGCAGGCGAGGAAGCTGCCGAAGGCGTGCATCAGCGCGACCCCGCGCCCGGTGCGAGCGCCGAAGGGCGAGGCCGTCGCCGGCGTGCCCCAGCCCGCTTTGGCGGTCGCCGCGTTCAGCACGGCGAGCGCGCGGGGCGTCTTGCCGAGCAGGGAGCGGCGGAAGGCCACCCGGTCGGCGCCGGTCTTGCGCGCGATCAGGTCGATGAAGCTCTCCACCGAGAACACGCTGCTGTTCGGCCCGACGCCGCGCCAGAAGCCGACCGGCACCACGCTCTCGTGGCGGATATATTCGACCAGGATGTCGCCGACCGCGTAGGGCGGCTCGACCGCCCCGTCCACCGCGTCGCCGTCGATGCCGTCCTTGAAGGCGGGCGGCAGCCAGCGGGCGAGGATCGAGGCGCCGGTGACGCGGTGGTGCCAGGCGGTGACCTTGCCGTTCTCCACCCGCGCCTTCAGCCGGTCGTGATAGAGCGGGCGCAATATGTCCTGCTTGATGTCCTCCTCGCGCGACCAGATCACCTTGACCGGCCCATCCACCTTCTGCGCGATGCGGGTGGCGGTGACGGCGTAGTCGGCCTCCAGCCGCCGGCCGAAGCCGCCGCCGATGATGTGGTTGTGGATCGTCACCCTGGAGGGATCGATGCCCAGCACCTTGGCCGCGCCCATCTGGCAGAAGCCGGGCACCTGCGTGCCGACCCAGATGTCGCAGGCGCCGTCATGCACGTGCACCGTGCAGTTCAGCGGCTCCATCGGCGTGTGGGCAAGGAAGGGCAGTTCGTAGGTCGCCTCGAACAGCGTGCCCTTGTCGGCCGACCCGGCCGCCAGCGTCGCGAGCGCGTCGCCCTCCTTCCGGGCGGTGACGCCGGGGCCCTGCGATGCCGTCTCGATGTCGGCCCAGAGTCGGGCCTGGTCCAGCCCGGCATTCGGACCGGGCACCCATGTGACATCGAGCGCGGCGAGCCCCTGCTGCGCCGCCCAGGTATTGTCGCCCACCACCGCGACGAGATCGTCGAGCACCACCACCTGCCGCACCCCCGGCTGCGCCAGGGCGGGCTTCTCATCCACCTTCCCGACCGTGCCGCCGATCACCGGCGAGGCCATCAGCGCCGCGAACCTCATGCCCGGGCGGATGACGTCGATGCCGTAGACCGTCTTTCCCACCGCCTTGTCGGGCGTGTCGATGCGGTGCGCCGGGGTGCCGATCAGGCGGAACTGCTCGGGATCCTTCAGCTTGACCTCGTCCGGCGGCGCCAGCGTCGCGGCCCGGTCGGCGAGTGCGCCATAGGCGAGCGTGCGCCCGCCGGCGGCATCGGCGACGACGCCCTTCGCGGTGGTGAGCCCGCCCGCCTCGACGCCCCATTCGGCGGCCGCGGCGGCAACCAGCAGGGCGCGCGCGGTGGCACCGGCTTTGCGCAGCGGTTCGGTCCACGCCATCGTCGTGGTCGAGCCGCCGGTCGCCTGCACGACGAAGAGCGGGTTGCCGTATTTCGCCTGGTCGGCCGGGGCGTGGACGGCGACGATCTGGTCGAGCCCGATGTCGAGTTCCTCGGCGAGGCACATGGCCTGCGAGGTGTAGACGCCCTGCCCCATCTCCACCGCCGGCATGATCAGCCGCACCGGCCCCTCGGGCGGGACATGCACAAAGGCGTTGAGCGCCGCACCCACGGCCGCGGGCTCGTCCGCGCCGGCGCGGCGGGCGGGCAGCGCGATGCCGATGACGAGGCCGCCGACCAGCGCGGCGCCGCCGCGCAGCAGGGAACGGCGGGAGAGGGCGGCGGTGCCGCCGTCGAGTTTAGGATCGCGCAGCATGCTTGATCCCCTCGCGGATGCGCACATAGGTGCCGCAACGGCACAGGTTGCCGGCCATGGCGGCGTCGATGTCGGCGTCGTCCGGGTTCGGATTGGCCGCCAGCAATGCTGCCGCCGACATGATCTGGCCCGGCTGGCAATAGCCGCACTGGATCACCTCGAGATCGAGCCACGCCTTCTGGACCCGGGCGCCCTCGGGCGTGGCGCCGACCCCCTCGATGGTGGTGATCGCCTTTGTGCCGACATCGCCGACGGCGAGCTGGCACGAGCGCACCGCCTCCCCGTCGAGATGGACCGTGCAGGCACCGCACTGGGCGATGCCGCAGCCGAACTTGGTGCCGGTCATGCCCAGCACGTCGCGCAGCACCCAGAGCAGCGGGGTTTCGTCCGGGACCTCGACACGATGGGGAGAGCGGTTGATGATCAGATCGGTCATGGGCCCCTGTCCACACGATGGAAATGCTCCGAAGGCACCCGTCGCGGTCCCCTGGGGGACGCCGCGACGCCCGGCCGATCGGACATGGTCGGAAACAGACGCTCAGGCTAGACCCCCGCGGCCCGGCCCGGCAACGTCGCGGATGCCCGGTTTTCGGTCATGAACCATGCCGGACGCACGGAATTTGCCAATACGCACGCCGGGCCTGCCGCGGCAGGCCACGCGGGGAGGAGCGCCCGGGACATAGATGCCATCATTCCCGCCAGAGGGGGTGGCGAAGACGCGGGAGGCAAACCACCTGCGGGCGGCGGATCGGGCGAGGAGGAAACATGAAGATCGGTCTGGTCGTCGCTCCGGATTTCCAGGTCATCGGGCTCGCCGCGATGGCCGCCTTCGAGGTCGCCAACCGGCGCGCCGGCCGGACCCTCTACGAACCGGCGGTCCTGTCCGAGGAGGGCGGCCCGATCCGCTCCTCCGCCGGCATGGACGTGCTGACCGGGCGCCTCGACGGCGATGCCTACGACACGCTGATCGTCGGCGCCGGCATGGAGATCCCCATTTCCCCGCCCGGACTGGTCCGGCTGCTGCGGGCGTCGGCGGACAATGCCCGGCGCATCGCCTCGATCTGCCTCGGCGCGTTCATCCTGGGGGACGCCGGCCTGCTCGGCGGCCGGCGCGCGACCACCCACTGGCGGTACGCCCCGGCCCTGCAGGAGCGTTTCCCGAGCTGCCGCGTGGAGGCCGACCGCATCTTCGTGCAGGACGGACCGATCTGGACCTCGGCGGGCATGACGGCGGGCATCGACCTCACCGTCGGCATGATCGAGCGCGACCACGGCGCCGCGCTGGCGCAGGAAGTGGCCAAGGGCCTCGTCATGTACCAGCGCCGCTCCGGCGGCCAGTCGCAGCACTCGGTGCTGCTCGATCTCAATGCCCGCGAGGACCGGGTGCAGCGGGCCATGAACCACGCCCGCGCGCATCTCAGGGCCCGGCTCAGCATCGAGGATCTGGCGGAGGCGGCGAGCCTCAGTCCCCGCCAGTTCACCCGGCTGTTCCGCGCCGAAACCGGCATCACCCCCGCCAAGGCGGTGGAGATGCTGCGGGTGGAGGCGGCCCAGCTCCTGCTCGAGCAGTCCCGCCTGCCGATCGAGGAGATCGCCCGCGAGGTCGGCTTCGAGAACCGCGAGCGCATGCGGCTCGCCTTCGCCCGCGTGCGCGGCGAGGTGCCCCGCGCGATCCGCGCCGGCGCGGGGCCCGTTTCCAACCTCTAGCCGCGGCTAGGACAGCGTGATGTTGGCGAGGTCGATCGACACCACCAGCGGTTCTGAGCTGAAGCCGCCGTCCGGCAGGCGCGGGAAGATGCGCCGGCGGGTGGGAAAGCGGATGCCGGAGACCTCGACATAGTCGGAGACGAAATGCGCGCCGGGGGTCGTGCCGGCAATGTCGACATTGTAGTCGTGGCGCTTCAGCAGGCCGTCGGCATCGAAATAGAGCGTCTGCAGGGCGCTGTGGGTGGCAATGGCCGGCGGAAAGCGCACGGCGAGACGGCGCCAGTCGCCCTCATCCGTCGACCACGGCTCCAGCTCCTCCGATTCCATCCCCGGCCAGGCCAGCAGGAACGGCATGTTGAGATAGGTCCACATCGCGCAGCCGGCGAAATAGGCGAGCTGCAGCTCGCTCCACGGCGTCTCCAGCCGGTGCCCGGCGAAGCTCTGCCTCGGCTCGAGCAGCTCCTCCAGCACCGTGCCGTCGGGCGCCTCGAGGGCGACCCGGCCCGGCTCGTAGCGGGAGCGGCGCCCGCCCGCGCCGAACGGCGCATGCGAGGCCCGCTGGCTGGTGAGATCGACGCTGACGCGCGTGCTCTCGAGCGTATGCGGCTGCCCCTTCAGCGCCCACAGGGCGCCCCCCTGCCGAAGATCCGCCGACAGCCGGCTGAACTGGCGCCAGCGCGGCAGGCCGCCATGGGCATCAATGACGAATTCGGCGAGGCGGCTCATCGGGGCAACTCCGGGACGGCGGGGCGTGTCGGGCGGTTCGGGCCCGACCTTAGGCGATCGCCCGCGCCGGCCTCATGCCGTAGATGCCTTGTTTCACGCCATGGCCACGCCGCGCCCCGGACCGTGCGGCGCGCGCCGCGCCCCGCGACGGGGCCGGCCCTGTCGTCACCAGGCCAGCACGCGCCGGCCGATCAGCGCCCCGGCGCCGGTGACGGCGGTGATGGCGATGCCGTACCAGACCAGCAGGAACAGCGGGGAATCGTCGCCGCAATGGAGGGCGTACAGCGCCGCGCCGATCCCCCCGGCCAGCAGCCCGGCGGCGGCGCCGGCCAGCGCGGGGCTGGACGGCGCTCCCCGCCGCAGCGCCAGCAGTGCCGCCCCCAGCAGCGGCGCCGATATCAGCGGCACCAGCACCGTGCAGTAGAACGCGCTGTGACCGACGAGATCGGGCATCCAGTCCGACGACGGCCGTGCGAGAAGCTCCCCGGCGACGCCCGCCGCCAGCAGCAGGGCCGGAACCGCCAGCAGCCGCGCCGCCCGCCCGGCCGCGGCGCCGGGCCGGACGAGGCGCAGCGCGGTCAGGCTCGCCGCCGCGGCCAGCGACAGCGACACCGCGAATTTGAGCAGGACGCGCGGGTCCGCCAGCAGGCCCGGCATGCCGGCGCGCGGCGTCAGGATCAGCGCGAACAGCACCAGCGCCCCGGCAAGGCCGGCGGCCAGGGCGCCGGCGAGCCCCGCCCCCAGCCCCCGGGTCGGGCGCACATCGGCGGCGAGGCCGCGTATGAGATCGTCTGTCCTCACGTCCGCTCGACCTTCATCATTCGCTCCTCAGCCGCGCCGACAGGCTGGCAAAGGCCCGATGCAGCGCCACCCGCACCGCGCCCGGCGTCATCTTCAGGCGCTGCGCCGTCTCGCCGATCGAGGCGCCCTCGATCGCCACCGCCTTGAGCACGGCCCCCTGTTTCGCCGGCAGCAGGGCGAGGTGGCGCTCGACATCGGCCGCATCGGTGCCGGGGCGCTCCTCGGGCGCGGCGAGCACCTCGGCGAAATCCTCCACCGGCACTTCGGCCCGCCGCCCGCGCCGCCGCAGATGGTCGACCATCTTGTTGCGCGCGATGGTCCACAACCACGGGCCGAGCGGATCGCCGGACCGCCAGCTCTGGCGCTTCAGGTGAACGGCCAGCAATGTCTCCTGCACGATGTCCTCGCATTCCGCCGCCGGCGCGCCGAGGGTCGACAGCCGGCGCTGCACCACCAGACGGATGGCCGGCGCGAGCTCGCGCAGCAGCCGCTCATAGGCGGCGCCGTCGCCGGCGAGCGCGGCCTGCATCCACTGCGCCCAGCGCCGCTCGCGGTCGTCCATCCGTCACACATTCCCGAGGGTAAGTTCGCAGGCGGGCAGCCAGATGTTACGCCGCGGCGGGGCCGCCGGCGACGAATTGTTCGGCTGCATATTTCGTCGCCGGCGGCTGTAACGCAATGGTGGCCGCCCTCGAAGAAGGAGATGTGGCCGGCCCGCTCGCACGGCGCCGCCACAGGTCAGAACCCTTCACAGAGGACGATCCCATGACAGCCAGGACCACTCTCGCCGCCGCGACCCTCGCCGGTTCGCTCGCCGCCGCCCTCGGCATGGTCGCCGCCGCCGCGGCCGGCCCGGTGGCGCCGCAGCCGACCATGGACAAGTGCTACGGCGTGTCGATGGCCGGCAAGAACGACTGCGCCGCCGGCGCCGGCACCACCTGCGCCGGCACTTCCAAGGTGAACTACGATGCCAAGGCGTGGAAATACGTCGCCAAGGGCACCTGCGAGACCATCAAGACGCCCAAGGGCATGGGCCACCTCCAGCCGATGTGAGACGGCGGCTCCGAACGGAGGGCGCCGCCCGGCGCCCTCCTCCTGCCCAGGAGGTTCCCATGACTGCCACGGATCGGCCGCCCCTGCTGCCCGCCGGCCCCGGCGTCGGCGTCAAGCCCGAGCATGTCGACGCCATCCTCGCAGATGAGCCGTCGCCCCTCGCCTTCATCGAGGTCCACGCCGAGAACTACATGGGCGAGGGCGGCCGCCCTCATGTCGACCTCGCCGCGCTGCGCGAGCGGTTCGCGCTGTCCATACACGGCGTCGGCCTGTCCATCGGCGGAGAGGAGCCGCTCGACGCGGCCCACCTCGCGCGGCTGCGCCGGCTGATCGACTGCTACCGGCCGGAAAGCTTCTCCGAGCATCTCGCCTGGTCGACGCATGGCGGCGCCTTCTTCAACGACCTGCTGCCGCTGCCCTACACCCCGGCGACGCTGGCGCGGGTCGGCGACCATATCCTGCAGGTGCAGGACACGCTCGGCCGCCGGATGCTGCTGGAGAACCCCTCCACCTATCTGCGGTTCGCGCAGAGCACGATCGACGAGGTCGACTTCCTCGCCGCCCTCGCCTCCCGCACCGGCTGCGGCCTGCTGCTCGACGTCAACAACGTGTTCGTCTCCGCCGTGAACCACGGCATCGATGCGCGTGCCTATCTCGCCCGTTTCCCGATGGAGGCGGTGGGCGAGATCCATCTCGGCGGCCATGACGAGGACGCGGACGAGACCGGCGCGCCCCTGCTGATCGATGCCCATGGCAGCCCGGTCGCCGATCCGGTGTGGACGCTGTTCGCCGAGGTGATCGCGCGCACCGGCCCGCTGCCGAGCCTGATCGAATGGGACAACGACGTGCCGGACTGGCCGGTCCTGCGGGCCGAGGCGGCGCGGGCCGGCGCCATCCTCGCCCGTCACGCCCGCAGCCGGGCGGCCTGAGCGATGACCGGTCTCGCCGATTTCGCCGCCGGCCTTGCCGCGACCGGCCGGCGCCCGCCGCCCGGCCTCGTCGGACCGGCCGAGCGCCGCTTCGCGGTCTACCGCAACAATGTCGCGGTCGGCCTGATCCGGGCGCTGGAGACCCGCTTTCCCGCCATCCGCGCGCTGGTCGGCGAGGAATTCTTCGGCGCCATGGCGCGGGATTTCATCCAGCATCATCCGCCGGCCTCGCCGCTGCTGGCGCGGTTCGGCGACGAGCTCCCCGGTTTCCTCGCCGGCTTCGGGCCGGCGGCCGAACTGCCCTACCTCGCCGACATCGCGCGGATCGAGGCGGCGCGCACCCGGGCCTATCACGCGGCCGATGCGCCGCGCCTCGACGGCCCGGCCTTTGCGGCACTGCCACCGGACGTGCTGGCGCAGCTGCGCATCCACCTGCATCCGGCGGTCGCCCTCGTGCTCTCGCCCCATCCGGTGTGGGACATCCTCGCCGCGGCCGCGGCCACGGGCGCGGGCGAGCCGGTGACCGAGTGGAGGCCGCAGGCGGTGCTGATCGACCGCCCCCGGCTCGACGTGGTGCTCCGTCCGGTCACGACCGGCACCGCCGCGTTCCTCGTCGCCCTCGCCGGCGGCGCCCCTCTCGAGGAGGCGGCGGAGACGGCGCGCGCCGGGCACCCCGCCTTCGATCTTTCCGCCGCGCTCGCCGAACTCATCGGCGGGGGACTGGCCACCCGGCTGCGGTTGCCGGCAGGAGACACGCCATGAACACCGACCTCGCAGGCCGCTCGGTCCCGCAGCCCGCCGGCCCCGGCATACGCCTCGTCGACGCGGCGCGGACCCTGCGCCACCGGCTCGATGCCATCCCCATGTCCCTGCTGACGCTCTGCGCGCGCCTGTTCCCCGCGGCGGTGTTCTGGCAATCCGGCGAGACCAAGGTGGAGGGCTGGCAGGTCACCGACAGCGCCGTCGCGCTGTTCCGGGAGGAATACCGCCTGCCGCTGCTCGACCCGTGGCTGGCCGCCCATCTCGCCGCCCTCGCCGAGCACCTCTTCCCGGTGCTGCTGGTGCTGGGCCTCGCCACCCGGCTCTCGGCCGCCGCGCTGCTGGGGATGACGCTGGTCATCCAGACCTTCGTCTATCCCGACGCCTGGCCGACCCATGGCGTCTGGGCGACCTGCTTCCTGCTGCTGGTCGCGCGGGGCGCCGGCACGCTTTCGCTCGACGCGGTGATCGGCCGGATCTGGCCGCCGCTGGCGGATCGGCCCGGGCGCCGGTGACGCCGCCGGTCGCGCCCCCCGACTGAGCGGCGGCTCCCGCTGGTCCACCACGGAAGCCGCCGCCCCGCTGGGCGACCCGCCCCCACGCCGACCAGCACCGGCACAATGGCGCGCCGGCGCCGGCCCGGCTGTGACGGGCATCACGAAATGGACGGAAGCTGCCGATGTTCCGCCGCCGCGACGGAGCCCGCGGGCGCGCCCCGGCCGCGCGCGATCAGTCGCTGCGCGGGCGCAGGCTGCGGCGCAGGAAGTCGATGAAGATGCGGATTTTCGGCGGCACCAGCGCGCCGGCCTTGTAGGCGGCATAGATCGGCATCGCCTCCTCCGGCGCGTAGGCCTGCAGGATCGGCCGCAGCCGGCCGGTGCGGATATCCTCGAGCACGCGCAGATCCGTCATGCGGCCGATGCCGAGCCCGGCGATCACCGCCTCGTAATTGCCATGGCCGCCATTGACCACGTAATTGCCCTGCACCTTGATCCGGGTGGGCCTGCCGTCGATCACGAAGGCCCATTCGTTGCTGCTGAGGCCGAGCCGGCTCATCAGCAGGCAGTTGTGCCGGACCAGCTCCGCCGGCGTCTCCGGCACGCCGTGCGCCGCGATGTAGCTCGGCGCGGCGCAGATGATCTGCCGGCTGGAGGCCACCCGGGTGATGATCGTCGCCGAGCCCTGCTGCTCGCCCCAGCGCAGGCCGATATCGTGGTCGCTCAGCGCCGGATCGGTCAGGTCGTCCGACAGGTCGAGCTGCACCTTGATCTGCGGATAGCGGGCGAGGAACGCGGGAAGCAGCGGGATCAGCTTGTGCAGCCCGATCATGATCGGGCTGGTGATGCGCAGCGTGCCGCGCGGCTCGGCGCCATAGTCGCTCACCAGCAGCTCCGCCTCGGCGATGCGGGTGAGGATGTCCACGGCGCGGGCGTGCAGCGTCTCGCCCGCTTCGGTGAGTGAAAGGCGACGTGTGGTCCGGTCGAGCAGCCGGACGCCCAGCCGCCGCTCGAGCTGGTCCACGCGGCGGCACACCGCCGAGCGGGTCACCCCCAACGTCTTCGCGGCTGCAGCAAAACTGCCATTGTCCACGACGCAGGTGAAAACCTGCATGTCGCTGTCGACGCTCATCGCGCTCCTCATCCGCTTGAGGCATTGTTGAGACAGTTTCAACAGTATGTGTCGCTCGGCTGGAGTTCCAGCCCTCGCTCCGGCTGCGTAGCCTTCATCGTCGAGACCGGCGCACATCGACCACAAGAAAGCCGGCTGGGAGGAAACATGGCAGTGCGCGTCGACGCACCTCGGACCGCTCGCGGTCGGGGGGCGGCGGAATGATCAAGCTCGTCACGTTCCAGAAGCGGGTGCCGAGCCTCACGCGCCCCGGATTCGAGGAGCGCTGGCGCACGGTCCACGGGCCGATCGCCGCCACCTTCCCGGGCCTGCGCGGCTACATGCTCGGCTTCTCGCTGGACGCGGGCGAGCCGGCGGCCGATGGCATCGCCCAGCTCTGGTTCGACAGCCGGGAGGCCTGCCAAGCGTCCTACGCGTCCGACATCGGCCGCAACGGCTCGGCTGACGCCTCGAAATGGCTGGCGCGGCGCGAGCATCTGCTCGCTACGGAGGAATGGCTGGAGCATGGCGGCGACGGCGCCGCGCCGTTCAAGCTCGTGCTGTGCGTGAAGCGCCCGGGCATCGAGGCGCGGGCCGCGTTCCTCGACCGCCTGCGCGCGGCGGCAAAGGACCTCGTCGGCAATACCGGCGCCGTGCGCGGCCGCCTCAGCCTCGACGATGCCGGGCTGCTGCTCAACTCACGGACCGAAGGGTCCCTGCAACTGCGGGAGGGCGAGGCTCCCTATGACGCGCTGGTCGAGCTGTGGTTCGCCGATCGCCCCACCGCCGAGGCCGGCCGCGCCGGGCTGCGCGGCTGGATGGATGTCGCCCTGAAGGGCCGGATTTCACGCTGGGAGGACGCCCTCCTCTCCGAGCATGTCGTCGTGCCGCCGCCGCTCGCCGGCGGTGCCGGGAAAGAAGGACTATCGTGATGCAGAAGACCGCCCTGGTCATAGGGGCAACCGGCGTCTCGGGCCGGGCCCTAATCGATCACCTCGACCGCCAGCCGGACTGGAACGTCATCGGCGTCTCGCGCAAGCCGCCCTATTTCGCGACGCACAAGACCCGCTTCGTCCATGCCGACCTGATGGACCCGCAGAGCTGCCGCGACAATCTCGGCAGCCTGTCGGAGGTGACCCACGTCTTCTACACCGCCTATCTCGACAACAAGGTGATCGCCGAGACGCGGGCGCCCAACGCGGCGATGTTCGCCAATGTGCTGCCGGTGATCGAGCGGGCGGCGCCGAACCTGCAGCACGTCTGCCTGCTGCAGGGCACCAAGTATTACGGCCAGTATCTCGGCCCCTTTAAGACGCCGGCGAAGGAGACCGACCCGCGCATCGACGTGCCGCATTTCTACTACGACCAGCAGGACCTCGTGATGGCCGCCAGCGCGGGCAAGAACTGGTCGTGGTCGGCGGCGCGCCCGCATGTGATCTGCGGCTTCGCGCTCGGCAACCCGCTCAACATCATCACCACCATCGCCACCTATGCGACGCTGCTGAAGGAGATGGGCGAGCCCTTCACCTTCCCGGGCAAGCCCGGCGCCTTCACCTCGGTCTACCAGGCGACCGATGCCGGCCTGCTCGCCCGCGCCATGGTGTGGATGGCGACGACGCCGGCCTGCGCCGGCGAGGCGTTCAACATCACCAATGGCGACTTCTTCCGCTACCAGAACCTCTGGCCGGTCTTCGCCCGCCATTTCGGGCTGGAGCCGGGCGGGGTCGAGACCGTCGACATGACGGTGAAGATGGCCGGCAAGGAGAAGCTCTGGGACGCCATCGTCGCCCGCCACGGCCTCGAGCCGCACCCGCTGTCGATGCTGGTGAACTGGAACTTCGCCAACTACGCCTTCTCCAACGACTGGGACGTGATGTCGGACACCACCAAGTGCCGCCGCTACGGCTTCCTCGAGTTCATCGACAGCGAGGAGATGTTCCTCGACCTGTTCCGCGCCTTGCAGCGCGACCGCATCGTCCCCTGAGCGAGCAGGAACACCCCATGCCCTACATGGTCATAGCCGAGGACGCCGCCGACACCGCGGATCTGCGCGCGAAGGTGCGTCCGGCGCATGTCGCCTATCTCGAGGCCCATCTCGACACGCTCATCGGCGCCGGCGCCAAGCTCGCCGATGACGGGGTGACCGCGCTCGGCAGCCTCTACCTCATCGACACCGACGATCGCGCGGTGGCCGAGAGCTTCGTGGCGAACGATCCCTTCATGAAGGAGGGGGTGTTCGCCGGCTTCACCGCCACGCGCTGGCGCAAGGCCATCCTCGATGGCCGCAGCTTCATCCCGAAGGGCTGAGCGATGACGCAGACCGATTTCGTCCTCGACGCGGCGCTCGCCGCCGAACTGCAGCGCAACGCGTTCAACCCCTGCGTCGGCACGATCCTGCTCTCCCAGAGCGAGCGGGCGCGGGTCTGGTTCATCCGGCTGGAACCGGGCGAGCGCATCGGCTTCCACCGCCACGTGCTCGACTATTTCTGGACCGCGCTGACCGCCGGCAAGGCCGTCTCGCACATCAATGGCGGCCCGCCCAGGGCGTCGGAGTATTTCGCCGGCGAGACCCGTCACCTGACCTTCGCCGCCGGCGAATTCATGCTCCACGACCTGCACAATGTCGGCGACGCGCCGCTCCTCTTCGTCACCGTCGAACACCTCGACAGCGCCAACCCGCCGCTGCCGCTGCCCGATGGGGTGACGGCGCGCGGCCTCGCGCCCGGAATGCTCGCATCATGAAACCGATCGACACCAGGACGGCCCGCGAGGCCTTCGCGCCCGGCATCTTCGCCGGCCAGGTCTTCATGGTCACCGGCGCCGGCCGCGGCATCGGCCGCCTGCTGGCGATCCGGCTCGCCGAGCTCGGCGCCCATGTCGCGGTGAGCGACATCGTCGGCGAGCGGGCGGAGAAGACCGCGCGGGACATCGCCGGCGCGCAGGGCAGCGCCCTCGCCCTGACCGCCGACGTGTCGGCCGAGGCCGAGGTGCAGCGCTCGGTGGACGCGACGCTGGCCCGCTGGGGCCGCATCGACGTGCTGGTCAACACCGCCGGCAGCTATGGCGAGGCCTATCGCGTCACCCACGAGACGCCGGTGGAGGAATGGGACGCGGTGTTCGCGTCGAATGTGCGCGGCAGCTTCCTGTGCGCCAAGGCGGTGCTGCCGCACATGATCGCCGCCGGCGGCGGGCGCATCATCAACTTCGCCTCCAATGCCGGGCGCTCGGTGAGCCCGCTGCTCGGCTGCTCCTACACCGCCGCCAAGACCGCGGTGATCGGCATGACGCGGCACCTGTCCCGCGAATATGCCCGCCACGGCATCCTGGTGAACACCATCGCGCCCGGCCCGGTCGCCGGCGAGCGGGTCGCCGGCCTGCTCCGCAGCGACGACGAGGGCACGGCGCTGAACGGGCAGATCCCGATCGGCCGCCTCGCCGAGCCGGCCGATATCGTCGACGTCGTCCTCTTCATGGCATCGGATGCCTCCCGCTACATGACGGGCGCCATCCTCGATGTCTCCGGAGGGCTCATCCTCGCCTGAACCCGGGCGCCCGAACGAAGGCGCCCGAACCCGTAGATCTGAAGCCAGGCATCTGCCGCACAAGCGCCCGCCAGTGGCGCCGCAACGACGCTCCGGAGGAAACCATGAAACTGTCACGCCGCACCTTCGTCGCTTCCACCGCCTTCGCCGCCGGCACCTTCGCCATCGTGCGCCCGGCGCTGGCAGCGACCTACAAGCTCGCCACCAACCTGCCCGCCGGCCACCCGATGCTGATGCGGCTGGAGGAAGCCGCCCGCAACATCAAGGCCGACACCAACGGCGAGTTCGACATCCGCATCTTCCCGAACAGCCAGCTCGGCGGCGACCTCGAAGTGCTCTCCCAGCTCCGGCAGGGCGCGATCCAGTTCTACCCGCTCGCCGGCGCGCAGCTCTCCAACCTGGCCGCCGTCGCCTCGCTGAACGGCGTCGGCTTCGCCTTCAACAACATGGACGAGGTGTGGAAGGCGATGGACGGCGAGGTCGGCGCCCTCATCCGCGCCGCGCTGATGGATACCGGGCTGTTCGTCTTCGAGCGCATGTTCGACAACGGCTTCCGCCAGATCACCACCAGCTCGAAGCCGATCGAGAAGCCCGGCGATCTCGCCGGCCTGCACATCCGCGTCCCGCCGAGCCCGCTCTCGACCTCGCTCTTCAAGGCCTTCGGCGCCGCGCCGCAGTCGATCAGCTTCGGCGAGGTCTACACCGCTCTGCAGACCAAGCTGGTCGACGGCCAGGAGAACCCGCTGCCCCTCGTCGACAGCGGAAAATTCTACGAGGTGCAGAAATATGTGAGCATGACCAACCACATGTGGGATGGATTCTGGGTGCTCGCAAACGGCCCGTTCTGGAAGAAGCAGCCCAAGGAGGTGCAGGACATCGTCTCCAAGCACTTCGGCGCGGCCGCGCTCGCCGAACGCACCGACCTCGTGGCGCTCAACGAGAGCCTCAAGGGCAAGCTCTCCGGCCTCGGCATGACTTTCGTCGATCCCGACCGCCAGGCCTTCCGGCAGGCGCTGGCCGCCACCACCTTCTACAAGGACTGGAAGGAGAAGTTCGGCGCCAAGGCGTGGAACACGCTCGAGCTCTACACCGGCCCGCTCGGGTGAGCGCGATGAACGCATCGCACCCGACGGCCCGCGCGCCGCACGCCACCGCCACCGCCGACAGAGCCCCGGCCGGCGTCCTCGACCGTATCGAGACCGCTCTCGGCACGGTGGTGGACGTGGTGGCCGCGACCCTGCTGCTGGTGGACATCCTGCTGCTGGCATGGGCGGTCACGGCGCGCTACGTCCTCCACATCCCCGTGACATGGGTCGAGGAGCTGGCGACGCTGGTCTTCCTGTGGTTCGGCATGCTGGGCGTGGCGAGCGCGCTCCGGCGCCGGATCCACCTGCGCCTCACCTTCGTGCTGGCGCAGTTCACGCCCGCCACGCGGCGCGCGGTCGAGGCGTTCGCCAACGTCGTGCTGCTGGTGTTCCTGCTCAAGCTGGTGACGCCGACGCTGGAGCTGATCGAGCTCAACCATGTCGTCACCTCGCCCAATCTCGGCGTGCCGGGCTCGGTGCCGGCGCTCGCGACGCTCGTCAGCGTCGCGGCGATGATCGCGTTCCTGCTGATCCAGATGTGGCGCGCCGCCACCCCCGCGCTGTTCGCGGGGATGATCGCGGTCGCCGCCGCGCTCGTCGTCGCCCTCGAGAAGACGCCGCCGCTGCTGATGGACCTCGGCAACATCAACCTGCTGCTCTTCTTCGGCGTGGCGGTGATGGCGCTGATCGTCATCGGCGTGCCGATCGCCTTCTCCTTCGGCACGGCGACGCTGGCCTATTTCGTCTTCACCAGCGACCTGCCGCTGACGGTGATCGTCGGGCGCATCAACGAGGGCATGTCGCACTTCATCCTGCTGACCATCCCGCTGTTCGTCTTCCTCGGCATCCAGATCCAGTACACCGGCATGGCGCGGTCGATGATCAACTTCGTCATCGCGCTGATCGGCTCGGCCCGCGGCGGGCTGAGCTATGTCATGCTCTGCGCCATGTACCTGGTCTCCGGCATCTCCGGCGCCAAGGCCGCCGACATGGCGGCGATCGGGCCGATCCTGGCGCCGGCGATGAAGGAACGCGGCATGCGCGAGGGCGACAGCGCGGCGTTGCTCGCGGTCTCCGCGGCGGCGGCGGAGACCATTCCCCCGAGCCTCGTGCTGATCATCATCGGCTCGGTCACCGGCATCTCGATCGCGGCACTGTTCGTCGGCGGGCTGATGCCGGCCTTCATCTGCATGATCGCGCTCTCCGGCGCGGTCTACTGGCGCTCCCGCGGCGAAAAGCGCGGCGAAAACAAGCGCGACATCCGGCTGATCGGCCGCACCTTCGTCGTGGCCATCCCCGCGCTGGCCCTGCCGCTGATCATCCGCGCCGCGGTGCTGGAGGGCGTGGCCACCGCGACCGAGGTGGCAGTGATCGGCATCGCCTACGCGCTGGTGGTGGGCATCGTCACCATGCGGGGGATCTCCTTCACCCGCATGGGCGAGATCCTGGTCGAGACCATCGCCATCTCCGGCACCATCATGATCATCATCGCCCTGGCCGGCGCGATGTCGTGGGCGCTGACCCAGTCGGGCTTCGCCGAGACGCTGGTCGCCTTCATGAAGGACCTGCCGGGCGGGCGCATCTCCTTCCTGCTGGTCTCGATCCTCGCCTTCATCGTGTTCGGCAGCATCCTGGAAGGCATTCCCGCCATCGTGCTGTTCGGCCCGCTGCTGGTGCCGGTGGCGCAGTCGCTCGGCGTGCATCCGGTGCAGTACGCGATGGTCGTGCTGCTCTCGATGGGGCTCGGGCTGTTCTCGCCGCCGTTCGGCTACGGCTATTACACCGCCTGCGCCATCACCAAGGTGTCCCCCGATCAGGCGATGTGGAACATGCTTCCCTATCTGGGCGCGCTGCTGCTGGCGATCATCGCCGTCGCCGCCGTTCCCTGGCTGAGCATCGGCTTCCTCTAGACAGCGGTCCGGCGGCACGCGCCGCCGGCACGCTCACCGGTCCGCGCGCCAGCTGCCCGGCGAGGACGACACATAGGTGATGGCGAGCCGCACCAGCTCGGGCAGCGTGCTGGCGCCGAGCTTGGCCTTGAGCTGCGAGCAGGTGTTCGCCACCGTCTTGTAGCTGATGCCGAGCTCGACCGCGATCTGGCTGTAGTCCTTGCCGTCGGCGAGCAGCGACAGCGCCTGCAACTCGCGCGGGGTGATGTCGGCCAGCGCCGCCGAGCGGCCGCGGCTGCCGAGCAGCGCGATCTGCATGGCGAGGTCGTGGCTCATATAGGGCTGGCCGCGCCGCACCCGCTCGAACGCCTCGAGCAGCACGCCGGAGGCGGTATCCTTCAGCACATAGCCGTTGGCGCCCGCCTCCAGCGCCCGCCGGGCGATGACCGGATCGCCGTGCATGCTGAAGACGAGGATCGGGATCTGCGCGTTCTGCGCCCTTAGACGCCGCACCAGCACGAGGCCGCTGAGCCCGTTGCCCTGCAAGGCGAGGTCGACGATCACCAGATCCGGCCGCTCGCGGCGGAACAGGCGATAGCCGCCGAGCAGCGTGCCGGCCTCCAGCACCCGCTCGACGCCGGCATCCTGCAGCACGCGGCGGCAGCCCTGCAGCACGATCGGGTGGTCGTCGATCACCAGCACGGTCGTCATTCCGCGGCCCGTCTTTCGCTGTCCCCGCCCCGGCCGGCGGCGGCGCTGCGCGCGGGGATCGACATCTCGAGGCGGGTGCCGCGCGGGCGCGCCGGCAGGATGCGCCAGCTGCCGCCGAGCGCGGCGAGGCGCTCCTCGATGCCGATCATGCCGAAGCCGGGCGCGGCGGCGGGCGCCATGCCCACGCCGTCATCCTCGACGACGAGGTCGAGACGCCCCGCGGCGGCGTCCGCGCTCAGGCCGACGCGGATGGCGCTCGCCTCGCCATGGCGGAGCGCATTGGTCACCGCCTCCTGCACGCAGCGATAGACGGTGAGGTCGACGCTGTCGCCATAGCGCTCGGCGAGGCCCTCGCAGCGCAGATGGAAGGTCCGCTCCGGCGCATGGCTGCGGAAATCGGCCATGAGGTCGGCGATCACGTCCGCCAGCGGCACGTGGTCGAGCGCCATCGGGCGGATCCGGCGCAGCAGCTGCCGGTTCAGCCCCTGGATGCGGTCGAGGATCTCGGCGAGGCTCGCCATGCGCTCGGCGATCTGGCCGGCGCGGACGGCATCGCCGCCGGCCACGAGCCGTTCCACCGATTCGAGATTGGCCCGCAGCCCGAACAGGCAGGGCCCGAGCTCGTCGTGCAGGTCCGAGGCGATCTGCCGGCGCTCGTCGTCCTGCACCCGGACCAGCCGCTCGGCGAGGCGCGCATTGTCCTGCCGCGCGGCGTTCAGCGCGGCGCCGAGCGCGTTGAAGCGGTCGGCGATGGCCGCCAGCTCGCGGGCGGGCGGCAGGGGAAGGCGGTGCCCGAAACGCCCGGCCTCGAGCGCGGACAGCCCCTCCGAGAGCGTCCGCAGCGGCCGCAGCAGGCGGCCCAGCGCTACGTAGAGGGCGGCGAGGATGGCGATGTTGACGATCACTGCCAGCAGGGCGAGGTCGGTGGTGTCCTCCCACACCTCGGCGATCTCGTCGGCGGCCTCGCCGGCCACCCGCACCCGGCCGATCGCGCGCCCGCCGTCCATCACCGGAATGTCGCGCTCGGCCCGATCGACGGTGACGAGGTCGGCGAACCAGTCGGGCACCTCCTCGTGCTCGCCCGCCTCCGCCCCGCCCTCGCCGCCGGCCGCCGGCGCGAGCCCGACGAGGCGCCCCTGCGCGTCCTCGATGCGGATGCGCACATGGCGCAGGCCGCCGACATGCAGCGGCAGCTGGGTGAGCGAGACGCTGCCGTCGCCCGTCTGCGCCAGCCGCTCGATGGTCTCGGCGACATAGCGCTCGGCCATCGCCAGCGAGGCGCCGATCTCGACGCCGGTGGCGCGCCGGGCGTTGGCGATGGTGACCACGAAGGCGACCAGCGCCGCGCAGAGATTGATGACGACGACCGACGCCATCACCTGCCAGCGCAGCGAGCGGCGGCGCCAGAAGGTGCCGGGGCGGCCGGGGCGCGCCGCGCTCATCGGCCCGGCTCCGCCGCGGGCGCGCGCAGCGTCGCCAGCGCCGCCTCCGGCGTCGCCCCCTGCCGGCGCAGGTTGAAATAATGCTGGCAGAGGTCGCTGAAGCCGCGGCGCGACCCGGGCGCGGCCAGCGGCAGGAAGCGCACGACGATGTCGTGCGCGCTCTCGCGGGCGCCGATCTCCGCCAGCATGCCCTCCAGCTGGGCGGCGCGGTTGGCGATCATCCGGTCGCTCTCGCCGAAGCGCGAATCGGCGTCGGCGAGCAGCGCCTTCCATCGGATCGCGCCGGCGCTGTCAGCGGCGACGTCGTGGCCGGCCTCCCGGCTCGCCAGCCACACCTCGGGATCGACCGCGTCGGCCGGGTCGAGCCACACCTTGCGCGCGATCCCGTCGCCGGGGGGCGCGACGCGCTCGGAGGCGGTGCCGCCGCGCGACGGCGGCTGGCTCTCGCTGGGACAGCCGGCCAGCGCCAGGGCGGCGAGGCCGGCCAGCAGCGGGCGGAGGAAGGCGGTCGGGCGGTGGCGCATATTACTTATGATGTTCTTATGAGCTCAAGTTGTCGTCGCGCGAATACACGTCGGAGCCGAAATGTCGCACGTGCCGCCGGCGCGGAACGGGCGGCGACCGCGACCACCGACGAACCATCAGGAAGCGGAAAGAAGACCAGTTTTTCGCCGTTTGAACAAGCCGCGCGTGGCGAGGAAGGCGATTTCTCCCGCGAATCGGGAACTAGTTCCCGCCATATTTTCCATCCTGCCTAAAGACAGTCGTTTCGACCCGCGCTCATCATGTCGACGTCCACAAGATAACTCTAAGAACTTTATAAGCAACACTTCGATTTTCGGACTAGACCGCGCGGTCATCGCCATACCCCGCGCGGGAGGATCGGAGACAGCAAGAAGAGCCGTGCCGGACCGGGCCCACCGGGCCGGATCCGGACTGTCCGGGATGCAGGAAACGCGAGGAAGTTCCCATGAGCCGACTTTATTCTTCGGTGTCCGCGCTTACCATGGCCGCGGCACTGGCGGCGGCCTGCGGCGGCATCGCCCCCGCGCTCGCCAATGACAAGCTCGTCGAGCTGTCGAAGAGCACCGACAACTGGCCGATGACCGGCCAGAACTACAACGCCAACAATTACAGCCCGGCCAACCAGATCACCAAGCAGAACGTCAAGCAGCTGCGCCCCGCCTGGTCGTTCTCGACCGGCGTGCTCAGCGGCCATGAGGGCACGCCCCTCGTCGTGGACAACGTGATGTATGTCCACTCGCCCTTCCCCAACACCACCTTCGCGCTCGGGCTCGACGATCCGGGCCACATCCTGTGGCAGCACAAGCCGAAGCAGAACCCCACCGCCCGCGCGGTCGCCTGCTGCGACGTGGTCAATCGCGGCCTCGCCTACTGGCCGGGCAACGGCACGGTCGGCCCGCTGATCATCAAGACCCAGCTCGACGGCAACGTCGTCGCGCTCAAGGCCGACACCGGCGAGGAGTTCTGGAAGCTCGAGAATTCCGACATCAAGGTCGGCTCGACGCTGACCATCGCCCCCTATGTGGTGAAGGACACGGTGCTGATCGGCTCCTCGGGCGCCGAGCTCGGCGTGCGCGGCTACGTCACCGCCTACGACATCGCGACCGGCGCCCAGAAGTGGCGCGCCTACGCCACCGGGCCGGACAACGAGGTGAAGCTCGCCGACGACTTCAACAGCGCCAATCCCCATTACGGCCAGAAGGGCCTCGGCACCGGCACCTGGGAAGGCGACGCCTGGAAGATCGGCGGCGGCACCAACTGGGGCTGGTATGCCTTCGATCCCGGCACCAACCTCGTCTATTACGGCTCGGGCAACCCGGCGCCGTGGAACGAGACCATGCGTCCGGGCGACAACAAGTGGACCATGACCATCTGGGGCCGCGACATCGACACCGGCGAGGCCAAGTTCGGCTACCAGAAGACGCCGCACGACGAATGGGACTATGCCGGCGTCAACGTGATGATGCTGTCCGACCAGAAGGACAAGACCGGCAAGGAGCGCAAGCTCCTCACCCACCCGGACCGCAACGGCATCGTCTACACGCTCGACCGCACCAATGGCGACCTGATCTCGGCGGACAAGATCGACGACACCGTCAACTGGGTGAAGCAGGTCGACCTCAAGACCGGCCTGCCGCAGCGCGATCCCGAATACGCCACCCGCATGGACCACAAGGGCCGCGACATCTGTCCCTCGGCGATGGGCTACCACAACCAGGGCCACGACAGCTACGACCCGCAGCGCGCCTCCTTCTTCATGGGCATCAACCACATCTGCATGGACTGGGAACCGTTCATGCTGCCCTACCGCGCGGGCCAGTTCTTCGTCGGCGCCACGCTGTGGATGTATCCCGGCCCGAAGGGCGACCGGCAGAAGTATGAGGGCCTGGGCCAGGTGAAGGCCTATGACGCCATCAACAACAAGTACAAGTGGGAAGTGATGGAGCGGTTCGCGGCCTGGGGCGGCACGCTCGCCACCGCCGGCGGCGTGGTGTTCTACGGAACGCTGGACGGCTTCATCAAGGCCCGCGACAGCGACACCGGCGAGCTGCTCTGGAAGTTCAAGCTGCCCTCCGGCGTGATCGGCCACCCGATGACCTACACCCACAAGGGCGAGCAGTACGTCGCCATCTACTACGGCGTCGGCGGCTGGCCGGGCGTCGGCCTGGTGTTCGACCTGAACGACCCGACCGCCGGTCTCGGCTCGGTGGGCGCGTTCAAGCAGCTCCAGCACTACACCCAGATGGGTGGCGGCGTGATGGTGTTCTCGCTCGACGGCAAGGGTCCCTATGACGACCCGAACGTCGGCGAATACTCCACCACCGTGATCCGCAACGGCGGCTGATCGTCCGGCCGCTCCACGGCGGCTGCCCGGCGCGCTCCCCCGCGACGGGCAGCCGTTCCGCCATCCCCCGCCCCATGCAGCCCGGAGCGCGCGCCCTGCGCCGGCCGGACCGCGGGGAGAACGCCGCAAGGAGGAACCCTCATGTCGACGGCTTCATCCGTCAGCCGGATCGCCCTCGCCGCCGCCGGCCTCGCCGCCGCGGGCCTCGCCTTCGCCGGGCTCGCCGGCGCCGCCACCGGCACGGCCACCGAACTGCGCATCTGCGCCTCCAATGTCGAGGCGCCGTTCTCGGCCAAGGATTCGAGCGGCTTCGAGGATCGCATCGCCATCGCGCTGGCGCAGGCGATGGACCGCAAGCCGGTGTTCGTGCGCAACGACAAGCCTGGCGTCTATCTCGTGCGCGACCAGCTCGAGACCAACAATTGCGACGTCGTCATGGGCGTCGACGCCGGCGACCCGCGCCTCGCCACCTCGAAGCCCTACTACCGCACCGGCTACGTGCTGCTCACCAAGGCGGACCGAAACATCACCGCCGACAAGTGGGACGACCCGCAGGTCAAGGACCAGTCCCGCTTCGCGGTGCGCTTCTACTCGCCGGCCGAGACCCTGCTGAAGCGCATCGGCCGCTTCGAGGACAACGCCGCCTACATGTACTCGCTGGTCAACTTCGTCTCCCGCCGCAACCAGTGGACCCAGGTGCCCGGCGACCGCATCGTCAGCGAGGTGGCCGGCGGGGAGGCCGATGTCGGCATCGCCTTCGCCCCCGAGATCGCCCGCTACGTCAAGTCGTCCTCGACGCCGCTGCGCATGACGGTGATCGCCAACGGCATCGACAAGCCGGACGGCAGCGAGATCCCGCTGCACTACGACCAGGCGGTCGGCGTGCGCAAGGACGACGCCGCCCTGCTCGCCGACATCAATGCCGGCATCGACAAGGCGCGCCCGCAGATCGAGCGGATCCTCGGCGAGGAAGGCATCCCGCTGCTCAAGCCGAACAGCTGACGGCTCCCGCGCCCCGGCCTCGCCGCCGGGGCCGCCTTCCGCCTCTCCCAGCGAAAAGGTCCCATGCGACAGAGCTTCATCCTCAAGACGGCCGCGGCGCTCCTCACCGTCGGCACCCTCGCCTGGGGTGCCCATGCCGCGATCATGCTGACCCACACGGTGACCGGCCAGCCGCTCGACCTGTCGGAGGCGCCGGAGGAGGGCCGCGACACCAAGGCGGTGAGGACGTTCCTCGAAACCGGCGTCAACATCTACAACGAGGACAAGATCTGCCTGCCCAAGGCGCACGAGATCTTCCTGTCCATGTGCTCGGGCTGCCATGGCCATTACGGCGAGGGCAAGATCGGGCCGGGGCTGAACGATTCCTACTGGACCTACCCCAAGAACGAGACCGACCAGGGCCTCTTCGAGACCATATTCGGCGGCGCCAACGGCCAGATGGGCCCGATGTACGGCGCGCTGAACCTCAACGAGATGCTGCTGGCCATGGCCTGGGTCCGCCACCTCTACAAGGACGACCCCAAGGGCGCGACCTGGCTCACCGAAGCCCAGCGGAAGGCGTTCACGCCTTTCGACGCCAACGCCAAGCACATCGAGCCATCCGACGTGATGCCGCCCGAGTGCGGCGGGCCGGCGGGCTGAGCACGCCGGACAACAAAGACGACAACAGGAGGAAACGCATCATGAGCCTGATCGATCGCAGCCTGAAGCTCGCCCTCGCCACCACCGGCGCCGGCATCCTCGCCCTCGCCATGGCCGGCGGCGCCAGCGCCTATGACGGCACCAACTGCAAGGCGCCCGGCAATTGCTGGGAGCCCAAGCCCGGCTATCCCGCGCAGGTCGCCGGTTCGAAATACGATCCCAAGCACGACCCGAAGGAGCTCAACAAGCAGTCGGAATCGATCAAGGGCATGGAAGCGCGCAACGCCCAGCGGGTCGACTACTTCAAGAAGACCGGCCAGTGGGTCTACGACGTCAGCAAGATTCCCAACTGACGCGTCGCCTTCGCACAGCTTTCACGAACCCACTTGTGGGCGGGCCTTCTCCGGCCCGTCCCGCGATCCTCCGGGGTTTCCCGGCGTGGGTTGACTGGCGCGGCCGCACGATGACGGGCCTGCCCGGCACGTCGGCCGCGCCGTTTTTATCGTTTCCGGCGCATCCCGCCTCCAGCGCGGGGGCGCCGCATGCGAGGCGGCGGGGGATTCCATCATGCGGGCTGTTCGCGAGACGGACGCCGCCCTGTCGGACTGGCGCGAGCGCGCGCTCAGGTTCGAGCGCGAGATCGGCAAGGTGGTGCTGGGGCAGGCGCGCGTGCTGCGGCTCCTCACCATCGCCACCTTCGCGCGCGGCCACGTGCTGCTGGAAGGCGATGTCGGCGTCGGCAAGACCACGCTGCTGCGGGCCATGGCGCGCGCCACCGGCGGTGCCTTCGAGCGCATCGAGGGCACCATCGACCTGATGCCCGCCGACCTCGTCTACCACGCCCATCTCGGCGAGGACGGCAAGCCGCGCATCGATCCGGGGCCCCTGCTGCGGCAGGGCGAAGCGCTCTCGGTGTTCTTCTTCAACGAGATCAACCGCGCCCGCCCGCAGGTGCATTCGCTGCTGCTGCGGCTGATGGCGGAGCGCTCGGTCTCGGCCTTCAACCGCGACTACCGCTTCCCGCACGTGCAGGTCTTCGCCGACCGCAACCGGGTGGAGCGCGAGGAGACCTTCGAGCTTCCCGCCGCCGCCCGCGACCGCTTCCTGATGGAGGTCGAGGTCGCCATCCCCGACGACGCGGACGCCCGGCGCCAACTCGTCTTCGATCCGCGCTTCCACGACGTCGACACGCTGCTCGACGAGGTCGAGCCCGCCGTGCTCGATCCCGAGGCGCTGGAGCCGCTCGCCCGCGCCATCCAGCGCGGCGTCCGCACCAGCGCGACGCTGGAAACCTATGTCGCCGCGCTCTGGGATGCCATCCGCGCGCCCGCCGCGGCCGGCATCGCGATCGAGGGCGCCGACATGGCGCGGCTGGTGCAGGGCGGCGCCAGCCCGCGCGGCATGTCGTACCTCGTCCGCGCCGCCCGCGTGCGCGCCTGGCTCGACGGGCGCGACATGGTGGTGCCGGAGGACGTGCGCGCGGTTTTCCCCGAGGTCATGGCGCACCGCATCTTCCTCGATCCGGTCTATGAGCCGCGCCGCGAGCGCCTCGTCGGCGCGCTCATCGCCGCCGTGTTCGACCGGGTGCCGGCGCCGTGAGCGCGGCGACGATCGCCCGATCCGAGACCCGCCAGCCGCTGCCCTACCGGCTGCGCTGGCGCCCCGAAGGCGTGCTGCCCGGCGCCCATCCCGGCCATGGCGAAGGTGCCGAGGGCGAGTTCCGCCGCCATGTCGGCCTGCTGCGCCATCCCGACCCGCGCCGCATCGACCTGCGCGCCTCGCTGCGCGACCCGTTCGGCGAACTGCAGGTGCGCCAGTTCGCGCCGCGCCGCGCCATTCCGGTCGCCGCCATCGTCGACCTCTCGGGTTCCATGCGGTTCGGCGCGGCCGTGGCCGGGCGGGTGGCCGAGCTCTGCGCCGTCCTCGCGCTGTCGGCGGTGCGCAGCGGCGACAGCTTCGCGCTGGTCGGCTGCGACGACGCCGTGCGCGACGACGTCAGCCTGCCGCCCGGCCGCCGTCGCGGGCTGGAGGAGGAGGTGTTCGAGCGCCTCGCCGCGGCCGCGCCGCGCGGCGGCTCCGCCGGGCTGGAGGCGGCGGCCGAGCGGCTCGCGCTGCGCCGCGGCCTCGTCTTCCTGATCTCCGATTTCCTGCTGCCGCCGGCGCGGATCGCGGCGGTGCTCGACAGTCTGTGGCGGCACGACGTCGTGCCCGTGGTGATCCGCGACAGCGCGTTCGACGACGGGCTGCCCGCGTGGGGGCTGATCGAGGTCGCCGACCTCGAGGACGGCGCGACCCGGCTGGTGTTCATGCGCCCGGCGCTGCGGGCGCGCTGGCGGGCGCAGGCACGCGAGCGGCAGGGCGCGCTGGCGGCGGCGTTCGCCGCGCGGGGCCTGCGGCCTTTCGAACTGGCCGACACGCTCGACACCGATGCCCTCGCCCGGCGCCTGATGGAGGGATGAGTGGGCGCGCGCGGAGGGATGCTGGCGCTTTGCCTTCTCGCCGGGCTCGGGGCGGCCCCACCGGCGCTCGCGCAGGTGCGCTCCGTCGAGCTCTATGCCCCCCGCCCCTTCGGCCACGTGCTCGGCGATGCGCTGCCGCTTGCCGTCGAGATCGAGCTGGACGAGGCCTTCCGGCTGGATCCCGCCAGCCTGCCGCGGCCGCGCGCGGTGGATTACTGGCTGGACCTGCGCGATGTCCGGCTGGAGGAACGCGGCACCGGCGGCGGCATCCGCCGTTACGTGCTCCGCCTCGACTACCAGACCTTCTACGCCCCGCTCGAGCCCAAGCGGATGGACATCCCGCCGCTGGCGCTCGCCGCGCTCGACGGCGAGCGCCGGGTGGAGATCCGCGTGCCCGGCTGGTCCTTCGTGATGTCGCCGCTGCGCGAGATCGTCGCCTCCGCCGGCTCCTCGCCGATGACGCTGCGCCCGGACATCGAGCCCGGCCCGATCCCGACCGCCGGGGCCTGGCGCGGGCTCGCCGCCGGGATCGGAACCGCGACCCTCGCGCTGCTGGTGCTTGCCTGGCAGATGGGGTGGGGTCCGTTCGGCCGGCGCCGCGCGCGGCCCTTCGCCCGGGCGGACCGCACGGTGCGCGCCGCGCTGCACGCATCGGTCGGATCGGTCTCATCGTCCACCGCATCGCACCCATCATCCACCTCACTGGACTCATCATCCACCTACGGCAAGGGGCTGATCGCCCTCCACCGTGCCTTCGACGCGACCGCCGGAAAGGGCCTCTTCGCGGAGGATTTGCCGGCCTTTTTCGGGGCCCATCCGGAGTTCCGGGCGGCCGAAGCGGAGATCGGGCGGCTCTTCGCCGCCTCCCGCCGCGCGTTCTTCGCCAGCGACCTCGCGGGCGCGCTCGGCGAGATGCCGCCGGCCGCCCTCGCGGCCCTGTCGGGGCGCCTGCGGGCGATCGAGAGAGGCACGGCATGAGTCTGGAAAACCTCGCTTTTTTCGATATTGGCGTGGATCGGCCGGCCGTGCTGGCACTGCTCGTGCTGGCGCTGCTGCCCTGGCTCGCCGGGCCGTTCGTCCGCCGCGGCGTCCCCTCCGCGACCATCGTGCCGGCGGACCTGCCCTCGCGCCTCGTCGCCCTGGCGATCCCCCTTTCCGGCACCCTCGCCATCGCCGCGCTGGTGCTCGGCCTCGCCGGCCTCAACCGGCGCGAGCAGAGCGTCGAGCGGCAGGGAACGGGCGCGCATCTGGTGCTGCTGCTCGACAGATCCTCAAGCATGGACAATACCTTCGCCGACCGCGCCCCCACCGGCGAGGAGGAATCGAAGTCGCGCGCGGCCAAGCGCCTGCTGGCCGATTTCGTCGCCCGCCGGCCGCATGACCGCATCGGCGTGGCCGCCTTTTCCACCTCGCCCATGCCGGTACTGCCGCTCACCGACCATCACGATGTCGTCGGCGCGGCGATCGCCGCCATCGACCGCCCCGGCCTCGCCTTCACCGATGTCGGGCGCGGCCTGGCGCTGGCGCTCTCGACCTTCGCCGACGATACCGCCGAAGCCTCCCGCGCCGTGCTCCTCGTCTCCGACGGCGCCGGCCTGATCGACCGGCGGGTGCAGGAAGCCCTGCGCAGCGCCACCGCCCGCACCCCCGTCCATCTCTACTGGCTGTTCCTGCGCTCACGCGGATCGCGCGGAATCTTTGATGCGCCCCCGCCCGGGGAGGACACGCCGCAGGCCAATCCCGAGCGGCATCTTCATCTGTTCCTTCAAAGCCTTGGCGTCCCCTACCGGGCCTTCGAGGCGACCAGTCCGCAGGCGATCGAGCAGGCGATCACCGAGATCGACCGGCAGGAAACCCGGCCGATCAGCTACCTCGAACGGGTGCCGCGGCGGGACCTGCATCGCGAGGCCTTCGCCCTGGCCGCCCTGGCCGTCGGGCTCCTCCTGGCCGCCAAGCTCGCCGAACGCCCGCTTGTCCGTCGCGCTCCCCGCGCCGCGTCGGAACCGGTGCGTGACGTGCAACCGCTGCGGAGGGCGGCATGACGCGGGCGCGGCTTTTCATAACGCTCGCCTGCCTCGCCCTGATCGGCAGCCTCGGCGCGAGCGCGTGGTACGGCGCGCGACTGCTGGCGGACCGCCGGGACAACGCCCTGATCGGCGACCTCGCCCGTGGCCGCGACCTCGCCGTCGACCCGCAGGCGCGGCCGCCGGTGCTTTATGCCCGCGTCGCCTTCCTCACCGCCCGCGACCGTCTCGATGAAGCCCAACCGTTGGTGAACCGGATCGCCGCGTCGGACGATGCCGGCGTCGCCATCGCCGCCCAGTACGAACTGGCCAATGCCCGCCTGCGCACCGCGATCGAGCATCTCCAGTCGAACGACATCGATCCCGCTGTTCCGCTGGTCCGCCTCGCGAAGGAGGGCTACCGCCGCGCGCTGGCGCTCGACCCGGACTTCTGGGACGCCAAGTACAATCTCGACGTCGCCATGCGGCTGGTGCGCGATTTCCCGCAGATCGAAGTCGATGGGGAGGAAATCCCGCCGGAGGCGGCCAAGCGGCTGTGGACCGACCTGCCCGGCCTGCCGAAGGGGTTGCCATGAGCCCGGCCCCGGCAGCCGCGTTCCGCCCGGGCGGCGACGGCCGGCTCTGGCTGCTCGTCGTCGCGTTCGTGGCCCTCGTCGCGGCGCTTCTCGCCCCCCGCATAACGCTGCCGCGCGAGGCCCGCGACGTGCTGTTGGTCATCGACGTGACCGGCAGCATGAACGTGCGCGACGCGTCACCATCGGGCGCGCCCCTCAGCCGCCTCGCCGCGGCCCGGCAGGCCGGGCGCGCGCTGCTGGCCAATCTGCCCTGCCAGTCACGCCTCGGGCTCGGCATCTTCACCGAGCGCCGCACCTTCCTGCTGTTCGAGCCGGCCGAGGTCTGCGAGAACTTCGCCGCCATCGACGGCGCCATCGACGCCCTCGACTGGCGCATGGCATGGGAAGGCGACAGCTACGTCGCGCGCGGCATCCATTCCGGGATCGCCATCGCCGCCAGCCTCCACAGCGATCTCGTCTTCCTTACCGACGGCCACGAGGCGCCCCCCCTGGCCGGCGGCACCCTCCCCTCCTTCGACGGCAAGGCGGACGAGGTGGCGGGCCTCCTCCTCGGCGTCGGCTCGGTCGATCCCTCGCCGATCCCGAAATTCGACGACGATGGGCGGGAGGTCGGCTTCTACGCCGAGAACGACGTTCCGCAGGAGAACCGCTCCGGGCCACCGCCGGCCGATGCCCCCTCGCGCGCCGGCTGGAACCCCCGCAACGCCCCCTGGGGCGGGGAGGCCGCGAGCGGTACCGAGCACCTGAGCGCCCTCCGCGAGGCTCATCTGCGCGCGCTCGCGGGCCAGACCGGGCTCCACTATGCGCGGCTCGCCGATCCTCGAACCGTTGGCGGCCTCGTCGCACAGGCAACCCGACCGCGCCCCGTTTCCGCCCGCGTCGACACCGCCTTCATCCCCGCGACGCTCGCCCTGTGTGCGCTGGCCACACTCTACGCCACCGGCGTCGCCACCCGCCGGCGCTCTCCTATTCTCGACTGAAGGAAAGACCGCATGCCCGGAAGGATCGCCATCGCCCTCCTCTTCATGCTCGCCGGCCTCGCCACGGCAGCGGCGCATGGGCCGACGCCGCAGAAGGCCGATGAGAGCATCACCATCGCCGCCCCGCCCGAGCAGGTGTGGGCGATCGTCGCCGATTTCGGCGGCATCGGGCAATGGCATCCGCTGGTGCGCGAGGTGCAAGCCACCGGCGGCAATGCCGCCGGCGCCGAGCGCGCGCTGACACTGCAGAAGGGCACGATCACCGAGGGTCTCGACGATGTCGACACCGCCGGCAAGCGCATCTCCTACCGCCTGTCGAAGGAGAATACCGAGGCGATCCCGGTGAGCTTCTACACCGCCAGCATCGAGGTGCTGCCGGCCGCCGGCGGCAGCGAGGTGAAATGGGGCGCGCGCTTCTACCGCGCCGACACCACCAACGAGCCGCCGGAGGACCTCAACGACGAAACCGCCATCGCCGCGATGACCGATTTCATCAGGCGCGGCCTCGAGGGGCTGAAGGCGAAAGCCGGCGGGCAATGAGGACAGCGCGACGGGCCGCCCGCGGGAGCGCGGCTACCGTGGCTACGTGGTTCGCCCTCTTCGCGATCGGGCCGGCATGGGGCTCGACCGTTCTGGCCGTCGTATCGCAGCAGGCCGGAACCGTTACGCTCGTCGATACCGATCAGGCCATCGCGGTAGCAACCATCGCCGTGCCGCGTGTGCCGGCCGGCATTGCCGCGGCCCCGGATGGAAGCCGGATGTACGTGACCCATCCCGATCTCGGCCTCGTCTCACGGATCGACGTCACGCGGCGCCGCGTCGACGCGCAGTTCCGGGTGGGGCGGGAGCCTTTCGGCATCGCCGTCATCGACGGCGGGCGCGCGCTTGTCGTCAGCGACTGGGATGGGGACGCGCTCATCCGCGTCGACGCCGAAACCGGCGTGGAGACCGGGCGCGCCGCGGTCGGCCGTTCGCCGGCGGGCATCGCCGTCGACGAAACGACCGGGCGGGTCTATGTCGCCGACCGCGAAGGCGCCACGCTGAGCGTGGTCGACCTGAGCGCCATGACGCGGATCGCCGCCGTGCCCACCGGCCGCGCACCGTTCGCGCTGGCGCTCTCGCCCGACCGGGCCCGCATCTTCGTCGCCAATGTGCAGAGCGGAGATGTGTCGGTGATCGTGGCCGATGGCCTGCGGGAGATGGCGCGCCCAAGGGTCGGCTTGATGCCCTACGGGGTCGCTGTCGCGTCGGATGGCTCGCGCGTCCTCGTCAGCAACCAGCAAAGCGGCAAGCTCGCCATGCTCGATCCGGATACGCTGGCGGTGACCACGACGATGCGGATCGGGGCCTATCCCGAGGGAATCGTGTCGCTCTCGCCGGCGCGGGCTGCGGCGGTCGACTGGGCCGGCGATGAGCTCGTCCTGATCGACCTCGCCGAGCTCCGGATTGCCGTACGAATCCGGGTCGCCGCTGGCCCGCGAAGCCTGACGATCCTGCCGGAAAATGGCAGCATGGACGAAGCCCGCAAAGACCGGGCGAGCCCTTGAGGGAGGGAACGATGGAAGTGATACGGAGCATCGTGCTCGCAGCGGCGCTGCTCGCGCCTGCGGCCGCCGGTGCGGAAGATGCCGCGGCGGAGCAGCGTGGCGCCTATCTCGTCAACACCGTCATGATCTGCGGTCGCTGCCACACGGCACCCGGCCCCGCGGGGAAGCCCTTCGCCGGCGGACGCGTCGTCGAAACGGACATGTACAAGGTGCAGGGCTCCAACATTACTCCGGATCCGACGACCGGAATCGGGCGATGGAGCGATGCCGAGATCGCCCGCGCCATCACGCACGGGGTGCGGCCGGACGGCAGCCGGATGGCCACGGCGATGCCCTATGAGTTCTACGCGGTGCTCACCCCCGCCGACCTCGACGCGGTCGTTGCCTATCTGCGCTCACGGACCCCGGTGGCGAATGCCCTGTCGCCGCCGCATTACGCGCTCCCGCCGGCACCCGTGGCCGGCGTTCCCGGCCCGCCGGCGGCCGCGGCTTCCGACGCGACGCTCCAGCGTGGATGGTACATCGGCACGCTGGCCCGCTGCCTTGGCTGCCATTCGACTCCCGACGCGACAGGCGAGGCCGATCTCGCGGGCGGCGCCGGCCGCGGCGGGATGGTGTTCGAGGGGCCGTGGGGCACCGTGACGGCGCCGGCGATCACTCCCGCGGCGCTCACCGGCTGGAGCGATGACGACATCCGCCACGCGCTGGTGGAAGGGGTCGCCCCGGGCGGACGCAAGCTTGCCGCGCCGATGCAGAGTAAGGCCTATGCGCAGCTGCAGCCGGAGGATCTGACGGCACTCATCGCCTGGATCCGATCCCTGCCGCGGTCGGATTGACTCCAGCACGCGTGAACCGGCGAAGGCGGTGGCAGAGCCCGATCCTAATCCAGCGAATGCGTCGCCGACCGCCAGCACGGCTCGTCCTCGTTGGGCCCGCGCGGGCATGGGATAGCGCCAGACAATGCGGACGCGCCGCCTATGACAGCAAATCGCGCGAAAGGACCAGAGCCGTTATTCTCACCTTTTCCGCGTGAACGCGAGTCGGAGCGCCATGGATACGTCCTTCACGACCCGGCCGGAGATCAAGGGCACCTTCGGCGTTGTCGCCAGCACGCACTGGATCGCCTCGGCCGTCGGCATGTCGATCCTCGAGCGCGGCGGCAACGCCTTCGACGCCGCCGTCGCCACCGGCTTCACCCTGCAGATCGTCGAGCCGCACCTGAACGGCCCGGGCGGCGAGGTGCCGATCATCCTGTGGCCGGCGGGAGCGGCGGCCCCCACCGTGCTGTGCGGCCAGGGCACCGCGCCCGCGAGCGCGACGGTCGGCGCCTATGAGGCGCTCGGGCTCAAGCTGGTGCCGGGGACGGGGCTGCTGCCGGCCGTGGTGCCGGGCGCCTTCGACGCCTGGATGCTGCTGCTGCGCGATCACGGCACGATGGACCTCGCGACCGTGCTGGAACCGGCGATCGTCTATGCCGAACAGGGCTTCCCGCTGGTGCGGCGTGCCGTGCAGGCGATCCACGCGGTGGAGGATTTCTTCCCGCGGGAATGGCCGACCTCGGCCGCCGTCTGGCTGCCGCAGGGCCGGCGCCCGAAGCCCGACGCGCTGTTCACCACGCCGCAGATCGGCGCGACCTACCGGCGCCTGTGCGAGGAGGCGAAGGCCGCCGGCGGCGACCGGGTCGCGCAGATCGAGGCCGCGCGGCGGGCCTTCTACCAGGGCTTCGTCGCCGAGGCGGTCGACGCCTTCTACCGCGACAACGAACTGATGGACACCAGCGGGCGCAGGCATCGCGGCCTGCTGACCGGCGAAGACATGGCGGGCTGGAGCGCCAGCTACGAGCCGACCGTGTCCTACGACTATCACGGCACCCGCGTTCACAAGACCGGGCCGTGGGGGCAAGGGCCGGTGCTGCTGCAGGTGCTGGCGCTGCTCAGGGATCATGACCTCGCCGCGCTGGATCCGCTGGGCGACGATTACGTCCACCTGATCACCGAGTGCACCAAGCTCGCCATGGCGGACCGCGACGCCTTCTACGGCGATCCCGACTTCGTCGACGTCCCGCTCGGCCACCTGCTCTCCGACGGCTACAACCGCGAGCGCCGCAAGCTGGTCGGCGCCACGGCCTCACTCGACCTGCGTCCCGGCGATCTCCCGGGTTCGCAGGCGGCACTGGCGGCGCTGGTCGAGCGGGCGGGCTGCGAGGTGCCGGTCGGTCCCGGCATGGGCGAGCCGACCTTCATCGACCTGCCCGAGGTCGAAGGCGACACGGTGCATTTCGACATCATCGACCGCTGGGGCAACGTCGTCTCCGCCACGCCGAGCGGCGGCTGGCTGCAGAGCTCGCCGGTGGTTCCCGAGCTGGGCTTTCCGCTATCGACCCGGGCGCAGATGTTCTGGCTCGACCCCCGGTTGCCCTCCTGCCTCGCGCCGCGCAAGCGCCCGCGCACCACGCTCTCGCCCACCCTGGTCGAGCGGGACGGCAGGGCCTGGCTGGCACTGGGAACACCGGGCGGCGACCAGCAGGACCAGTGGAGCGGCACGGTGTTGCTGCGCCACCTGCACCACGGGCTCAATCTCCAGGCCGCGATCGACGCGCCGCTGTTCAACACCCGGCACGGGCCCGCCTCGTTCTATCCGCGCGTGCAGGCGCCCGGCGAGCTGCTGATCGAGAGCCGCTTCCCGGCGCAGACGCTGGAGCGTCTCGCCGAACGCGGCCATCGCCTGAAGGTCGAAGGTGACTGGGCGCTGGGTCGCGTCTGCGCCGCGCAACGCTCCGACGGCCTTCTGCGCGCGGGCGCCACCCCCCGCTTCATGCAAGGCTACGCGGTGGGACGCTGATCGCATGCTCACCGCAAACGACTTCACCAGTCCGCCATAACCCTTTCGTGCGGCGCACACCCCTGACCGACACCGGGCCGTCAGGCCACGCCGAGCCCTGCGGTGTAGGCTGCCAGCGCCTCCATATGGCGCTCGTCGGCACGCAGGCCGAGATAGCCGTCAGGTCGAACAACAAACAGGGTCACACCGTCGACGCCGAGCCGGTCCGCCACCTCGGGATCGATGCCGCTATGGCCATCGGTGATCGGCCCGCCAGCAGCGAGGGCGAGATGCGCCTCCAGGATCGGGGTGCCCACCTGTGCCGCGATGGCGTGCTGAACTGCGCCGTACTCGTCCGGCGAGGCCGCCGTTCCGGCGATGACAATAGCGGTATGGCCCGTTCGGTTGGCGAGCACGTTGAGCATGAACGATGCGCCACCGGCCGGTCGGACCTCGATGTGATCAGGCCAGAGCTGACCGGGTGCCAGGGCGGCACTCCGGGCGCCCATGACGATCGGCGAGGCACCGTAGTCGATATCGAGCTCCGCCTCGGCCACCGCTTCCTGATGGCGGACAGCGGGATCCGCGAAGGCCGCGCGGATCGATGCATCGCGCGTGCGCCGCTCGGATGGGTCTTCGAGCAACTGGGCGCGGTCGACCTCGTCGCCGGAACTCACGATCTTCTCGGCCACCGGCCGCCGCTCCGCTTCGTAGCTGTCAAGAAGCGTCTCGGCGCACTGACCGGAACGGACCAAGGCGAGTTTCCAAGCCAGGTTGAAGGCATCCTGAAGGCCGGTGTTCATGCCGTGGCCCTGGAGAGGGCTGCAGGCGTGAGCCGCATCGCCGGCGAGCAGAATGCGACCCGCACGGTACTGGCGCGCCACCTTGCTGTGACAATGGAAACGGACGGGATTGGCCACGTCCGTAAAAGAGGCTTCCGGCAGATAGCGGTGCAGGGTGAGGGTGGCATCCGCCACCAGGTCACTCGCCTCGCCGCTGGGTCGCACATAGGCGCGCCAGCGATCCTCCGGCAACGCCGTGAGGATAATCGGCGGAATGTCGAAATAGGCAAAATTGCCCTCGTGGGAATAGGGCCAGCCGTCAATCGCGGCATCGAACACAGCCCACGCCTCCTCGATAGGGTGGCCGTCCTGCTCGATGGCTGTTAGATCGCGCACGGTGCTTCGATGACCGTCGCAGCCCACGACCCAGCTGGCCATGACCTTGGCCTCGTCGCCCTTGCAGGTCATGGTGGCCAGAACGCCGCCGTCTTGCTGCTCGAGACCCACCAACGCCGTGGCGCGCGTCACCACGCCGCCGAAGCTTTCGAGATAGCGGGTGAGGATCGCTTCCGTGACCTCCTCGGACACGCCGACATTGAAGGGAAAGCGGCTGCCGCAGGCGGCAAGGTCGATCTCGGCCAGCGCCACGCCGTTGGAGTAGATGCGGGCGAGTCGCTGCCGGGCACCTATCTTCAACAGCGGATCGGCAATGCCGAGAGCGTCGAAGATCTCGACGGAGCGCGGGTGGATCACGGTGGCCCGGTCCCAGGTCACGGGCTTCTCGTGGGCATCGATGATCAGGCAATCCACGCCCCGGCGCTCGAGTTCGGCCGCCAACAGAAGCCCCGTGGGACCCGCGCCCACCACGAGAACACCAACATCCCTGACCACGGCGCGACTCCCAAAGAACGTCTAGATATCACGAATGACAGGACGCGGCTGCATGGCCTCCTTGTATCGAGCCGCCATCCGGTTCGACTGGGTCTTTGGTGCTGCGGGCGTTCCGACGGCGGGAACCGGCATATCTTTCCCGGCGGAGCAGGTCATGTGACCGATCTTTCCGCCGCGCCTTCGATACCGGTTGGATGGCCCCGATGGTACAAGGCCGAAGCGGCCGCTGGCACCGCCGTTTAACGATTCGACATGATGGACACACCGGCGTGGCGGAAGTCCCGCTCGACCAGGAATTCGGTGTTCGAGCCGTCCGGTGTCGGCAGCGCGATGGCGCGCGTGAGATCCTTGATGATGCCGGCCTGAAAGCCTTCGCGCACCGCATCGAGCGCCGACTACGCCGCACAGAAGTCATACGCCAGCCCGACGAACACGCAGCGCCTGACGCCTTTATCGCGGAGATAGCCGGTGAGCCCCCGGGTGAGTTCCGGGCGCTGGGCGCGCGCTCAGCGATCTTCTCCAGGATCAGCTGGAGAATACGGCGATCATCGTGAAGCAGTGACGCCAGAAGCGGCTGCGTCGGCGATTTCCTCACCCGTCATTCGATGCGTTGAGATCCTTGGAGGGCGTGCAATTGAGTCTCGCCCTTCGCCCAGCGCTCACCAAGTCGGTCGATAGCCAGCCTCGGCGGCCTCGCGAGGCAGTGGCCGGCGCTCACTTCACCAGCAGCCCGGACGATTCAAGGACCGCCGCGACAGCCTCGGCGATCGCCGCGTTGCCGGCATCGCTGGCGTGGAGGTGGTCGCCGGAATCGAAGGCGGGGCGCAGCCGGGCCGAATCCGCCGGATCGCGCAGCGCGGCATCGAGGTCGACCACGGCATCGAAGGCGCCACCGGTGCGGATCCAGGCGTTGACCGCCTGTCGCAGCCTGTCCTTCGCCGGCGTGTAATAGCCGCGAAAGGGGGTGTCGCCCAGCGCTCCCTCGAACGGCGTCAGCGTCGCGCCGATGATCGGGATGTTACGAGCGTGCGCCTTGGCAGCGAGCTGCCGGTAGCCGTCGATGAGCTCATCGGCGGTCGGCATTTCGAGTTCCGGCGCAAACAGATGGCCCGGCCAGCTTATATCGTTGATGCCGATCAGCACGACCACGGCCTTGACGCCCGGCACGGCGGCGACGTCGCGGTCGAAGCGGGCCAGCGCACTCTCGCCCATCTTCGCGCGCAGCAGCCGGTTGCCGGAAATGCCGGCATTAACGACGGATATACCCTGCGGCGCCAGTCTTGTCGCGAGATGGTCCGGCCAGCGCTGGTTGGCGTCGAGGGTCGAGGCGGCGCCGTCGGTGATGGAATCGCCCAGCGCCACCACGGTTCCGGTGCCCGCCGGCGTCTCGGCCAGGATGGCGCTCAACACGAGGCGGGTGGTGGTGGTGCCCTCGACATCGAGGGTGGCATTCGACGTCGCATCGCCCGTGGTGAGGAAGGTGGTCTCGCCGCCGTCCCAGTGGAAGGTCGAGACCGCCGTCGGGCGCGGGAAATAAAGGCTCACGGCAAGCGCTTCGCGCGCCGCGGCGGTGAGGTCGACAGGGTCGCTGACGATGTCCGCGCCGGGCAGGATGGTGGCCGCCGGCTTGCCGCCGAAGGTCACCGGCCGCAGCGTCTCAGGCTGGAGGGCGTCCTTCTCCGCCGCCCTTGCCAGCGTGGCAGCGCCGATGGTCACCGGCGTGTCGCCGTAGCGGTTGGAAAGCACGAGGCGTAGGCGCGCACCGCCGAGGGAAAGCTTCACCCGCTGGCGCACGGTCTGGTTCCACAGCGCGGGCGGCGCCAGCACCGACAGCGGGAAATCCCCCTCCCAGCGCGGTTGCGGGCTGGCGGCCCAGACGGTCGTCCACACTCGCGCGAGGCGAGGCGCGGTGTCCGCCCGCCCGGGAGGCGGGCACAGCACGGTAAGCAGAAGGGCGAGGGTCATAGCGATGCGCATGTGCGGCTCCGGTGGCGGATGGGTGCTTCAGGCGCCGTCGAAGCGGGGGGCGCCGTTGTGGCAGGTGAGGCCGCCATCGACGGGGAGGTTCACGCCAGTGACGAATGAGGCGTCGTCCGAGGCGAGGAAGGCGACCGCCGCGGCGATCTCCTCGGGCCGGGCGATGCGACCCATCGGGTAGGTGCGCGCGAAGGTCGCCTCGACCTCGCCGGGATCCAGCCGTGCGATCGCCGCCGCGAACATGGGCGTGTGCACCGAACCCGGGCACACCGCGTTGACCCGGATCGCCTCGCGCGCGAGGTCGAGCGCCATGGAGCGGGTGAGATGGGTCACCGCGCCCTTGCTGGTGGCGTAAGCCGCCTGGCCGAAATCCCCGCCGAGGCCGGAGATCGAGGAGAGATTGACGATATTGCCACGCGGGTTCGCCCGCCGCAGCAGCGCGAGCATGGCGAGCGAGAGGTCCATCACCGCCTCGACATTGACCGCGAAGAGCCGACGCCACGTAGACTGCTCGGTCTCCTGGAAGGCACCGCCGGCATGGATGCCGGCGTTGTTGACGAGCACGTCGAGCCGGCCGTGGCGCTCCCCGATCCGCCCGGCGAGGCGGGCGGCGGCGTCGTCGTCGGTCATGTCCAGCACCACGGGCTCCGCCGCACGACCTTCGGCACTGAGCGCACCGGCGACGCTCCCGGCAGCGGCGCCGTCGCGATCGGCGAGAATGACGTGACCGCCCTCGGTGGCGAGCCGGCGCGCAATGGCGGCGCCGATCCCGGAGCCCGCCCCGGTGACGAGAACCACCTTACCGACGAAGCGGTCCATCTCAATTCTCCGCAGCCTGCCGCCCTGCCGGCGGGCCGGGCCATCGGCAGACTAGGAAGCCGGGCGCGGCTTCGAGAATGCGTCGTCCGGCACGTCGGGTGTGACGAAAATTCCGGACGGTGCTGATGTAAGCTCCGCCGTCCCAGCCGGCGCAGACCGGCGGGCGGGAGACCTGTCAGGAGGCGAGCATGGTCGATCGCGCGGGCGAGATGGAGGCGTTCGTGCGCTCCGTGGAACTCGGCAGCTTCTCGGCGGCGGCGCGCAGCCTGCAACTGACGCCGTCCGCCATCAGCAAGCTGGTCACGCGGCTGGAGGACCGGCTCGGCGTGCGCCTCGTGCTGCGCTCCGCGCGCGGACTGCAGCTGACGCCGGAGGGCGAGGCCTTCTTCGACCGGGCGTCGCGGATCGTCGGCGACATCGAGGAAGCCGAGCGCACCGTCTCCTCGGGCGCCGACCAGCCGCGCGGCCCCTTGCGCGTCAACGCCAACATCCCCTTCGCCACGCATTGCGTGATTCCGCTGCTGCCGGCCTTCCTCGTGCGCTATCCCGGGGTGACGGTCGACCTGTCGCTCACCGACTTCATGGTCGATCTGGTCGGGGAGCGGGCCGACGTGGCGATCCGCACCGGCGTGCTGCGCGATTCCAGCCTCAAGGCGCGCAAGCTGATCGAGAGCCGGCGGGTGGTCGTCGCCGCGCCCGCCTATCTCGCCCGCCACGGCACGCCGCAGACGCCGGCCGAGCTGGAGCGCCACAACTGCCTGAACTTCAACTTCCGCCGCAGCCTCGACGAGTGGCCCTTCCTCGAGACGCCCGCGGACGGCGGCAAGGCGGTGCTGGGCGGCAAGATGGTCCGGACCCTGCCGGTGACCGGCAACATGAAGGCCAATAACGGCGAGACCATGCGCCTGCTGGCCATCGCCGGCGTCGGCTTCGCCCGGCTGTCGCGCTTCCATGTCGGCCACGACATCGCGGAAGGTCGGCTCGTTCCGGTGCTCGAGGACTACAATCCGGGCGACGTGGAGCCGGTGCACGCGGTCTATATCGGCCACGAGCACCTCTCCAATCGCATCCGGGTGTTCGTCGATTTCCTCGCGGCCCAGCTCGCCCGCCGGTCCGAGCCGGATTACCTCGCGGCGACGCCGTAGACGGGATAGTCGTCATAGCCGGCCGCGCCGCCGCCGAAGAAGGTCTTCGGATCGGGCGTGTTGAGCGGCAGGCCCTCGGCGATGCGCCGCGGCAGGTCGGGATTGGCGAGGAACGGGCGGCCGAAGGTGACGAGATCGGCCAGCCCCTGCTCGATCAGCGCTTCTCCGCGTTCGGGCGTGTAGCGCCCCGCGACGATGATCGTGCCGGGGAAACGCTTGCGCAGCGCCTGCCGGTAGTCGCGCGGGACGAGGGGTGCGTCGTCCCAGTCCGCCTCGGCGAGGTGGAGATAGGCGATGCCGGCGCGGTGGAGCGCCTCGGCCGCCAGCAGACTGGTGGCGACCATATCTCCGGATCCTCCATATCCTGCAGGGTGACGTGCGGCGAGAGGCGGACGCCGAGGCGCTCCGGCCCGGTCTCGCCGGCCACGGCCGCCACCACCTCGTCGAGGAAGCGCAGGCGGTTCGACGGCAGGCACGGAGCGTTGGAGGAAGATGCCCACCGCCTCCTCGCGGCCGGAGCCGTAGCTGGCGGCGAGCGAATCGAGGAACCCGCCCGGCCGATCCCACAGTGCGGTGCGGATATGGGCGGGCGAGACGACGTTCGAACGAACCCCCCTGGGCGTGAACTCGCGCGCGAGGCCTTTCGGCAGCATGCGCACCGCGGCCTTAGAGATCGAATAGTCCGGCAGCAGCGGATGCGGCATGCGCCCGGCTTCCGAGCAGCAATGCAGGACCACCCCGCGCCCGCGCACAAGCATCGACATCTTCGGTCGCCTGCAACTGCGCTTCGGTCGCCGGACCACCCCGCGCCCGCGCGCATGGACGGCGATAAAGGCACCATCAGGCATGCCCGGATAAAAACTTTGTATGCCAAATCCGTCGCCGCGGCCTTCCGAGACGTCCAACCCACCCACGGCGATTTCCGCGCGCCACTGCGGCCTGCACCTATTTTCTGCAGGTCGAGGAAAGATTAGGCGCTCTTCGTCGCTTGGAGAAAGTGCAGGAAGTCCGTCAAGTCCTCGCCGAGCAGGGCGACATGCCCTTGCATGCGCTGGCTCGCGAGCATGGAATCGCCGGCAACAATGGCGTCGAGAATGCCCTGATGTTCGGGGATGGAGGAGGGCATCCGGCCCGGCCGATAGGTCACATAATGGCGGTAGGCCGAGGTTTTCAGCGTTGCCGCGCGCAGAAGCTCCTGCAGCACGCGGTTCTGGCTGGCCTCCGCGATCATGCCGTGAAAATCGTTATTGGCTTCGAAAAAGGCCTGGACATCCGAGCGCCGCGCAGAGTCGACACAGCGCTCGTGAATGGCTTGCAGCTGGCGATGATGCTCGGGACGCGCGCGGCGGGCGGCCTGCGCGGCGGCGAGCGCTTCCAGATTGGCGACGACGGTGAAGCCGTCGAGCAGCTCCGCGACGGAAAGCTCCGCCACGACCGCCCCGCTCCGCCCGCGCACGGTGACCAGACCGCTCGCGACAAGGCGTTGAATGGCTTCGCGAATCGGCGTTCGGGAGACGTCGAATTCTTCCGCCAGCTGACGCTCGTCCAGCCGGTCGCCAGGCCTGCGGGCGCCGCGCAGGATGTCCCCCTCAAGGAGATCGGCAATTTCCGCCGCACGGGAAACGAAGGCAAGGGGTGCCGACGTGCGATCCATGTATGCCAAACTCCGATTTCCTCACAGCGTCGCGCGCCGGGCGCTGCCTGAGTTTTCATCGTTCTAGGTGAAGCGCGGGGGTGTGACCAGCCCGATACTGATTGACGGCGTGAGGATGTTATGAAAGTTTGGCATGCCAAAATCAATTATTGGCATGCCAAACTTCCGATAGAGCATGCCAGACGCAGCCGAGAATGGCGGGGTTGGATATGAAGCTTGGACTGGAGGGTAAGGCCGTCCTCATCACCGGGGCGTCCAAGGGCATCGGGCGCGCCACGGCGCTGTCGTTCGCCGCCGAGGGCTGCTCGCTGCACCTCGCCGCGCGCTCCGCCGCCGAGCTTGAGGCGAACCGCGACCACATCGTGCGCGAGTTCGGCGTGGAGGTTGCCATCCATCCCGGCGACCTTTCCGACACCGCCGTTCTGGACGAACTCGGCCGCCGCTGCGGCGATGTCGACATCCTCGTCAACAATGCCGGCGACATCCCCCCGGGCGACCTGATGACCGTCACCGACGAGCTCTGGCGCCGCAGCTGGGACCTCAAGGTTCATGGCTATATCTACCTCACCCGCTTGCTCTATCCGCGCATGCAGGAACGCGGCCACGGCGTGATCGTCAACGATATCGGCAATTCCGGCGAGAACTGGGACGCCAACTACATCGCCGGCGCCTCGGCCAATGCGAGCCTGATGGCCTTTACCCGCGCTCTCGGCGGCGTGAGCCTCGACCATGGGGTGCGGGTGGTGGGGGTCAATCCCGGGCCGGTCGCGACCGATCGCATGATCAAGCTGATGAAGCGCCGCTCGGTCGACTGGTATGACGACGAAAGCCGTTGGGAAGAGCTGTTTGCCAAATACCCGGGCAAGCGGCCCGCCTCCGCCGAGGAGGTCGCGGATCTGATGGTATTCCTGGCGTCACCCCGCGCCGGGTACATCACCGGCACCATCGTCACCATCGACGGCGGCATCGCGTCCCGCCGGTCCATCATCTGAGCGTCGAGGGGCACGCCATGCACCGGTTCGAGCGGCGCAACCAGCATTTCGACCGGCTCGTCGCCAATGCCGCGCTGCGCTGGATGGGGCAGAACACCAATCATTATCCCGCTCACCCCGAGGTGCGCGCGGCGATGGTGGACTGCATCGACGGCGACCACTTCCATGCCTACGCTCCCCCCCTGGGGCTGGAGGAGCTGCGCCAGGGAGTGATCGAGGATCTCGGCCTGCCCGGCCAGGCCGCGCTCATCACCGACGGCGCCGTCTCCGGGCTCTATCATGTCTGCCGCACCCTGCTCGGCCCCGGCGACACCCTCGTGACCACCGATCCCACCTGGGCCTGGCCGATGGCCTTCGCCCGCGAGGCGGGGGCCGCCGTCGTGCAGATTCCGATCTATGGCGCCGAGCACGGCTATCGTCTGGCACCGGAGCGGCTGCGCGCGGCGATCGATGACACGACACGCGTGATCTACATCGTCGATCCCAACAACCCGCTCGGCACCTGCTGCACGGCCGAGGAAATCGCCGAGATCGCGGAGATCGCCCGTTCCGCAGGGGCGTGGCTCATCCACGACTGCACCTATCGCGACTTCGCCTATGGCCATCATCTGGCCGCCCACCACTACCCCGAGCGCACCATCACCGTGTGGAGCTTTTCGAAGTGGTTGGGCTTTGCGGGTCTGCGTGTCGGCGCGCTGGTGGCCCATCCCGACGTGATGGAGCGGCTCGCCGTCGCGCCGCCGAACAATCTCGGCTCCAGCATACTCGCCCAGCGCGGCGCCATTGCCGGGCTGAAGGTGAAAGGCGAGTGGTTCGGCGAGGTGCTCGCCAAGCAGCGGCACAGCCAGCAGCGCGTGCGCGAAGCAGCCGAGGCCATTGCAGGCTTGCACGTGCCGGTCTTTCCGTCGAACGGCAACTTCCTGATCATCGAATGTGAAGGCGCCGGCATCCGGCCCGAGGCGCTGGTCGCGGCGCTGGACCGGCGCAACATTCAGATCCGGCAGGGCAGCTACCACACCAAGGCCTTCGGCGACCGTTTCGTGAAGGTCAGCGTCACCGTGCCCAACCTCTGGATCGACGAGTTCTGTGCCGCCCTGCCGTGGGCGGTCGAGACCGCGCGCGGGATGAACGCGCCGGCCGAGCTGTTCTGAGCGGAGGGGATCATGGCCAGCATCCGGACCAGCGACGGCGTCGGGCTCCATGTCGAGGAGGCGGGCAGCGGCATCCCGGTGATCTTCGTCCACGAGTTCGGTGGCGATCATCGCAGCTGGGAGCCGCAGATGCGGTTTTTCGCCCGGCGCTACCGCTGCATCACCTTCGGCGCGCGCGGCTACCCGCCCTCCGACGTGCCGGAGAGCGTCGAGGCCTATTCGCAGTCCCGCGCCGCGCGCGACATCGCCGACGTGCTGACCGGGCTCGGGATCGAGAAGGCACATGTGGTCGGCCTGTCGATGGGCGGCTTCGCGGCGCTTCATTTCGGGCTCGATTTCCCCGACCGGGCGCTGTCGCTGGTCGCGGCCGGCACCGGCTACGGCGCGGAGATCGAGCACGAGGCCTATTTCCGCGGTGTCTCCGAGACGGTGGCGGCCAGTTTCCTCGAACAGGGCAGCGCGCAGTTCTCGCTCACCTATGCCGAGGGCGCCTCGCGCGTTCAGTTCCAGAACAAGGATCCGCGCGGCTGGGCGGAGTTCCAGCGCTGGCTCGGCGAGCATTCGGCACTCGGCGCCGCCAACACCATGCGCGGCGTGCAGGTGCGGCGTCCCTCGCTTTATGCGCTGGAAGAGCGGTTCCGAGCGATGGCAGTGCCGACGCTGGTGATCGCGGGCGACGAGGACGATCACTGCCTGCAGCCGGGCATCTTCCTCAAGCGCGTAATCCCCGCCTGCGGCCTGATGGTCATGCCCAAGGCCGGGCACACGCTCAATCTGGAGGAGCCCGCCGCCTTCAACGCGGCGCTCGCCGAATTCTTCGCCATGGTCGAGGCCGGGGCGTGGAAGCCGCGCGATCCGCGCGCCAATCCCGCCCAGATCATGCGGACGAGGTAGCCCGTCAATGCTGAAGACGGCCGGTCGTCTTGCTGCTCGTGTCGATCAGGACCGCCTGTGGGCGCGCCACATGGCGCTCGGCCGCATCGGCGCCTTCGGCCAGACCGGCGTCAACCGGCCGGCGCTGTCGCCGCTCGACGGGAAGGCCCGCCGGCAGGTGGTCGACTGGGGCCGCGCGATCGGCCTCGCCGCCAGCGTCGATCCCATCGCCAACCTGTTCCTGGAACTGCCCGGCACGGATCCCGCCCTGGCGCCGGTGCTGATCGGCTCCCACCTCGACAGCCAGCCGACCGGTGGCCGCTTCGACGGGGTGTTTGGCGTTCTCGCGGCGCTGGAAGTCATGGAAGCACTGGTCGCCGCTGGGGTGGCACCGCGCCGCACGGTGATTCTGGTGGCGTGGACCAATGAGGAGGGCTCGCGCTTCGCACCGGGCATGATGGGCTCGGCCGCCTTTGCCGGTGCGAGGGCTCTGGAGCCGATCCTCGAGCTGCGCGATGCCGAGGGCATTTGCGTGAAAGAGGCGCTCGCCGCCCTCGCCGCGACCGAGACGGACCTGTCCCGCCGCCCCCTCGGTTTTCGCCCCGCCGCCTATGTCGAGCCGCATATCGAACAGGGGCCGGTGCTGGAAGCCGCGGGCAAGACTATCGGCATCGTCTCCGGCATTCAGGGCAAACGCACCTTTCGCGTGACGATCGAGGGTGCCGAGGCCCATGCCGGCACCGAGCCCCATGCCAGCCGGCGGGACGCGCTGCTGGCAGCGGTTGATGTGGTCAGCGCCCTTGCCCGTCATTTCCACGATCCCGAGGATATGACCCGGTTCACCGTCGGGCGCTTCACTGTCACGCCCAACGCGCCGTCGGTGGTGCCGAGCCGGGTCATCTTCTCGATCGATCTGCGCCACCCCGACGCCGGCACGCTGCAGGCACTGGGCGACGCCATTGACGACATCAGCCGCGCAAGCGCGGGCCGCTGCGACGTGGCGGTCGAGCCGCTGCTCCATGACCCGCCGCTGACATTCGCGCCGCGGCTCCGGGAGAAGATGGCCGATTTCGCGGAGAAGCTCGGCCTGCGCTTCCAGCACATGGCCTCCGGCGCCGGGCACGACGCCCGCCATCTCGCGCGGGTCGGCCCGGCGGCGATGATCTTCGTGCCCTGCAAGGACGGGATCAGCCACAACGAAGCCGAAAGTGCCCTGCCGGGCGATCTCCACGCCGGCGCGCAACTGCTCGCCGAGACCGTGGAATGGCTGGCGCAGGCCAGTAACGTGGATATCGAGGAACTGGCGACATGACCCCTGCCGGCACGAGGGATGTACCGGTCTATGGCCTGCACTACGGGGGAGGGTGGCGCGCGGCTCATGGCAGCAAGACGCTTGAGATCCGCAGCCCCGCGAGCCGTGCCCTGCTCGCCGTGGTGCCTGACGCCGATGCCGAGGATGTCGCCGCCGCGGCGCAAGCGGCGCAGGAGGGCCTCGAGCGGTGGAGCCGGCTCGACGTCTTCGAGCGCGCCCGCCACCTGCACGCACTCGCCGCGCTGATCCGTCAGCGTGTGCCCGACCTCGCGGAGCTGGAATCGGCGATAACCGGCCGACCCATCCGGGAGATGCGTGCGCAGATGGGGCGCATCCCCGAATGGATCGAGTATTTCGCCTCGATTGCGCTGGGCCTTGAAGGCGAATCCAACCGGGTAAAGGGCGACATCGTCACCCTCACCCACCGCGAGCCGTTCGGCGTGTGCGCGCTGCTCACGCCGTGGAACCACCCGATCCTGATCCTCGTGAAGAAGTTCGCGGCGGCGCTCGCGGCGGGAAACACCTGCCTCGTGAAGCCCTCGGAGCTCGCTCCGGTCTCGACGCTGATCTTCGCGCAATGGTGCCATGAGGCCGGCCTGCCGGACGGGGTCATCAGCGTGGTGACCGGCGGGGCCGAGGCCGGGGCCCTCGTTTGTGCCCATCCCGCCGTGCAGCGGATCGATCTCACCGGCGGCACAACCACCGGCCGACGTGTCGCCGCGGCGGCGGCCGAGCGGCTGGTGCCCTGCACACTGGAGCTCGGCGGCAAGGCGCCGATCCTCGTCTTCGAGGATGCCGATATCGAGGAGGCAGCCTCCGGCGCGGCGTTCGCGGCCTTCATCGCTTCCGGCCAGACCTGCGTCTCCGCCACGCGCTTCCTTGTGGCCGAGCCGATCTACGAGCGCTTCCTCGCGGCGTTCGGGTCGCGCATCGCGCGGCTGAAGCTGGGCGATCCCGCCGACCCGTCCACCGATGTCGGCCCGGTTATCTCGCAGGCCTCCTGCGCACGCGCCTATGACCACATGGACGCCGCACGGGCCGCCGGCGCCCGGCTCGTCGCGGGCGGCGAGCGGCCGGCCCTGCCGGCTCCGCTCGACCAGGGCTTCTATGTGCCGCCGACTCTGTTTGCGGACGTCACGCCGTCCATGCGCCTCTTCCGCGAGGAGGTGTTCGGACCGATCGTCTGCGCCAGCCCGTTCCGTGACGAGGCCGAGGCGCTCGCGCTCGCCAATGACAGCCCCTATGCGCTGGGCGCTGCCGTATGGACCCGCGACGTCGCCCGTGCGCACCGCGTGGCTTTGCAGGTCCGGGCCGGCGTCGTCTGGGTCAACGACCACCACAAGAACGATCCGCGCTCGATCTGGGGCGGGTATGGCGAAAGCGGCTATGGCAAGGAGAACGGCTGGGATGCGCTGGAGAGCTATATGCGCAAACGCAGCGTGGTGATCCGCACCGCGCCCGCCTTCGACGACTGGTTCGCCGGCGGGAGGCGCTACGGATGAGCGCTGCACCCCTCCTCTCCTTCCGCGGCCTCGACGTCGTCTTCGCCGGCGAGGGCGGCACCGCGCCGGTCACGGCGCTGAAGAACATCGACCTCGACATCGAGGCCGGCCAGTTCGTCTCCCTGATCGGGCCGTCCGGTTGCGGCAAGAGCACGCTGCTGCGCATCGCCGCCGACCTGATCCCGCCGGCGGCGGGCCGCGTCGAGGTGGCGGGCCACCCACCGGCGGAAGCGCGGCTGCGCCGCGAGATCGGCTTCGTGTTCCAGGATTCGGCGCTGCTCGAATGGCGGCGGATCCTGCCCAACGTCGCCCTGCCGCTGGAATTGCAGGGCGTGCCGAAGGACCAGCGGACCGCGAGGGCCCGCGCCCTGCTGGAACTGGTCGGTATCGCGGCCTTCGAAAACGCCTGGCCGCGCCAGCTTTCCGGCGGCATGCGCCAGCGCGCCGCCATCGCCCGCGCCATGTCGACCTCGCCGCGCGTGATGCTGATGGACGAGCCGTTCGGCGCGCTCGACCAGATCACCCGCGACCGCCTCAACCTCGAACTGTCGCAACTCGCCGAGCGGGAGGCGATGACCGTCGTTTTCGTCACCCACTCCATCCAGGAGGCGATCTTCCTGTCCGACAAGGTGGTGGTGATGACGCCGCGCCCGGGCCGCATCACCCGCATCATCGACGTCGACCTGCCGCATCCGCGCCGGCTCGACGTGCGCGAGACCGACCGCTTCGTCGAACTGTGCCGTCTCGGGGAACGTCTGCTGTCGGAGGGGTTCCATGACGATGGGCACTGAGCGCAGGACCCCGACGCGTTCGCGGATCGGCGCGCTGCTTGCCGCCGGCGCGCCCTGCGCCATCACCACCGTGGTGCTCCTCCTCGCGTGGGAAGTCGCGGTCGAGATCACCGGCGTGCCGGCCTACTTCATCCCGGCACCGAGCCGCATCTGGGCGGCCTTCATCTCGGGAAACGCCTCGCTCGGCTACCACACGGCGATCACCGCGTTCGAGGCGGTGGCGGGCTTCGTCATCGGCTCGGCATTCGGCGCGCTGCTCGGCGTCGTCTTCGCCTATTCGCGCATCGTGGCGCGCAGCCTGATGCCCTACGTGATTGCCTCCAACACCATCCCGGTCGTCGCCATCGCCCCGATCATCATGCTGTGGTTCGGCTCGGGCATCACCGCCAAGGTGGCGGTCACCGCCTTCCTGTCCTTCTTCCCCCTCGCCCTCAACATGATGAAGGGGCTGCAATCGTACGACCGCACGGTGATGGAGGTGTTCCACGTCGCCGCGGCGACGCCGGCGCAGCGCTTCTTCAAGATGCGCCTGCCGAGCGCCCTGCCCTACATCTTCGTGGGACTGAAGCTCAACGTCACCTTCAGCGTGATCGGCGCCATCGTCGCCGAGTTCATCCAGTCGGATCGCGGGCTCGGCTTCGTCATCATGACCGCCTACCGCACCCTCAACATGCCCCGATTGTGGGCGGCCATGCTGGCCTCCGCCCTGCTGGGCATTTTCCTCTTCGTGCTGGTCGCGGCCATCGAGCGATGGCTGATCCCGTGGCACAGCTCGATGCGCGAAGCCCCATAAAAACCGGACAGAGGAACGGCAACATGACGAAGTGGAAGCATGCCGTCGCGGCAGCGACAGCCTTGTTCATGGTACCCGCCATCGCGGCGGCGGACGACACGATGCGCCTCGAATGGGTGATGCAGGGCCAGTTCGCCGGCCCGATCGTCGCGCTGGAGAAGGGCTACTACAAAGAGGCCGGCATCGACCTGAAGCTGCTGCCGGCCGGCCCGGACCTGAAGCCGGCGATCACCGTGGCGCAGGGCACCGACACGTTCGGCATCGGCCACCCCAACCAGGTGATCAGCGCCCGCGCCAACGACGTGCCGCTCGTCACCGTGCTCCAGCTCGGCCAGAAGAGCGCGACCACCTACATTGCCCGCAAGGACAGCGGCATCAAGAAGGTCGAGGACATGCCCGGCCATTCGGTCGGCCTGTGGTTCGGCGGCGACGAGCAGGAATTCATGGCGATGCTGCGCGCCGCCAAGGTCGATCCGTCGAAGGTGAACATCATCTCGCAGGGCTTCGACATCGTCGGCTGGCTGAACAAGCAGTATGAGGTGATGCAGGTCACCCGCTACAACGAGCTGCAGCTGGTCTATGCCGAGGGCTACAAGCCGGAAGACCTGGTCTTCCTCAATGCCGAGGATTATGGCGTCGCCTTCGTCAATACCGGCGTCTTCGCCAATGAGGAGACGATCAAGAAGTACCCCGCGAAGGTGCAGGCGATGGTCGATGCCACGCTGCGCGGCTGGCAGGAAGCCCTCGCCGACCCGGAAGCCGCCGCCAAGATCGTCGTGAAGTACAATGGCGAACTGACGGTGCCCTCGCAGGTCGCGCAGATCAAGGCGATGGGTGACATCTTCTGCGCCGGCCCGACCCTGAAGGGCGAGCTCGGCATGACCGATCCCGCCACCTGGGAGCGGATCCAGAAGGTGCTGCTCGAAGCAAAGCTGATCGACGCCCCGATCAAGCTGGAGCAGGGCTATACCAACGCGTTCTGGGAAAAGGCCCCGGCCGCCTACAAGAAGATCAACTGCCCGGTGAAGTGAGGACGGTCCCATGTCGCGCGAGGTCCGCCTGAGGCTGCTCTGGCATCCCCAGGCCCAGTTCATCGGCTATCTCCTGGCCGAGCATAGCGGCATCGCGCGGCGACGCGGCATCGCGCTCACCTGCGAGCCGATCGACTTCCGGCAGGGCGGCATGGCCGCCCTGCTCGAGGGGGCCTGCGATCTGGCGATCGCCAGCCCCGCCCATCTCGTCGAGAGCACGGCCCCCGAGCGGCTCGCCTTCCTGATGGCGGTGCAGCAGGCAAGCCCGCTGGTCTATCCGGTGCGCCGGAGTTCCGGCATCACCTCGCCGGCCGGCCTCGCCGGGCGGACGGCCGCGGTATGGCCGGGCGGCGAGGATCTCGAATTCCGCTGGATGCTGCGCAAGGCTGGCCTCGATCCGGCGCGCGTGCGCCGCCTGCCGACCGCCGACACCGTGGAGGCGCTGGTCTCGGGCGCGGCCGACTGCGCGCAGATGACCATCTATCACGAGCTGCACGAGATGGAGCATCGCGGCCTGCCGCTCGACGCGGTGACGCTGTTCCGGCCCGACGACTACGGCGCGATGCTGCTGAAGGACGGTGTGATTGCCCGCAGCGACTGGATCGGCGTCGAGGACGCGCTGCTGCAGGATCTGGTCGAAGTGTTCCTCGAGGGCTGGCAGCGTGCCTTCAGCGATCCCGACGAGGCGGTCGCGCTCTGTTGCAAATTGCGGCCGGATATGAGCGAGGCCCATCACCGCACCCAGCTCGGCCACATGCGCGACCTCGCCGCCAGCGGCCCGGCGCTCACGCAAGGTTTCGCCGTGCCGGACGCGCTGCATGTGCGCCGCGCGCTCGACGCCATGGAAGAGGTGGACGGGCACGCGCCGGCGGTCGAGCCTGAACACATCGCCGTGGCCCGCTACTGGGCGGCGGCGCCGGCCGCGCTCAAGGCCATGGCATGGGCCTAGAGGCCAGCCATATCGTCGTGGTCGGCGCCGGCATCGTCGGCGCCGCGACGGCGTTGGCGCTCGCGGAGCGGGGCGCGCGCGTCACCCTTCTGGAGCGGGCGTCACCCGGCTCGGCGGTTTCCGGTGCCAGCCTTGCCTGCCTCGGCACCCACATGAATTCCGAGATCGAACTGCCACAGCTCATCTGGGCGACCCGGCGCTGGGCGCTGTGGGATCAACGTTTTCACGGCGCGTTTCATTACCGGCGCTGCGGCCAGATCCGCTTCATCGATCATGAGGCCGATATCCCAACCACCGAGCGCTGGATCGCGCTTGAGCGTTCGGCCGGTCTGTCGGCCTCCCTCCTCACTGCGGAACAGGTGCGCGAGATCGAGCCGGCTCTCACCGGGCCCATCCTCGCGGCGAGTTGGTCGCCCGACGACGCGCTGGTAAACCCGTTCCTGTCGGTACGCACACTGCTCCGGGCGGCGATGGACGCCGGTGCGGAGCTGCGCCACCACCAGAGCGTGCTCGCCCTAGACACGCGGGGCGAGCGCGTGTGCGGCGTTCGCACCGCCGACGAAACCATCTCTGCCGATGCGGTGGTGGTCGCGGGGGGGCCCTGGGCCGCGGATCTCGTGGCACCGCTTGGCGTGTCGCTGCCCATCGTCCCGCGTAAGGCGCAATGCCTTGCCACCGTCGCCCAGCCGCCGACCATTCGCGGCGTGGTCGGCGCCTGCAAGTCGGAACAGGGCGGCGTCCACGGCGGCTATACCCAGATCCAGCAATCGGAAGCCGGCCAGATCCTGTTCAACACGGTGCTGGAAGGCGGCGAATCCGCACCCGGCGCGCAGAACGCCATTCCCCCGGTCGATCTGCGCTTCGTCAGCGATTCCATCGCGACTCTGCTGCGGCTATTCCCCGGTCTGCGCGGCACCGATGTCCTGCGCTCCTGGGTCCGCTTCGAAGCGGTCACGCCGGACGATCGCTTCATCGCCGGGCCGGTAGGGCCGCCGGGGCTGTACATGGCCGCCGGCGACAATGGCACCGGCTTTCTGCGCGCGCCCGTCATCGCCGAGATCATCGCGGCCGCACTGGAGGGGCGGAGCGGCGATGTCGATCCCTCCCCCTATGATCCGCTGCGCTTCTCGACCGGGCGGGAGACATTCGCATGACCGCCTCACCTGATGCCATCGACATCGAAGTCGACGGACAGCGCATGCGCGTTCCCGTGGGCGCCAATCTGGGCGCGATGCTGCACCAGCACTTTGCCGGCCATCTGCGGGACACCGCGAGCGGCGCGCCGCGTGGCCTGTTCTGCGGCATGGGCGTCTGCTTCGACTGCGTCGCGCTGGTCGACTGCGTCCCGACCCGGACCTGCCTCACCACCGTCGCGCCCGGCATGGTCGTCAGGCGGCAGATGAGGGCGACGTCATGACCGGGCGCAGCGCCGAGACCCTCGACTGCGAGATCTGCGTCGTGGGCGGCGGCCCGGCCGGACTTTCGGCAGCTCTGGCGGCACGCGAGGCCGGGGCCCAGGTCGTGCTGCTGGATCTGTTCGACCGGCCGGGCGGACAATATTTCATGCAACCGCCTCATCCGGTGTCGGGGCTGGCCGCCGCCCAGGTGGCGCAGGGGCGGGCACTGATCAACGAGGTGCGCGCGAGCGGCGTCGTGATCCGTTCCGGCGTCGAGGTGTTCGGCGCAGACGGGGTCTCGACGCTGCTCGCGCGGCAGGGAAAGCAGGCTCTGGTGGTGCGCGCAAAGGCCCTGGTGCTGGCCACGGGCGCGCATGAGCGTGCCTCGCCTTTCCCGGGCTGGACCCTGCCGGGGGTGATGAATCCCGGCGCAGCGCAGCGTCTCGTCAAGATGCACGGCATCACGCCGGGAAAGCGCGTGGTTCTCGCCGGCTGCGGCCCCTTCCTTCTGGTGGTGGCCGCCCAGTTGCATCACGCCGGCTGCGAGGTTGTCCGCGTGGTGGAAGCGAGCCCCTCGCCCCTCGGCCTTGCCGCCACGTTGCTGCGCTTTCCCTCCCGCTGGGCCGAGGCGGCCGGACTGCTGCGCGCGGTGGCTCCGCTGTGGTCGCGGTTTCGCTTCGGCCGCGTCGTCGCCGAGGCGATGGGCGAGGGTCATGTCCGCCGCGTCCGCTTCGCCTTTCTGGACAGGGAGGGGGGCCTCGGCGCCGATGATCCGGAGACGATCGACGACATCGACGCGTTGCTGGTGGGGTATGGCTTCCGGCCCTCCGTCGAAATCGCCGCCCTGCTTGGTTGTTCGTTGCGCCATGACTGGAACGCCGGCGGGCACCATGTCGTGATCGACGAGGCGAACGGGGCGACCAGTGTGCCCAGTGTGTTTGCCGCGGGCGAGATCACGGGTGTCGCCGGAGCCCATCCCGCCCTTGCCGGCGGCGCACGCGCGGGTGCGACGGCGGCACGCTTCGTCGGTCGGCCCGCCGGCCATCCGCCACCGTCCGCCGCGGGCCGTGCCGACCGCTTCGCCAAAGCCCTGCGCCACGCCTTCCGCGTGCCTTACGCCGCACTGGGTCAGCTCCCGGACGCGGAAACGCTGCTGTGCCGCTGCGAGGAGGTCCGTGCCACCGATGTGGCCGCTGCCCTGCAGGACGGTGGGTGCGACGCCCATGGCGTGAAAATGTGGACGCGGGCCGGAATGGGTCTGTGCCAGGGACGAATCTGCGGTTTCGGACTGTCTGTCTATGCCGCGCAGCGGGCAGGTCTCGATCCCGCGTCCTTCGGCGCCAACGCCTCTCGCTTCCCGGCGCGGCCGGCCCCGCTGGAAGTCCTCGCCGACGCAACAGCCGCCGCCATCGCCCCCCCGCACGGCGGTCTTACTGACAGCGCCTCGGGGGATTGAGACGCCCGGGCCTTGCAAACCAGCGGCAGGGTTGGCGAGCAGCGAGCGACCGGAAAGCGAACTGTTCGCCGCGGCCTGTGACGCAGGCTGCTCTTAGCGCACGTCAGCAACCGCTCGTGTCCGTAGGTGATGGAGGGGAGCTTGCTAGAGTCCTCGTGCCGCAAATAGTGCCGGCGATTAATTTTGGGCGTCGATTAAGCTGGCGTCGATTTTGTTGCTTCGCTTGCGACCCGATACACCCTTCGGAGGAAGCCTTGCCTGAATTCTCGCCTCGGCCAAATCCGCTTCTCAAACATGCCACGGGGCGGCATGCCCAAGAAATTAGCCGCATCAATTTTCCTCATTTCAGGATTTCTCTCGAGTTCTGATGCAAGCGATGCAATCGCATCGACCCTAGACCTCTCTGTTTTAAGTGATTGCTTTTCCGATTTATTCATAAGCGCCGGGTAAAATAATTTCAAGAATAAATAATATAGAGATTTATCTATCTCAATATCAGACCATGCATTATCGGGCGCTCCGCAATCTATGACGGCAATTGCTTTGGCCATATCCCCATACAGCGAAACGGGTTCGATTCGGTTATCTTCGAGGTCGAAGCCTCTGGTTCCTCGATGCGGTCCAAGACGTGGTCGACGAGGTATGGCGGAGTATAGAAGACGCCTTTGTCCTTCTTGCGCTGCAGCCCCTGAAGCGCGACGAAGCGCTCGTAGAGGGCCGAGATCGTCTCGGTCCGGACCACGCGATACGAGACGTCGAAGAAGCTGAGCTGTCTTGCCCCGCTCCTCAGTTTCTCACCCGCACGCAGGACGCAATGACGTGCTCAGGCTCCGCAGGGAAGTCTGGACGCAGGGCGTAGCGCCCTTCCTCGTCATTGTCATGACTGACAGGGTCCTAGTATGCTCTGGCTTCGAGCCTCCTTCACGCAGGCCACATGTCGTTCGCGACGAGTTTCTTCAGAACGAGAGGCTGGCGCAGCTTTCCGCTGGACGCCTGCTTTCTTCGGTTACCTGGCGGGATTTCAACATTACCGCCTCATCGATGGTGGACAACGAGCTGCTGGCAGCGATCCAGCAGCTCAGCAAGCAGGTCCGGCAGGACAACGCTGCCCTGGCCGACCGGCCCAACCTCGTGAGCGCGCTAATCGGGCGCTTCCTGTACCTCTACGTGTTGATCGATCGCGGCATCGTCTCGCAGCGCTGGCTTGACGCGGCTGCCGCGGGAAGCCGCGGCGTCAGCGACTTTATTTCCGACGCACTGTCTGCCGCGAGGCTGGGGGGAGCTCGGCTCTGGGGACGGGACGATGCGTTTGTCGTGTTCGATGCGCTCGACAGCGCTATCAACGGTTCGGTATTCCCCATCGTAGGCGGATCGGAGGTTGCTGGACGACGGATCCTGCAGGCTGATCCATCCGCGCCAGCAGCGGTCGCGACGTAAACGACCGCCTTGAGTCGACCAGTCGCGGAGCCATCCTCCATGGCGAACACGCCGGAGACGCCGATCGTTTTCAAAGCTTCGCGAATCGCATGTGGCAGCTGTCGGCCGTCCTGGACGTCGGCAGATGTAAGAAAGGTGTTGGAGGCGCTATAGCCCAGCCCCTCACACACCGCATCGAGACGGCGGGCCAAGTCGTCAGTGTTCAAACTTCCATCTTCCACCGCTTCGCGCCATCTATCGAAAAATTATGCTGATGCCGCGGTTAACATAATACTAACATATTGAAAATTAAAGTAAAATTTTGTTTTGAGGAAAGCTCAGCAGGCTCAGCCACTTAGAGGGTGAAGGAGGTCTTTCGTCTGGCGGGCCGTGTCGAAACGGGTACCCGCGAAGCGATCAGGATGAAAGCGTGCTGAAGTCCTGTTCGAAGAGACGCGTTGAGTGACGATCATCGCAAGGCTCCACCTGCGGGTGATCGCTTAGCGGAACACGGCGCTTGCGCCAGTTCTTAATGCCCGCTTCCGGCCAGTGACCCAATGTCCGGTCATGGCGCATCCAAGACCCGTAAAGCGGTAAGCTGCAACGTCTGCTTTCAGGAAATCGCAGGTCAGATCTCTACGGCCGAGATGGGGGCGCAAAGCCGCCATTCGCATCGGCGTGCCAAGATGACCGCTAAGGTTGGAGAGCGGCTTAGGGGCTCGCGCAATCCCCACCTCACACCCACTCTCCGCACCCGTCCTCCGGTCGGACGCCGGGCCACTGTGCGGCGGCGCTGACGACGCGGCCGGCATTGTCGATGGTCGGGCCAGGGAGAGCGCGGCGGCAGATACCGACCGCATCGGGGCGGGCGGCGTCGAAGAATCGGCGGCCTGAGCAGCGGCCGTGAAGCGGCTCGCCGGCCTCGTACTCTCCGCAGCAGTCGGTGGCACGGACCTCAATCCACATGCCCCGTGCCGAGCGGGCGCCGCTGGCGTCGAGGCCGGCCATTAGGGCAGGCTTGCGCAGGTGCCCTTGGTCGCGACCTCTCCTGCCCGGAAGAAGCGGCAGGAGCCGCAGCGCTCGCCGGTAGCCTTCGTAGGCATCGTCTCCGGCAGCACCACAGCCGGGCTCTCCAGCATCGGCAAGGGTTCGCCGCGCAGGAAGCAGCCGAGCCAGGCGGGTAGCTCCGGCACCTCGCCCGTCTCCACCGCGCGGATCAGGTCATGGGCGGTGTCGAGCGGCTGCCACTTCCCCCCGCGCGACGCCGCGCCCGGCGCCGGGGAGCGCTCGGCGCGCAGAGCAATGCCGGCGGGCAGGTGGTCGGGATCGAAGGTAACGTCATCCGAGCGACGGAAGTAGAAGATCGAGGCGCCGCCCGGCGTCACAGTGACCGGGCATACCGCGCCATAGCCGGCCAGCATGTCTATGAACGCCGACGCTGCGCCCGGCTCGACCTCAAGGCCGATCAGCTTGGCGCTGGCGAGTTCGATCGCCGGCAGGGCGCGATGGTCGAGCTTGAGAACCGTGCCCAGCACATCGGAGCGGGCGGAGGCGTCGTAATTGCTTCCGACCGGGCTGCCGTCCGGCAAGACGATGCGGGTTACCAGTCCGGCCTTGGCGCAGCGGAAGGCGGCCTGATGGTTGGCCGCGACGATGCCGATTTCCTCGGGTGTCATGACAATGCTCGCTTTCGGGAGAGGGGGAATGAAACTCAGTTCGCGGAAGCGGCGGGGCGGCGCGTATCGCCCTTGTGCAGCCAAGCCTTGAAGTCGGGCAGGCTCATGCGGGTGACCGCGCCCATGCCCTTCCAGCCGGGGGCGTAGTTGGCCCGGTAGGCGCGCCCGGCCTGCTCCACTGTGGCGTAGCCGAGCATGACCTTGTGCTCGTCGAAGCGGCCGGTGGCGGGGTTGCGCTGATCGATGATGAAGACGGGAGCGGCATCGCCGATGTCGGCTGTGCCCTCCTTCACGAAAACGTCGAGGTGATCCTTGTCCCGGCCGATCGTGCCGCGGATGTAGCCGTAATGGCTCTTCATCTCGACCGACCACGGCTTGCCCTGCGGATCGACGCCGCGGCGCTCGGAGCCCTTGGGATTTTCGATGCTGATATCGAGCTCGCCGAGCCTGAGATGCCCGAGCCGGTAGTTGCCCGCCTCCTTCTGGGCGGGCGTCGGCTCGGGATGGGCGTTGGTCTGTGAGGTCGCCTCGTGGGCGGCAGCATCGCGCGCGGCAACCTGCCGGTCGATGGCGCGTTCCACCTCCCGGCGCTCGCGCTCGATTCTCACGCGCTCGGCGGCGTCTGCCGCCTTGGCCCGCTGCGCTAGAATCGTCAGGCTGCGTCGCAGATCGGAATAGCTGGGGCCGGTGATCTACGCCAGCCGCCCGTTCAATGCCCGCTAGACGCCTCCGGCGCGCCCCGTAGCTGATAAAGGCTAAGGCTTCGTGGCCTCCGGTGTTCTGGTTGGCGCGGCGCGACATGAAGGCGCCGGCCGATCCGCCGCAATGCCATGCCCGAGCGCCCCGATGCCCGGTCTGCGGGAAGGTCGTCGGGCACGAGCCGGCACAGGCAGCGTGGCTCGCTTATGGATTTGCCCTGGATCAAAGGCTCCGCGAGGTTTCCCCGCCAAGCCACGGCGACTGAGCGATCAGATTATAAATCGATTGAGACAATTAATTACTCTTTCGTGCTCATACGTCATATAGAACGTAATTCGTATTGAAAAATTCAAATGCTGACTTATAGGGATCGAAGTTAGATGATAGGCCTGCGAATAAGGAAGAGAAGGCAAGCAGTTTCTTGGGGATTGATCGAGAAATATCGGTGTTTACCGGTGGCTAACGTCAGCGATAACATGTGCCGCCTGTCGGCCGGCGGTGCGCGACTGCGGCCGATGCATGATGGCTCGCCGCTGGCCGGGCCTGCCGTGACGGTCAAGGCCCCGCCGGGCGATAACCTCTTCCTGCACAAGGCGCTTGATCTTGCCGAGCCCGGCGACGTTATCGTGGTCGATGCCGGCGGCGATCTCACCAACTCGCTATTCGGCGAGATGATGGCGGCCCATGCCATCGCGCGGAAGATCGGCGGGTTGGTCATCAATGGCGCGGTGCGCGATGCCGCCGCGCTGCGCGAGAGCTCGCTGCCCGTCTTCGCCGCTGGCGTCACCCATCGCGGTCCCTACAAGAACGGCCCGGGCGAGATCAACGTGCCGATCGCGATCGACGGCATGGTTGTCGAGCCCGGCGATCTCATCCTCGGCGACGAGGATGGCGTGTTGTGCGTGCCCCATGATGCCGCCGAGGAGGTCTACGCCCGGTCTCTGGCCAAGCAGGCCGCCGAGGCGGCGCACATCGAGGATATCCGGCGGGGCCGCAGCGATCGCAGCTGGATCGACGTCACGCTCCAAAAGCTCGGCTGCTTGATCGAACCCTGAGCGTGGCGGACAAGGCGGCTCAGTCTCCTGACGCGTCCTTGTATCGGGCCACGACGCCCGCCCCGGCAGCTTCCGCGCTGTTCAGCAGCGCCGCTATGAGCTGGCGGGACGCCACCGACAGCACCGTCCGCTCCAGCCGGCACAGCAGGATGTCGCGGCGTAATTGCGGCTCGGTGAGCGGGCGGAACACCAGCTCGCCCAGCGACGAACGCGGGATGGAGAGCAGCGGCAGGGCGGCGATGACGTCGTTCTGCCGGATCAGCGCCATCACCGAATGGGTGTTGCGCACCTTGTAGGCGGTGGAGGAGAGCTGAATCGCCACATCCGGCACCACGGCCGCCACCGAGCGGATCTGCGTCTCGTAGCCCATGTTGAAGATCTCCTGACCGGACAGGTCCTCCCACCGCAACGGGCGGTCGAGTCGAGCCAGCGGGTGGTCGGCGCGGCAGAACAGGCCGATCGGATCGCTGAAGAGCAGTTCGGTGACGATCTCGGGCACCTCGAAGGTCGAGGCGCCTGAGAGGCCGAATTCCGCCTCTCCCTCCAGCACTTTGCGGCGCACGCCTTCCGAGTGGTCCTCGCCGACGTCGACGCCGACATTCGGGTAGCGCGCCTTGAACGCCGCGAGGGCTTCCGGCAGCACGGAACTCGCGATCGAGGCGATGGACGCCATAGTGACGCGCCCGCCTTGTCCGGCGTGGATCGCCCGCAGCGACGACATCGCCCCGTCCAGCTCGCGCACGATCCGCTCCGCCGCCGGCAGGAAATCGGACCCGCAGGCGGTCAGTTCGACGCGGCGCGTGGTGCGCTCGAACAGGGCGACGCCGAGTTGCTCCTCGAGATGGCGGATGCATGTCGTGAGCGCGGGTTGCGACAGACCTATGGCCTCCGCCGCCCGCGTGAAGGCGCCGAAGCGCGCCACGGAAATGAAGGCGCGTATCTGGCGCAGGGTCACGCCATTGGCCGATCCCACCGACATCGATTTCCTCCAAGGCTCGGCGCTATTCCGCGCCGTTCTGGGCCCGGTGGCGCGCCCCGCGGGAGGGAAGGGCACCTATCCGGCTTCGAGATAAATCGATTGAATAAATCGAATTGTAAAGCCGACCCCATGCCAACAAATATAGACCTAAGAAATCAGCTTGAGAGCCGCTGCTGCGGCGCGCGTCTCTTTTAGTAGATCGCTGCCAGCGATCAACAAATAAAGCAATAAAACAACATTAGGGAAGAAATCATGAAAAAGCTCTCGCGGCGCGCCTTCATCGCGCGCGCCGGTGCCTCCGCTGCCGGCCTGTTCGCCCTCGGCATGCCGCTGCGCGCTGTCTCCGCTGCGGCCGAGGCGGTACCGGCCGGCTATGCCCCCGACTACGCCGACATCATCGCCGGCGCCAAGGCCGAAGGGCGCCTGCTCGTCTATTCGAACATGTCGCTGCATAACTGGAAGGCCGTGATCGAGGGCTTCAGTGCCCGGTTTCCCGGCATCAAGGTCGACATGCTCGATGTCGGCTCGCGCGAATCCGTTGAACGCTACCTCGCCGAGGCGGCCACCGGCGTCGCGACGGCCGACCTGATCGCCACCGCCTCCCAGCCCGGCTGGATCGATATGCATCAGCGCAAGGAAATGCTGGACTACGTCTCGCCGGAAGCCGGCGCCTGGCCGGCATGGTCGCGTCCCTTTCCCGGTCTCTACACCATCTCCACCGATCCGCTTGTCTTTGCATGGAACGCGCTGCAGGTGCCCGCCGCCGAGCGCAGCAAGACCTTTGCCGACTTCGCGCAGGCGGCGACGCGCAACAAGACGCGCTGGGCCAACCGGGTGACGACCTATTCCCCGCTCACTTCTCCCTTTGGCTACGTCACCCACTGGTATTTCATCAAGCATCACGGCGAGCGCGGCTGGGATTACCTGCGGGCGATCGGCGCGCTGCCGCCGCGGCTCGAGAACACCGGCGGTCCGCAGATGGAGAAGGTCACCTCGGGCGAATACGTGGCGTCCTACTTCATGTCGGGCATCACCGCCTGGCCGCGCATGGAGGACCCGGCCCGCGCCAAGTTCCTCGACTGGAACTACATCGGCGACGGCCAGCCGCTGATGATGCGCGGCATCGCCATCCCGCGCGTCTCGAAGAACCCCAATGCCGCCAAGCTGATGCTCGACCATATCCTCTCCGCCGAGGGTCAACTCGCCTTCGGACGTGGCGGCCTCACCCCGGCCCGGCCCGGCCTGAAGCCCGGCAACGGCGTGCGCGCCACCTATAGCTCCGTCGTCGAGGCGGTGGGCGAGAAGAACGCCATCCTGCTCGGCTACGACCTCGCCCTGATGCAGGAATACGACGCCTTCCAGGCCAAACTGCGCGACGTCTATCAGCGCTGAACCGCGACGGGACCGCCGCTATGAATGCCCTCGCCCAGGCCGCTGCCACGGATCGGCTGGAGGAACCACGCATCGGCGAAGTGCCGATCCAGTTCGGCCTCGCCGCGCTCACTGTGGCGCTGGTCGCCGCGCCGGTGCTGCCGATCGTCTACCAGGCCTTCATCGACCGGGCACTCTACGATGCCGGGCAGCAGCTCACCCTCGGCAACTTCACCCGGCTGTTCGGCTCCGACGGCTTCTGGCGGATGGCCGGGGAAACCCTTCTGTTCGGCGTTCTGGCAACCGCCATCGCGCAGCTGGTCGGCACCGGGGCGGCGATCCTTGTCGGGCGGACGGACATCCCCGCCGGCCGGTTTCTCGGCGAGGTGTTCCTCTGGCCGCTCTACGTTTCCTCGCTCATCCTCGCCTTTGCCTGGGCGACGGTCTACGGGCCTTCCGGCTATGTCAGCCAGTGGATCGAAGCTACATTCGGCACGCTGCCGTGGAATCTCTATAGCCGGCTCGGCATGAGCCTCGTCGCTGGCGTCGCGCTGGCGCCAGTCTCCTTCATCTACGGCCAGTCCTCGGCCGGGGCGACCGACCCGTCGCTGGAAGAGGCCGCCCGCATCGCCGGCGCGGGCAAGCTCGCGACGCTGCTCAACGTCATCCTGCCCTTGATGCGGCCCTCGCTGTTCTTCTCCACCATCCTCATCTTCACCAGTTCGATCGAGATCCTGTCGATCCCTCTGGTGTTCGGCACGCCCGCCGGGCTCGAGGTGTTCTCCACCTTCCTCTACCAGAAGGTCGGCAATGCCGCGGTGCCGGATTACGCCATTGCCGCGGCGGCGGCGCTGATCCTCATCGCCATTATCTGCGGATTGATCGCGCTGCAGAACCGCGTGCTCGGCTCGACCCGCAAGTATGTGACGATCGGCGGCAAGGCGACACGCCCCCGCCCGTTCCAGCTCGGCGGCATGCGCTGGCCCTGTTTCGCCCTGCTCGGCTTCTACGTGCTGGCGGCGGTGCTGGTGCCGCTCGGCATCCTGGTGCTGCGCGCCTTCGTCAGCTTCCTGCACCCACTGGCGCCGCTGGCAGAGGTGGCGACGCTCGATAATTTCCGCGCGCTGTGGGAATTCCCGGTCTACGGCCGCTCAATCGTCAACTCGCTGGTTATCGCCCTGTTCGGCGGCGCCATGGCGACCGCGCTGGTGCTGATGATCGCCATCGTCGTGCACCGCTCCGAATTCCCGCTGCGGCGCCCGCTGCTCTATGTCGCGCTGATGCCGCGAGCGATCCCCGGCCTCATCGCCGGCATCGGCTTCTTCTACGCCGTGGCGCTCATCCCCGGCTTCGCGGCGCTGCGCAGCACGGTCGTCATCCTGATGATCGCCTTCACCATGGCCACCATCCCGCTCGGCTACGGCGCCATCGCCCCGATGCTGCACAAGATCGGCCCGGAGCTCGACCGCGCGGCGCGGGTGCAGGGCGCGAGCTGGTTGACCACAATGACGCGCATCGTCATCCCGCTGATGCGCCCGGCGTACATCGCCTGCTTCGCGATCCTCTTCATCTCCTTCTTCAAGGAATACTCGACGGCGGTGTTTCTCTACGCGCCGGGCAGCGAAGTCATCGGCACCACGCTGCTGCAGTTCTGGACGCAGGGCCATATCGGCTACGTCGCGTCGCTCTCCACCATCCAGATCGTGATCATCGCGGCCTGCGTCGCCGCGGCACGCAGCCTGTTCGGAGTGAAGGTCCATGGCTGAACTCGTCATCAGCAATCTCGAAAAGCGCTTCGGCACCTTTGTCGCGGTGGAGGATTTCTCGCTTCACGTGCGGGATGGCGAGTTCGTCAGCCTGCTCGGCCCCTCCGGCTGCGGCAAGTCGACCACGCTCGCGGCCATTGCCGGGCTCGACCGGCCGACCGGGGGCAGCATCCGCATCGGCGCCAAGGTCTGTTACGACGGCGACCGCAAGCTGTTCCTGCCGCCGGAGGATCGCGGCTGCGGGCTAGTGTTCCAGAGCTATGCGCTCTGGCCGCACATGACGGTAGCGCAGAACGTCGCCTTCCCCTTGAAGTTGCGCAAGGTGCGCGGCGCCGAGCAGGCCCGCCGCATCGCCGAGGTGCTCGCCCTGGTCGAGATGGAGAGCTATGCCGGCCGCTACCCCCATGAGCTCTCCGGCGGCCAGCAGCAGCGCGCCGCGCTGGCGCGCACGCTGGTCTACAATCCCGACATCCTGCTGCTCGACGAGCCGCTGTCGAACCTGGACGCCAAGCTGCGCGACCGCGCCCGCATCTGGCTCGGCGAGCTGCGCACCAAGCTGCGCATGACCACGATCTACGTCACCCACGACCAGGTCGAGGCGCTGGCGCTGTCCGATCGCATCGTAGTGCTGAACAAGGGCCGCATCGCCCAGCTCGGCACACCGCAGGAGATCTACGAGAACCCGGCCGATCCGTTCGTCGCGGACTTCATCGGCACGACCAACTTCATCCGCGGAGAGACGCTGGCCTGCGCCATGGGCGGCGGCCGCGCGATCCGGCTCGACGACGGGCAGGTGCTGGAGTTCCAGGCCGACGGCAGCGCCGCTTTGGGCGAGCGCGTCACCTTCGCCCTGCGCCCCACCCAGATGGTTCTGCTCGCCGGGGGCGAGCCGCCGGTCGGCGGCAGCGTCCTGAAGGCGGCAGTGGTCAGCCAGTCCTACATCGGCGGGCGCTGGCAGCTCGCCCTCGACATCGCCGGCAATCCCGTGCGCATCGACCGCGACGACCGCCACGACGGCGGCATCGCCCATATTTGGGTGCCGCGGGATGGCGGCGTGGTGTTCACGGGCGGCGCCGATGCCGGGCGGGCGCTGCACTGATGGGCCCGCACAGCCGTTTCCCGACCCTGCGCCGTTCCAGCCTCACCGTGCCGCTGAGCTCCGAGCGCTTCATCGCCAAGGCCCATCTGCGCGGGGCCGACGCCATCACGCTCGACCTCGAGGACGGCGTCGCCCCCGCGGCCAAGCCGGCCGCGCGCGAGCGGCTGCCGAGCGCGGTGGCGGAGGTCGGGCGCGGCGGCGCGGATGTCGGGGTGCGCATCAACCGTCCGCTGGCGCTCGCCGCGCGCGACATCGAGGCCGCAGTGATCCCCGGCGTCAGCTATCTCGCCCTCGCCAAGGTGCAGAGCCCCGACCACATCGCCCTGCTCGCCGAGCTGGTCGCGGAGCTCGAAGCCGAGCGCGGGCTGCCGAGCGGTGGCATCGGCTTCACCGCCGCGATCGAGACGCCTCAGGCGCTGGCGCGGGTGAACGAGATCGCGCACGCGCATCCGCGGCTGTTTGGTATCGGGCTCGGCAGCGAGGATTTCGCCGCCGCCTGCGGCATGGAGCCCACCGCCGAGACGCTGTTCGTCCCCAAGCAGATGGTGGTGATGGCCGCCCGCGCGGCTGGCATCGTCCCTCTCGGCTTCATCGGCACGGTGGCCGATTACACCGACCTCGAGGGCCTGCGCGAGGTGGTGCGGCGCTCGCGGCTGCTCGGGTTCCGCGGTGCCAGCGCCATCCATCCCGACCAAATTCCGGTGCTGAATGCCGGCTTCGGCCCGGCGCCCGGCGAGGTCGAGCGGGCGCAGGCCATCCTCGCGCTGGACGATGGGGCCGCGCGCGAGGGCCGGGGCGCCTTCGCGTTCGAGGGGCGCATGGTCGACAAGCCCGTGGTCGACCGCGCCCGCGAGACCGTCGCGCTCGCCATAGCCATCGAGCAGCGCGAGGCGCGCGCGGCGTGCCGCACCCAGCCCCATCCCTAGAACCTCCCGGCGTGCCGACCGCGTGTGGCACATCCCGACCCTGCACCAGAGGCGACGACCGATGCCCGTTCACCAGCGCTCCTTCAACCCCGCCGCCAAGGGCCCGCTCGACGGGGTCCGCGTCGTCGATCTCAGCCGCCTCGTCTCCGGCAACACGGCCACCATGGTGCTGGCCGATCTCGGCGCGGAGGTCATCAAGATCGAGGGACCGGCCGGGGATTCGCTGCGCGCCTGGCGGCGCAAGGGCATCTCCACCCACTGGAAGATGCTCGGCCGTAACAAGAAGAGCCTCGGCCTCGACCTGCGCCGGCCCGGCGCGCTGGAGGTGCTGAAGGCGCTGCTGGCGGAGGCCTCGCTGCTGGTCGAGAACTTCCGGCCGGGCACTCTGGAGAAGATCGGGCTCGCGCCGGAGGTGCTCTGGCAGATCAACCCCGCACTGGTCGTCCTGCGCATCTCCGGCTGGGGCCAGAGCGGGCCCTACCGCAACCGCCCCGGCTTCGGCACGCTGATCGAGGGCATGTGCGGCTTCGCGGCGGCGAACGGCTTTCCTGATCGCGAGCCGGTGCTGCCGCCGGGCCCGGTGGCCGACACCATGTCCGGCTTCACGGCGGCGGCGGCGGCGCTGGCGGCACTGCGGCACGTCGAAGTCTCGGGCGGCAGTGGGCAGGTCATCGATCAGTCGCTGTTCAATCCGCTCTACATCAGCCAGGGGCCGCAGGCGGCCAATTACAGGCTCACCGGCACGGTCCGCGAGCGCAACAGCAACAGTGCGCAGTACACCGTGCCCCGCGGGCTGTTCAAGACCGCCGACGACAAGTGGGTCTCGCTCTCCGCCTCGATGGAACCGATGCCGCGCCGCGTCTTCGAGGCCATCGGCAAGGGCCATCTCAACGCCGATCCGAACTACAACACCGCCGAAGCCCGCGCCGCCCGCAAGGACGAGATTCTTGGCTGGGTCGCCGACTTCATCCGGACGATGCCGCAGGCCGAGGCGGTCGCCTTCTTCGAGGCGCGCGAGGTGACCGTAGCGCCAATCTACGACATTTCGCAGATCCTCGAGGACCCGCATTTCCAGCACACGGAGTCGGTGGTCGACCTGCCCGACGACGAGATGGGCCTCATCACCATGTTCGGCTTCGTCAACCAGCTGAGCGGCACGCCGGCGGAGTTCTACCGCCCGGCGCCCCGCATCGGCGAGCACAATGACGCGATACTCAACGAACTTGGCTTTCCCGCTGCCCAGCTTGTGGCACTGCAGGAATCCGGCGCGCTCCACACCGGCGCGCCGGCCGGCCGGGAAAGCGCGGAGGCACTGCCCGCACCGGCCTGAGAACGCCGGGTGGTCCACGAAATAACAACGAACACCGGGAGGACATGATGAAATACCAGATACGGGCGCTCGCGCTGGCCGCTGGCCTGTGGACGACGGGCACGGCAGCGGGACTGGCCGCCTGGCAGCCGCCGGCCGGCTACCCCGCCGACTACGGCACCCTCCTCAAGGCGGCCGAGGCCGAAAAGTCGCTGCTGATCTACACGAACATGGAGGCGACCCAGTGGGAGGGCGCCATCCAGCTGCTCAAGGAGCGGGTGCCGGGGATCGATGTCCGCCTGCTAGAACTCAACAGTGGCGAGATCGGCGCGCGCTACGCTGCGGAAACCGCGGCCGGCATGCCGACCGCCGACCTGCTGGTGACGACGGACGTCGCCACCTGGGTCGAGCTGATGCAGAAGGACCGCATCGAGCCCTACGTCTCGTCGGAAGCCGACATCTACCCGGCTTGGAGCAAGCCGGCACCGGGGCTCTACACCATCGCCGCCGATCCGATGATGTTCATGTGGAACAAGGCCCTGCTGCCGGAGAATCTGGTTCCGTCGAGCTTCGCCGACCTCGCCGCCAAGGTGGCGGCCAACCCGGCGGTGTTCAAGAACAAGCTCACCTCCTACAACCCCACCACGCCCTACGGCTACAATGCCGCCTACGCTTTCGTCGATCGGCACGGCGAGAAGGGCTGGGAATGGCTCAAGGTGGTGGCGCCGATGACACGCCCCGACGGCACTGGCCCGATGATCGAGAAGGTCACGGCCGGCGAATATGTCCTCGCCTACTTCATGGGGGCGGGCGCCGCACGCCTCGCGCTGAAGAATCCCCAGCGGGCCGCCCTGCTCGGCCTGAAGCCGATCGCCGACGGCAGCCCGCTGGTGCTGCGCGGCGCCGGCATCCCGAAGAACGCGGCGCGCAAGAACGCGGCGAAGGCGATGCTCGACGTGCTGCTCTCCAAGCCCGGCCAGATCAGCCTGGGCCTGCGCGCCCGCACGCCGGTGCGGCCCGACGTCACCTCGGCGGACGTTGACGGCGAGCTCACCTATGCCGACGTGGTGAAGACGCTCGGCGAGGCCAACGTCATCCCCGTCGCCTTCGATCCGAAGATGGCGTCGAACACCGCATTCGATGCCTTCCAGGCCGCCTACAAGAAGGCCGCCGGCAAGTAGCGGCCGAGCGGAACAGGCATGGCCGAGGGAGATACCGAGGTGAGCATGGATACCGGCGCCATCGCGCGCGCCCTGCCGGTCGAGCCCGGGGGCCGACCGAGGCTCCCGGCGGGGCTTGGCGCCGCCGCGATCCAGTACGCGCTGGCGCTCGTCACCCTCCTGGTCGTGGTCGGGCCGATCGTGCCCATCCTGTACCAGGCGGTCATCGACCGGCCGATCTACGATGCCGGCGGCCTGCTGACGCTCGGCAATTTCGGCCGCCTGTTCGGCCACGAGGCGTTCGCCGGCGTCGTCTACAACTCGCTCGTCTTCTCTTTCTTCTCCACCCTGATTTCGCAGGGCCTCGGCGCGGTGCTGGCGATCCTGATCGGGCGAACCAACGTTCCTGGCGCGCGGGTGTTCGGCAGCCTGGTGCTCTGGCCGATCTTCATTTCCGGGCTCGTCTTCACCTTTGGCTGGTTCGTCGCCTATGGCCCTACTGGCTACCTCACCATGTATGTGAAGCTCGCCGTCGGCATCGAGCCGTGGAACCTCTACAGCCTCACCGGCATGGCGATCATCTCGGGCATCTCGTCGGTGCCGATCACGGTGCTGTTCTGCCTCAGCTCGTCGGCGCTGGCAGACACGTCGCTGGAGGACGCCGCGCGCGTGTGCGGTGCCCGGCCGCTGCGGATCCTGCGGACGGTGACGCTGCCCATGCTGGCACCCGCCATCGCCTACAGCGGCATACTGAACTTCCTCAACGCGCTGGAGACGCTGTCCATCCCGCTGCTGCTGGGCGAGCCGGCCGGCATCCGCATGTTCATGTCCTTCATCTATGCCGAAGGCATCGAGCGCCCCAAGCCGGATTACGGCCTGGTCGGCGCGGCCACCGTGGTGCTGCTGGTCATCGTCGGCCTGCTGATCCTCCTGCAGGAGCGCCTGCTCGGCAACACGCGCCGCTTCGTCACGGTGGGCGGCAAGGCCGGCCTGCGGCGGCAATTCGATCTCGGCACCTCGCGCTGGCCCGCCTTCGCCCTGCTCGCGCTCTATGCCGGCTTCGGCATCGTGATGCCGATGATGTTCGTCTTCCTGCGCGGCTTCGTCAGCTTCATCTCGCCGCTGGTGCCGTTCTGGCAGGTTCTCACGCTGGAGAACTTCGCCCAGGCGCTGACCCTGCCGGGCAATATCCGCGCCCTGTGGAACACGCTGCTGCTCTCGGTAGTGGGCGGCGCGGTGGCCACCCTCGGCTACGCCTTGGTAACCATCGTGGTGCACCGCTCCCAGTTCCGCTTCCGCGGCATCCTTAAGCTGGTCGCGCTGCTGCCGCGCGGGGTGCCCGGCATGATCGCCGGCCTCGGCGTGTTCTACGCCCTGCTGGCCATCCCGGCGATCCAGCACCTCGCCGGCACGATCTGGATCATCGGGCTCGCCTATCTCGCGCGCTATATCCCCACCGGCTACGGCGCCATGTCGCCAGCGCTGCTGCAGATCGGCCCGGACCTCGACCGCTCCGCCCGCGTCATGGGCGCCTCATGGTGGCAGTCCTGCCGGGCGGTGATCCTGCCGCTGCTGCGCCCGGCCATGCTGGCCTCCTACTGCCTGCTGTTCATCGCCTTCCTGAAGGAATACGCCACCGCCGTGTTCCTCTTCGCACCGGGCACGGAAGTGCTCGGCACGGCGATGCTGCGCTACTGGGCCAATGGCGATATCGGCCCTATGGCGGCGCTGTCAGCCATCCAGATCGCGATCACCCTCGTCTTCCTCGCGCTTGCCCACCGTATTCCCGGCGTCAGCCTCGTGCGCTGAGGCGCCCCCGGCCCCCGCCCCTTCCTCCCCGGAGAGTTTCCATGTCCCACCTGCCGTCCACCGTCGTCATCAACGAGGACGGACCACGTGAGGGCTTCCAGATGGAAAGCGCCGCGATTCCGACCGCCAACAAGATCGCGCTGATCGACGCCCTCGCCGCCACGGGCATCAGGGAAATCCAGATCGCCTCCTTCGTCAGCCCCCGCAAGGTGCCCTCGATGGCCGACGCCGAGGCGGTGGTGGCCGGCGTGAGGCCACGCGAGGGCGTCGCCTTCACCGGGCTCTATCTCAATGAGCAGGGGCTGAGGCGCGCGCTCGCCACCGGGCGGCTGCACATCGAGGGCGGCATCAGCCTGTGCGCCTCCGCCGCCTTCCTGCGCCGCAACCAGAACGCGACGCCCGCGAGCCAGCGCGAGGCGCGGCGCGCCATGATCGGCGTGTTCCAGGAGGCGGGGGTGCAAATCCTGCGCGGCAGCGTCAGTGCCGCCTTCGGCTGCAACTTCGAGGGCGACATCCCGCTGGAGCGCCTGCTGGCGACGGTGCGCGCGGTGTTCGCCATCGCCGAGGAGTTCGACATCGAACTGGAGGAACTCGGGCTCTCCGACACCATGGCCTGGGCCAATCCGCAGCAGATCCGGCGCACCATCGGCGCGCTGCGCGATGCCTATCCCGAGATCCGGCTCTGCCTGCATCTCCACGACACCCGCGGGCTGGCGCTGGCCAACGCGCTGGCCGGGCTGGAGATGGGCGTGCGCCATTTCGACAGTTCGGTCGGCGGGCTTGGCGGCTGCCCCTTCGCGGCGCACAAGGGGGCGGCGGGCAATCTGTGCACCGAGGATTTCGTGCTGATGTGCGAGGAAATGGGCGTGCGCACCGGGATCGACCTCGACCGCCTCGTCGAGGCCGCCCTGCTGGCCGAGCGCATCGTCGGCCATCCCCTGCCCGGCTCGGTGATGCGTGGGGGTTCGCTCTCGGCCCTGCGCCGGCGGGCGGCGGGAGCCGCGTGACCGCTATGCCGGCGGATGGCACAGCCGCCCACACCTCGCCCGCCGAGACCGTCGCCGCGATCGCCTGCCGCGCCCGCCGGTTCGAGACGCGCCTGGCCGACCACCCGCTGGTGTGGCGCGGCTGGGGCCGGGGCCGGCCGCTGGTGCTGCTGCACGGCGGCTACGGTTCCTGGACGCACTGGATCGCGAATGTCGAAGCCCTCGCGACCCGCCATTTCGTGCTGGCGCCCGACCTTCCGGGCTTTGGCGAATCCGGCGACCCGGACGATCCCGCGACGGCGGAGGGCGTGGCTACGCCGGTGCTCGCGGGACTTGATCGGATCATCGGCGGGCAGACCGCGTTCGACATCGCGGCCTTCTCCTTCGGCGGCTCGGTGGCGGGCGTGATCGCGGCCAGGCTCGGTTCGCGGGTGGGCCGGCTTGCGCTGGTCGGCAGCGGCGGCCTGCGGCTCGGCCGGGCCGAGCCCGTGGCGCTGACCAGCACGCGCGGGGTGGAGGATGCGGCGGCGATCGACACCATCCATCGCGCCAATCTGGCGGCGTTCATGCTCCACCGTGCCGAGAGCGTGGACGACCTCGCGGCGTATGTGCAGGCGCAGAATGTTGCGCGCGCCCGGGTGAAGAGCCGGCGCATCTCGCGCATGGGCGTCCTGCACGACCTGCTGCCGCGGATTCCCGCCCGGCTAATCGGCATCTGGGGCGAGGAAGACGCCATCGCGCGCGGGCACCTCGACGCGCGCGAGTCGCTGCTGAAAGCGTGCGATCCCCGTGCCGCCTTCCACCGCGTTCCCGAGGCCGGGCACTGGGTCCAGTATGAACGGGCACCGGCGGTCAACGCCATCCTGGCGCAGGAACTCGGCGGCACCTGATCTCGGCGATGTCAGCCGCGGGCGTAGGCGCCGTCATAGAGCCCGGCACGGATGCTGGCGATCGCCGCCTCCTCGCGCCGGATCTGGGCATGGGCGCGGGCGAGGAGGGCCGGTGCCTCCTCCAGGCTGAACGACACTACGCCATCGGCATCGCCCACCACGATGTCGCCGGGCGAGACCACCCAGCCGCCGAGCGCGACGGGAACGTTGATCTGGCCGGGGCCGTTCTTGTAAGGCCCGCGATGGATTACCGAGCGGGCAAAGCACGGGAAATCCGAATCGCGGAATGCCTCGACATCGCGAATGGCGCCATCGATGACGAAGCCGGCCGCGCCGCGCGACAGCGCGATCTCCTTCATGATCTCGCCAATCAGCGCTCGCCCGACATCGCCCGCGCCATCCACCACGATGACTTCTCCCGGCCGCACGATCTCCAGCGCCTTGTGGATGAACAGATTGTCGCCGCCGCGCGTGCGCACCGTCAGTGCCCGCCCGCACATGCGCGCGCCGCTGTAATAGGGCCCTATGCCGACCGGGCCGGACAGCCGGTCCAGATTGTCGCTGAGGATTGAGGTCGGGATCGCGCGGAACGCATCCACGAGATTCGCCGGCTCAGACGGAAGGGGAGCGGTAGCGGGCATGGCGTATCCTCCAGCTGCGCGCGGCCTTCACGCGGCCGGACGGTGGCAATTGAGCTAACACCGCTGCGCAATCGACAAAAACGATTTAAAGTCATGGTGAATCATCGCCAAAGGAGATGGCATTGATCACCCTCAAGCAGCTTGAAGCGTTCTACTGGATCGTCCAGCTGCGCACCTTCGATCGGGCCGCCGCGCGGCTGAACACCACCCAGTCGGCGATCTCCAAGCGTATCCAGGAGCTGGAGGCCGCCGCCGGGGTCGCCGTGTTCGACCGCCGCCAGCGCGGGGTCCGGCTGACCCTGCAGGGGGAACGGCTCCTGATGATCGCGGAGGAGATGCTGGAACTCGGCCGCCGGGCGGCGGCGCTGAGCCAGTCCCCGGGCTTTCCTGCCCGCAGCCTGAATGTGGGCGTCACCGAGCTCACCGCCCTCACCTGGCTGCCGCGCCTCGTCACCGAGTTCCGCCACCGCCACGGTCCGGCGGAAATCCGCCCGGAGGTCGGCAAGAGCCGCAACCTGATCGACCGGCTCCAGGAGGGCACCATCGACCTGATCATCGTGCCGGAGGTACTGGTGCCCTCCGACATCGTGGCGGTGCCGCTTCAGGAGGTCGCCAATGCCTGGCTGGCCAAGCCGGAATTGATGCGTCATTCCGGCGTGCTGTCGGTGACGACGCTGGCCGACTACCCGATCCTGATGCAGGAGCGCTCGTCGGTTTACTCGATGACGCTCACCCGCTGGCTCAAGGGCCAGGGCGTGGTCCTTCCCAACGTGATGACCTGCAACAGCCTGGTGGCGCTCATCGGCATGACCGTGGCCGGGCTCGGCATCAGCTACTTGCCGCGCCGCTGCTTCCAGGATCTGGTCGACGCCGGCAAGCTGATCGAGCTCGACACCGAGCCGGGGCCGCCCCGCATCCCCTATGTCGCCATGTACCGCGACGAAAGCGCCTCCTCCTTCACCGCCTCGGTCACCGAACTCGCAAGGGAGGCGTGCGATTTCAGCCGCCCATTCCAGAACTAATTTATCACCTGTGAGAATGTATGGATATGAAATTTAATCGCTTGTGGAGATGATGCGCGCGCCTATCGTCCCCGGAGACAGAGGGAACACATCCTTGAGCCAAGCACCGCCGCGCCCATCAACCTCGACCGGAGCCACCCGGCTGCTCGCCGGCTACCGTGTCATCGACCTCTCGAGCATGCTGGCCGGACCCTATTGCGGCTACCAGCTTGCCCTGCTCGGCGCCGAGGTGATCAAAGTTGAGGCGCCCGGCGATGGCGATCTCGCCCGCCTGTTCGGCGCCGACGCCGAGCTCGGCCAGCAGCGCATGGGCGCCTCCTACCTCGCCCAGAATGCCGGCAAGGCCTCCATCGTGCTCGACCTGAAGGCGAGCGAGGATCGGGCCACCTTTCTTGACCTCGTCCGCGAGGCCGACGTGGTGCTGGAGAACTACCGTCCGGGCGTGATGGATCGCCTCGGCCTCGGCTACGCGGCGTTGAAGGCAATCAAGCCCGACCTCGTTTTCTGTGCCATCTCCGGGTTCGGCGCGACCGGGCCGATGCGACATCGCGCCGCCTACGACCAGATCATCCAGGGCTATGCCGGCGTGATGGACGCCACCGGCACACCCGACTCCGGCCCGGTGCGGGTCGGTTTCCCGATCTGCGACATTCTCGGCGGGCTCAATGCCGCCTTCGCCATTGCCGCCGCACTGGCCCACCGCGCGACCTCGGGCGAGGGCGCGTACATCGATGTCTCGCTGATGGAATCGACCATGAGCGCGCTCGCCTGGGCCGCCTCCAACTACCTCATCGCCGGACGGGAGCCCTCGCGGCTCGGCAACGACAACGTCGCGGCGAGCCCCTCGGGCCTGTTCCGCACCGGGCGGGGCGGGCTCAACATCTCCGCCAACAAGCAGAAGCAGTTCGAGGCGCTGTGCACCGCCATCGGCCGGGCCGAACTGATCGACGATCCCCGCTTCGTGCTCCGGCCCGACCGCCTGAAGAACCGCGCCGCGCTGACGGCCGAGATCGAGGCCACGCTGCTGCATCGCCCCGCCGCCGAGTGGGAGGAGATTCTGGCCGCCGCCGGCGTGCCGGTCGGCCGGGTGCTCACCGTCGCCGAGGCGCTGAACCATCCGCACATCGCCGAGCGTGAGTTCCTGCACGAATTCGCCAACATGCCGATGCCGAGCGGCCGGCCGCTGACCATCCTGCGCGGCGGCTTCCGGGTGAACGGCGCCTCGCCCACAGTCGACCTGCCGCCGCCCGCGCTTGATGCACAGCGCGAGCCCATTCTTCGCAAGGCGCGCGAGACCCGCCACCTTGCCGCCAGCACCTGATCCCCGCAAAGGGGACGCCCGGGAGGACATCATGGGGAGGAAACACATGGAACGTCGCAGCTTCCTGAAGATGGCGGCCGCGCTCGCCGCCCTGCCGGCGACCGGCACGCTCGCCCGCGCGCAGGACTTCGCCCAGCTCAAGATCCTGATCCCCAGCGGGCCGGGCGGCGGCTGGGACATTACCGGCCGCACTGTCGACAAGGTGCTGCGCGGCGCCGGCCTGGTCGGCTCCTCCCGCATCACCAACGTCGCCGGCGCCGGCGGCACGGTGGGCCTTGCCACCTTCGTCAACCAGTACCGGCGCGATCCCGCCGCGCTGATGGTCGGCGGGCTGGTGATGGTCACCAACATCCTGTCGAACAAATCGCCGGTGAACCTCACCAATGTCACGCCCATCGCGCGCCTCACCGGCGAGTTCCAGGCGGTCGCTGTGCCGGCGAATTCGCCCTTCAAGACGCTCGGCGACCTCGTCGCCGCGTTCAAGGCCGACCCGCAGAAGGTCTCCTGGGTCGGCGGCTCGGCCGGTGGCACCGATCACATCGTCGCGGCCCTCATCGCCGCGCAGCTCGGTATCCCGGCAACCGCCCTCACCTATGTCGGTTATCCCTCCGGCGGCGAGATCCAGGCGGCGGTCCTCGGCGGACAGGCCAGCGTCGGCGTGTCCGGCCTCAGCGAGTTCTCCGAGCATGTCGCCGCCGGCGGCATGCGCCTGCTCGGCATCACCGCGCCCGAACGCATCGCTGGCATCGATGCTCCGACCCTGCGCGAGCAGGGCATCGACGTGGAAATTTCCAACTGGCGCGGCCTGTTCGCCGCTCCCGACATTTCGGCGAAGGATCGCGAGGCGCTGCTGGCGCTGATCGGAGCGATGGTGAAGACCGATCTGTGGGCGCAGGAACTGAAGGCCCGCAACTGGACCAGCGTCTACCTGCCCGGCGAGGAATTTGCCGCCTTCATCGCCGCCGAGAACCGCCGCATCGGGGCGACGCTGAAGGAGCTCGGCCTCGTATGATCCCCGATGCGCGGCGCCGGCGCTCGCTCGTGGCCGCCTCGGTCGTGACTGCCATGGGCGCGGTGGCCACCCTGCAGGCCGCCGCCATCCCGCATTCGCCGATCGGAGGCCAGGTCGATTCGGCGGCCTTTCCCTATGCCATCGGCGTCGGGATGATCCTTTGTGGCCTGCTGCTGGCCGGGCAGGCCCGGCGGGGCGGGTGGGAATGCCTCGTCCACGATCCCGAAGCCGGGGCGCTGCACCGGCCCGCGCTGGTCTGGATCCTTCTGGCCTATGCCCTCACCCTTGCCGCGCTGGCCTTGAGCGGCAGCTTCATCCTGGCGGCGACGCTGCTGTTCTGCTTCGCCGTGCGCGCCTTCCGGCGCGGCCTCTGGGTGCCGTCGGTGTTCATGGGCCTTGCCGCGGCGACCGCGACCTATGTGCTCTTCTCGATCGGGCTCGGGCTGCAGATCGGCGAGGGGCTTCCTGAAAGGACGCTTGAGTGGGCCATTCGTTTCTAGAGCTGCTGCACGGTTTTTCCGTAGCGCTCACGCCCGAGAACCTCGCTTGGTCGGCCATCGGCGTCACCCTCGGCACGCTCATCGGCGTGCTGCCGGGGCTCGGCCCGGGGCTGACCATCGCCCTGCTGCTGCCGCTGACCTACCATGTCGGGGTCGAGAGCATCTTCATCCTGTTTGGCGGCATTGTCTTCGGCGCCATGTATGGCGGCTCCACCACCTCGGTGCTGCTCAACACGCCGGGCGAGGCCGGATCGATCGTCACCGCGATCGAAGGGCACCAGATGGCCCGCAAGGGCCGCGGCGGCCCGGCGTTGGCCACCGCCGCCATAGGCTCCTTCGTTGCCGGCACGGTCGGGCTGCTCGGCATCACCCTGCTGGCGCCGCTGCTCGTCCAGGTGGCGCTGAAGATCGGACCAGCCGATTATTTCGCGCTGATGTTGCTGACCTTCGTTGCCATCACCGCCGTGCTCGGCAATTCGGTGGTGCGCGGGCTGGTCTCGCTGTTCGCCGGCTTCTGGCTCGGTCTTGTCGGCATCGACAGCCAGACCGGGCAGATGCGCCTTACCTTCGGTTCCACCGAGCTTCTCGACGGCATCGACGTGATCCTTGTCACGGTCGGCCTGTTCGCGGTGGGCGAGACGCTGTTCATCGCCTGCCGCCACCATGCCGGCGCCAGCATCATCACCCCGATCCGTGGCTCGCTCTGGATGAGCCGGGAGGATTGGTCGCGCTCGTGGAAGCCGTGGCTGCGCGGCTCGCTGATCGGCTTTCCCATGGGCGCGCTGCCGGCCGGCGGATCGGAGGTGCCGACCTTCCTGTCCTATGCGCTAGAGCGCCGCCTCAGCGCCCGGCCGGAAGAATTCGGCGAGGGCGCGATCGAAGGCGTCGCCGGCCCGGAGGCCGCCAACAACGCAGCTGCGGCGGGCATGCTGGTGCCCATGCTCACGCTTGGCATCCCGACCACGGTGACCATGGCGATCATGCTGAGCGCCTTCCAGAGCTACGGGCTCAATCCTGGGCCGCTGCTGTTCAAGTCCAATCCCGACCTGGTGTGGGGCCTCATTGCCAGCCTCTACATCGGCAATGTGATGCTGCTGGTGTTGAACCTGCCGCTGATCGGGCTGTGGGTGCGGGTGCTGAAGGTGCCGGCGCACTACCTCTACCCCGCCATCCTGGTCTTCGCCATGGTCGGCACCTACGGCATCAGCCAGTCGCTGCTCGATCTCGTGCTGCTGGTGGTCCTCGGCCTCGTCGGGCTGGCCATGCGGCTGTTCGACTTCCCCACCGCTCCGGTGGTGATCGGCATGATCCTCGGGCCGATGGCGGAGCAGTCGTTCCGCCGGGCGCTGATCCTCTCGCACGGCGACTATTCCACCTTCCTCACTCATCCCTTCTCCGCCGTGCTGCTGGCGCTTGCCGCGCTGCTTCTCGCGCTGCCTTTGCTGGCGCGGCTTCGGACACGCCCGGCGAGGCGCGCCGCCGTCGCGCCCGGCATGGCCGCCGCGACCGAACCGAGGGCCCCGCAATGACCGATCTGCCCGCCCGCGTCAGGATCAACGAGGACGGTCCGCGCGAGGGCATCCAGATCGAACCAACGGTGATTCCGACGGCGGACAAGATCGCCTTGATCGACGCGCTCTCCCTGACCGGGCTGCCGGAGATTCAGACGGTGTCGTTCGTCAGCCCGAAGCGGGTGCCGCAATGGGCCGATGCCGAGGCGGTGGTAGCGGGCATCCGGCTCGCCGAGGGGGTGACCTACACCGGCCTGTGTCTCAACGAGCAGGGCGTGGCGCGCGCCCTCGCCACCGGGCGCCTGCATGTCGAGGGCACGATCGGCCTGTGCGCCTCCGCCGCCTTCCTCGCCCGCAACCAGAACGCGACGCCGGCCCGGCAGCGCGAGCGGGCGCACGGCATGGCGCTGATGATGCAGGGCGCCGGCATCGCGGTGAACAAGGCCAATGTGAGCGCGGCCTTCGGCTGCAATTTCGAGGGCGACATCCCGGTGGCACAGGTGCTCGCGACGCTGGACGACGCGCTCGCCATCGCTGCACACATCGGTCTGACACTCACTGCGATCGGCCTGTCCGACACCATGGGTTGGGCGACGCCGCAGACGGTGACGAAGGTGGTGGGAGCGATTCGCGAGCGGCACCCCGAGATGGCCATCTCGCTCCACCTCCATGACACGCGCGGCCTCGCCATCGCCAATGCCTATGCGGGTTTGCAGCTGGGCGTGGCCGAGTTCGACACCTCCATCGGCGGCATCGGCGGCTGCCCTTTCGCCGCCCATAAGGGCGCGGCCGGCAATCTGTGCACCGAGGATTTCGCCTTCCTGTGCGAGGAAATGGGCATCCAGACCGGCCTCGACCTCGCCGCGCTGATCGAAGCTTCCGATGTGGCCGAGCGTGCCGTCCGCCATCCGCTGCCGGGGGCAGTGCGCAAGGGAGGCGTGCTTACCGACATCCGCTCGCACCTTCGGTGTGCGTAGGTCGACGGGCGCGTTTGGGACCTCGGGCGCAAGGACTGCGCCTCGCCTCAGAAGTCGCCGGACAAGCTGACGAACAGTTTTCGGTGCGATCTCCGCAGTCCTTTCTGGCGTCTCGGCTCGACCCCGCGACGTCATTCGCGCGTTCTGATGCGTGTCGTCCACCCCGCGCCCGGGCAGAATGCGTGCCCCCAAGGTTCTGGACGCGTCCTGAACGCGCTGATTGTCCATGGCCTGTCGGAAGGCCGTCGCCCGTTCGACCTTGCCTTGCTTCACCAGCGTGTCGATCATCTTCGGCGGGCGGGGAGGCAGTTTCACGCGTGGGGGGCTGGCGGCTTCCGGCGGCGTCACGCCCCGACGGACCGGCGCGGACGAAGGTTCACCCCGATAGCATCGCGAAGCTCGTCCTGATTGGCGAGGGCATCCAACTCGGACTTCCGCTCACCCGCTCGCAGGGGTGCATCCGCCTCGCGCTGCGGGCGGTGGAATCCTGGTTCTCCGGTTGATCGCCATCGACTGTTCCGTGAGGCGATTGGAGCGATCGGCGGCATCCTTGTGGAGTTGATAGTCGCGATCCGTATCGTCGCGTCGCGAGCATCCGCGCCCTCGGCCAGCTTCGGCCGGCGCTCGGCAAGGGCATCCTCGCGTTAATGCCGATCCCCCAGCTTGCGCGTGTTGGCGCCGTCCACGACTCCGCTCAGGAACGAGCCAATTTCCGAGTGCCGTATTGACCATGGTTTACGCCTCGCCGGTGGGGTTGGTGCCGAAAGCGCGCTAACAGGCATCCCACCAAATGAGGGATCCGTCGACGTGCGCACGGGCCTCGTCCGCCGACAGATCGCGGTCGCCAAGGACGCGACGGAGCGGATCGGCGGATCCATGCAGCATGGCGTTCAGATCTTCGATCAGGATGAGCCGTCGGCGGCCGATCTTGATGCTCGGCAAGCGGCCGTCCGCGATCATGCCCGCGATGCCGCGGGGTGAGAGGCCGCAATAGATCGCGGCATGCTTCACGCTCAGAGCGTGGGGGCTCGGTGCGGGGTGTCGGTCAGAATGTCCGGTGGGGTTCATGTCGCTGCCCGGTGCAGATACCCGCAATTCCGTGCAGCATTGCCAGAGCAACGATGGCTGTAAATACGCTGAAGCCGTGGTCGCGCATCGCCATTACACGCGAAAAACGATCACGATCGACTATAAACTGATACGGGAAGAGAAAATAATTTTCGCCCGTAGCCCGATGTCTATTCCAGCGCGCCGTCGACCTCGGCGGCAGCGGCCTCCGGTGCCGCTTCAGGCGAATCGGTTTTCGGCTTGCCCGCCAGGAACGCTTCCCACGCGACCATCAGCTTGCGGCGCTTCTCCAGCGCGTCGCCGCGGCGGTAGGCGCGCTCCACCGCATTGCCGACCGTATGGGCCAGCGCCGCCTCCGCCACCTCGCGCGGGAAGTGGGTTTCCTCCCCTGCCCAGTCCCGGAAGGACGAGCGGAAGCCGTGCACCGTGAAGTCGCATTCCATCCGGCGCATCTGCATCTCGAACGCCATGACCGAGAGCGGCTTGCCGCTCCTGGCGCCGGGGAAGACGAAGGCGCCGTCGTCATCCGTCATTCGCAGGGTGCGCATGCCCTCGACGATCACGACGGCACGAGCGCACAGCGGCACGCGATGCTCGCGCCCGGCCTTCATCCGCGCAGCAGGCACCGTCCACACGGCGGCCTTCAGGTCGAATTCACCCCACGTCGCACCCATCACCTCGCCCGAGCGAGCCGCCGTCAGGATCAGGAGTTCCAGTGCGCGTGACGACACGCCATCACCCGCCGCGAGCCGCTTCACGAGGGCCGGCACGTCCTGATAGGGCATGGCGGCATGATGGCGGCGCTGGTGCTTCTGGCGCTTGGGCAACAGGCTGTCGAGGTGACCGCGCCAGAGGGCGGGGTTCTCGCCGGTGCGCAGGCCTCTCACCCTGGCGGCGTCCAGCACCCGCTCGATCCGGCCACGGATGCGCGAGGCCGTCTCCGCCTTCTCGTTCCAGACCGGCTCCAGCACGGCGAGAATGTCATCGGTGGTGATCTCGTCCACCGGCTTGGAGCGGATCGCTTCGCAATAGGTCGGGCCAAGCGTCATGCGCCATTGGGCGATGTGCTTCTCATTGCGCAGGCCGGGCGCGATACGGTCGACCAGATCGTCGGCGACCTCCCCGAAGGTCGGCTTGCCGCGACGCGCCTTCTCTGCCGCGCTCGCCGAGCGGCGCTCTTCCAGCGGGTCTTTGCCGGCGTCGAGAAGCTTGCGCGCATCCGCGGCCTTCTGCCGAGCCTCGGCGAGCGAGACATCGCGCACCGATCCAAGTCCCGCCTCCCGGCGCTTGCCGTCCCGCTTGAACATGAACAGCCAGGACTTCGCCCCGCTTGGGCTGACCTGAAGATAAAGCCCGGCGCCGTCCGAATAGCGGCCCGGCTCGGCGAGGGTCGCCACCGTCCGTGCCGACAGCTTGTTGACCGCCTTCGCCACCTCTACCCCACCCCATGCCCCACCGATTGACGGTGATTGTAGCAAACGGCGAGGGACGGCTACAACACATCAGCCGTTGACTTTGAAGGGATTTGGTGGGGTTGAAAGTCAGCCAAGGACGGCTGAGGGAAGGGACTTGGCGGAGGGAGCGGGATTCGAACCCGCGATACGGTTTCCCGTATACACACTTTCCAGGCGTGCGCCTTCAACCACTCGGCCACCCCTCCGACACGGGCGACGAGCGCCCGCACATTTCCCGGGCCACACACCAATAGGGGGCAGCGTCGGGAGCGGCGGATATATAGCGCAGGCGCTGCATCTGGCAAGCCGAAGCGTTCGATCGGATGCCGTTCGCCGGCGCCCCGCAAACAGGCTCCCCGCAGCGGCAAGAGTATTTCCTTGCCGGAACGGCAAACGCGTGGAGACCGGGCGGGCCAGAATGCCGGCAATCGCGTCGGGATGGCTGGCCGATCCGCCGGGCCCGAAGACCCTCAGACCCTCGCTGTTGCGCACGCCCCCGACGGCACCGCTTCGCAGGAGAATGCAGCCGGCAGCCTCTCTCGGCAGCACCCGACGAGTGCTCGCACCGGGGAAGCTCAGCCGCTTCTTCCCGGCCCGGCTGCTCGCGGGGTGGCGCGTGCCACCCCCCATCGGGCGTCGGCGATCAGCCCGGAACCAGCACGGCGGCACCGCTCAGGCGGCCCTGCCGGAGATCGTCCAGAGCCCGGTTGGCGTCGATGAGGCGATAGGTGGCCGTATGCGTGCGGATCCCGGCGCGGGGCGCCAGCGCGAGGAACTCGGTCGCATCCCGCCGGGTGAGATTGGCGATCGAGACGAGGCTCCGCTCTTCCCACAGGATCCGGTAGGGGAAGCTCGGAACGTCGCTCATATGGATTCCCCCGCACACAACCCGGCCGCCCTTGCGCACCGCGCGCAGGGCGGCGGGAACGAGAGCCCCGACCGGCGCGAAGATCAAGGCGGCGTCGAGCGGCTCCGGCGGCATTTCGTCCGAACCACCCGCCCATCTGGCGCCGAGGCTACGCGCGAAATCCTGTGCCGTCCGATCACCGGGCGAGGTGAACGCGAAGAACCGCCGACCCTGAAAGCGGCACACCTGCGCGACGATGTGGGCCGCCGCGCCAAACCCGTAGATACCTATGCTCCGCGCCGATCCGGCCGCGGCCAGCGTGCGCCAGCCGATGAGCCCGGCGCACAGCAGCGGAGCGGTGGCAATGGGATCATCGAATCCGGCCAGCGGGAAAGCGTAGGCGGCATCGGCGATCACATGGGTCGCAAAGCCGCCATCGCGCGTGTAGCCGGTGAAGAGCGGCGCATCGCAGAGGTTCTCCCGCCCCCCTTGGCAATAGGGACAGGCACCGCAGGTGTGCCCCAGCCAGGGAACACCGACACGGTCCCCGATGGCGATGCCCGAGACGCCGTCGCCGACAACCTCGACACGGCCGACAATCTCGTGACCGGGAATGATCGGCAGCGGTACATCTGGCAGATCGCCGTCGACCACGTGCAGATCGGTACGGCAGACGGCACACGCTTCGACCCGCAGCAGCAACTGCCCGGCAGTCGCCATGGGCACCGGCCGTTCCTCCTCGACCAAGGGGCGCCCGATCGCACGCAGCACCATCGCCCGCATCATGGTCGCCTCACCGCGATCGTCCCTTCGGTTGCGCGCCAGGCCCCAGCGCTCCCTCCCGTGGCTGCGTCACTCCGCAACCCGGAGGCCACCGTCGCCGCAAGCAACGGCGACAGCGCCTGTGTGCCGCGTTTCGACGGGGTAGACAGCGCTGACGCTGCATCGCACTATGACGCCCAAGGGGCCCGGCTGTCACCCAGCCACGCGAAGAGTATCGACGTGATCTTTGCCTCCCCCCTGCCCGGCCGAACTTTCTCCCTGCTCGCGGCCCTGTCGATCGTTCTCGCGGTTCTGTCACCCGTGAATGGACAGACGGTCCAGCCGACCGTGCTGTTGCTCGACGGGCTCGGCGTCTACATGGAAAACAACTATGTGGGCGTGTCGACGCTTGCGGCGGCGCTACGACGGCAGGGCTACCGCGCCGTTGTCGACACGCACATGATGCTGAAATCGGAACAGGAGCGGCCGGATATCATCATCGGCCATTCCATGGGCGGCACCTCGGCGTTGCGCCGCGCCCGACAGATGGTCCGCGCCGGCGAGCAGGAGCCGCTGGTCATCACCATCGACGCCGCGCCGGGCTCGCCGTCCTGCCCGGTCTCGCGCTGCATCAACATCCACGGGCCGGGCTTTCCGGATATCGCCGGCGCGCAGAACATCGATGCATGGGACGTCAGCGGCCGGATGGTGCCGCATGCACTGCTCGCCACCAATGACGCGATCCAACGGCTGATCCTGGAACAGACCGCCACGCAGATGGCATCCTTGGCGGCACGCAACGCGCCCCCGCCCATCACCGGCGCGGTACCGTTGCCCCGACCCCGGCCCGACTGAGCCGCCGGGCGGCGCGTACCGGCACCGGCGCGGTCGCGGGCGGCTATCGGCCCGCCCGCTCGTCCTTCAGGATCTCACGCTTGCCGGCGTGGTTGGCCGGGCCGACCAGCCCCTCGTTTTCCATCCGCTCCATCAGCGAGGCGGCGCGGTTGTAGCCGATCTGCAGGCGACGCTGGATATAGGAGGTCGAGGCCTTGCGGTCGCGCATGACCACGGCGACCGCCTGGTCGTAGAGGTCGCCGCCCTCCTCGCCGAAGGAACCCTTGTCGAACACCGCGCCGTCCTCGGCGGCCGGCGCCTCCTCCTCGGCATCCTCGTCGGAAGTCACCGCGTCGAGATATTCGGGGCGGCCCTGCCGCTTCAGATGGGCGACGACCTTCTCCACCTCGCCATCCGAAACGAACGGCCCGTGGACGCGGGTGATGCGGCCGCCGCCGGCCATGTAGAGCATGTCGCCCTGGCCGAGCAGTTGCTCGGCGCCCATCTCGCCGAGAATCGTGCGCGAGTCGATCTTGCTCGTTACCTGGAAGGAGATGCGGGTCGGGAAATTGGCCTTGATGGTGCCGGTGATGACGTCGACCGAGGGGCGCTGCGTCGCCATGATCAGGTGGATGCCGGCGGCGCGGGCCATCTGGGCGAGGCGCTGGATGGCGCCCTCGATCTCCTTGCCCGCCACCATCATCAGATCGGCCATCTCGTCGACGATGACGACGATATAGGGAAGAGGCGTCAGGTCCATCGCCTGCTCTTCCTCAACCGGCTTGCCCGTCTCCTTGTCGAACCCGGTCTGGACGATGCGGGTAATGGTCTCGCCGCTCGCGCGTGCGTCGGCGACGCGGGCGTTGAAGCCGTCGATGTTGCGCACGCCGAGGCGCGACATCTTCTTGTAGCGCTCCTCCATCTCGCGCACCGCCCATTTGAGCGCGATGACCGCCTTCTTCGGGTCGGTGACGACCGGCGTGAGCAGATGCGGGATGCCGTCATAGACGGAGAGTTCCAGCATTTTCGGGTCGACCATGATGAGGCGGCACTGCTCCGGCGTCATCCGGTAGAGCAGCGAGAGGATCATGGTGTTGATGGCGACCGACTTGCCCGAACCAGTGGTGCCGGCAACGAGGAGATGCGGCATGCGGGCGAGATCGACGATCACCGGCTCGCCGCCGATGGTCTTGCCGAGGCCGATGCCGAGCTTGGACTTCGCTGCCTCGAACTCATGACTCGCCAGCATCTCGCGCAGCCACACCGTCTCGCGCCGCTGGTTCGGCAGCTCGATGCCGATGACGTTGCGACCCTCCACCACGGCGACGCGGGCGGAGACCGCACTCATCGAGCGGGCGATGTCGCCGGACAGCGAGATGACGCGGCTCGACTTTGTGCCGGGCGCCGGCTCCAGCTCATACAACGTGACCACCGGGCCGGGGTTGGCGTCGATGATCTCGCCGCGCACACCGAAGTCGTGCAGGGTCTGCTGCAGGGCGACGGAATTGCGCTCGAGATATTCCTCGGACAGTTCGAAGCAGGGCTCGGTGACGGGAGGTTCGGCGAGCAGTTCGAGCGGTGGCAGCTCGTAGGTAGCAACCGCTCCGAGAGGCGCCGACGCCTCCGCACGACTGATCACCGGCGCCGGCAGGGGAGCCGCCGTAACGGCAGGCGGCACCGCCGCCGCCAGAGGCTCCGGACGGGGCGCGATCGGCGCGGCCGTTTCGATCGCGGGAATGGCGGGCACGGTGGCCGGCCAACCGAACGACACGCGCACGGTCATCGCCGCCGACATCGGGGCGATGGAATCGACCACCGGCGCGGGCTCGGCCGGGATGGGCGGCAGCGCGGCGGGTGCAGCGGCCAGCAACTGATCATCGACCGAAACATCCTCGGGCCAGTCTTCCCAGCCCACCTGAATGACCCGCGCCAGATTGCGCAGTCCGCGGGAGGGCGCCGGCGGGCGCTGGCTGGTCGACAGCGCTTGGTCCCCTGTCACCGCCGCGGCGGCGGTCGCGCGTGGCTCGGCCGCTTCCGGCGCGGCGGCTGCGTCGACGCTCAAGGCCACATCGGGCGCCGCGCCCGCCAGATCGCCGGGCTCAGGCAGATCGACGGCGGGACGCGCCCCGCTTTTCTGCGCCGCGCGAATCGGCTCGGCTAGCAGCGGCTTGCGCGGAGGAATATCGAACCGCGGCGCCGGCAGGGGAGCATCCTGCGCGCTCGTCGGGAGGACGGGGAGCGACGCCGGCAGCGGACGCAGCAGATAGTCGGGCGTACGGGTGAAGCGGGTATTCGGCCCCTGCGTGAACGGCTGAAGCCAACTCGGCACATGAAAATCGCGGTTCACCGCCTGTGCCGCCGGCTTCGCCTCGGCGCCGGGGGCGCCTCCGGCCGGAACGGGGCGGGAGAGATTGCGCCGCTGCAAGCGGCCCGAGCCACCCTCCGGCGGAACGGGGGTTTCCCGAGAGTTGCCATCCGTCGATTCGGGAGGTCGTGCCGAAGACCGCATGGTTGTCGATCGCCCCTGGAAGTCATCGGACCACCGTCGATCCGAACCTCTCTGGGATACGGAGCGCAGGGTTAAGGAACGGTATCGGCGGTCCCGCCGGAACCCTGAAACATTTTCGACGCAGGGGCTTGACGGCGATGTCAGCTCGAACGCTGCGCCAGCAGAGCCACCAGCTGTTCCGCCGGCATGGGCCGTGCCAGCAGAAAGCCCTGCACTTCGTCGCAGCCGTCCGCCTGCAGCATCACGAGTTGCTCGGGGGTCTCCACCCCTTCTGCGGTGACGGACATGCCCAGCGCATGGGCGAGATCGATGATTGCCTGGATGATGGCTCGCGCCTGCCCGCTCGGCGACAGGTCGACGATGAACGACCGATCGATCTTGATGCGTTCGAACGGAAAGCAGCGCAGATATCCGAGCGACGAATAACCGGTACCGAAATCGTCGATCGCCAGCCGGATGCCATGCGCGCGCAGCTGCTGCAGTTGTGCCAGCGACAGCTCGGTGTTCTCCAGCAGCGTGCTTTCGGTGAGCTCCAGCTCGAGGCGATGCGACTCGAGGCCGGTCTGCGCGAGCACCTGCTGAACCTTCGCGACGAGATCCGACCGTCGGAACTGCACAGGGGAAAGATTGACCGACACGGCAAGGTCCGGCCAACCCGCGGCGAACTGGCAGGCTTCCCGCAGAACCCACTCGCCGATCGCGACAATCAGGCCGGTTTCTTCCGCGAGTGGAATGAACTCGGCCGGGTTGACCACACCGAGGCGCTTGTGCGGCCACCTGACCAGCGCTTCCACGCCGACGAGTCGCTGCGACGAGGTCAGGTAGCGCGGCTGGAAGGCCAACTGAAACTCCTGCCGGGCAACGGCCTCGCGGAGCTCCGTTTCGAGCAGCTGGCGCTCCTCAATGCGCCGTTCCATCGACGGACGAAAGAAGATCACGTCGTCGCTGCCGTCGCGAATGGCCTCACCCATGGCGAGCCGCGCACGGCGAAGCAGTTCCTCCGCGGAGTCCGCATCGGCCGGCGCCAGGGCGATACCGATCGCCGCGGAGGTGCGCAGCTCCCCCAGCGTGGTATGGACCGGAGCCGCGATGACGTCGATGAAGCGTCGGCTGATCTGCTCGATTTCCGCCCTCTCCAGAGTGCCCGTGAACCCCACGACGAAATCGCCGCCCACGACACGGCCGATGATGTCGTAGTCGCGCGCCTTGCCTTTCAGCCGGTGCGCCATTTCGGCGACCACCTGGTTGCTCACCTCGCTGCCGAGCACGTCGTGGATCGCCGTCAACCGCGTCAGGTGAATATGCAGCAGGGCGACGGTGGCTCGCTGGGGGACGGCCTCGACCAGGCTGCGCTCCAGCATCTGCTGAAGGAGCCTGTCATTAGGCAAGCCGGTGCCGACATCATGCAGCAGGAGATATTGCGAGCGGCTTCGGGCATCCGACAGCCGTGTGCTGCTCTCCCGCAGACGCCGGGCGGTCCGGGCTCCATGCACGAGGATGATCGTTGCGAGAAGCACGAGCGCCGCAAGCAGCGTACCGATCCACGGCAGCAGGCGGCGTATCAGCCGGTCGCCGGGCTGATCGGGATCCCACATGAGGTAAGCGAGAGCCGGCTCAGTAGGCAAACCTATCGGCAGCGCATTCGCCGTGCTGCCGCCGGGTGCCGTCACCGCGCGGAGGTTGGCGAAGATGCTGGTGCGACTCTCCTCCAGCCCTTCCGCGGTGAGTACGTCGCCGAAAATGAGCACCGACGGCGGCCCCGGTACGGTCGCGACGCTCACGTCCTGTCCGCGGTTCAGCGCCGCCGCGGCCAGGAGAACCGGCGTGCCCGAGGACACCATGACATCGGCGATCGGGGGGGTCGCTTCCGTTCCGCCTTCCCGCAGGCGCGCTACGAGACGCGCCAGGCGGGGTCCGAACAGATCGATGGCGGAGACTGTCGAAAGGTTGCCGGCGACCACGCCATAGGTGGTGGCGTCGGTCGGCCCGACAACGAACACGAAGTCGATGCCAAGATCGCGAAACAGCGTCGGGCCCAGGTTCTGCAGCCCGTACGCCCATTCTACATTGGTGGCGGCATGCAGGTTGCGGTAGGCCTCGCCCCAGCTCGCGTAGTCCCTCACCTGACGTGCGAGGTCCACCTCCTTCTGATGGAACCCCTGCTCGACAAGCGATCGCGCCATGTCTGCGCTGCGCCGGTTCTCCTGGCGCGCGGTGTCCATCAGCAGAACGAGAAGAATGAAGATCCCGATCGCCATCAGGCCGGCAATAGCAAGCGCGACATGCCTGCCGAACCATTCCGAGATCGTCGCGGGAAGGCGCATGCGCCCCAACTCTTTCCTCGGTTTCGATGGATCGGAGCCTAATAGGCTGAGTATCGATGGTCATCCTTCTTTGGAGACAAATACGTTTCATATCGATGAATAACGGCGCGGCTCGTCAAATAGCGTTAACTGGCTGTTAAGGTATGAGATCACTTCAGGAAATGCTACGGCAGGACGCAAGGCCGCTGCGATAATCTGTGTGAGCCTTTCAGAAGCCCCCCATACTTCGCCGGCCGAGGCGGCCTCGACCCGCAGGTCTGCCTGGTCAACTCGGCAACACGATACAGGCCCCGCCAGCGGCCCGCAGCCGCTCGCACAGGGCCGACGCGGCGCGGCGACTCGGCTGGGCGACGCGGACACGGTAGAAGGTCCGGCTGCCGCGCGAGCGCAACCGCGTACCAATGATCATCGGCTGCGTGCCTTCGAGGACCCTCACATAGCGTTTCAGGGCGCGCTCATAGGAGGCCAGCGCAAGCGTCTTGGAGAAGTTTCCGGAGAGTTGGACCCCCCACGGTGCCACGACCGTCGCGAGTTCCGGTCCCGCGGGAACCGTGCCGCGACGGAGCGATGCGGTGAGGACAAGACAGGTCGGCGGCGAGCCGGACGTGGGCGGTGCGGGCGGCGGCGGTTGGGCGGCAGCGACGGGATCGCCCCCCGGCGCAGCCGCATCGGCCGGGAGCGCGACGGCCGCCGACGAGGACTGGGCCGCGCGTTCCGCCGCCCAGTCCTCGGCCTCGCGGCCCGTAACGAAAACAAGGTAGGCACGGGTTTCGAGCGGCAGGCCGGCGTCGCCCGCGAGCCATCTCTCCACCCGCGCAGGGCCCGCATTGTAGGCGGCGGCGGCAAGGCCGAGATTGCCGAAACGCTCCCTGAGGTCCGCCAGCAATGCAGCCGACGCCGGCAGCGCGACCTCCGGATCGAACGGATCCGCCAGTCCCCGGTCCGCCGCCGTGCCGGGCATGAACTGGGCGATGCCCTGTGCCCCCTTGGGACTGACCGCATCGGCACGGAAGCGGCTCTCGCGCCAGATCAGGCGGGTGAAGAAATCGGTCGGCAGATCGTGCGCTGCGGCGGCGCTATCGATAAGGCGACAGACCGCCTCCTCGACGCTTTCGGCAGCGGGAGCGCCGGGCTCGGCCCTGAGCACACCGCCCGCCGCGAGCAATCCCAGCAGAGCCAGCGTAACGATGGCCAGATGCATCGCGATCGTCCCGGACCGCCGACTGGATCGGCGGGGGATTATCGCCGCTGGCGGGCGGGCGGCGCAAGACGATCACTCGGTGGAGCGTGACCATCTCCAGGTCTTCGGTCGGCATTAACCTTTTGCACCGCAGTTTGGCGCCTGTCGCGCAGTGATTCTTCGAGAGTGAAGCGATGGGTGATGTGATTGCGTTCCCGTTCCGCAGCCGGGACGGCGAGGCCGACCTTGATATCGATCTCGTCACGGCCGTGGATGTCGCCATTCGCGACCTGCGGGACATCGCCGCGCAGTTGCGAGGCGACGACCAGATCCGCCAGCAGGCCGACGAGTGCCTCGCCATGCTCAAGCGCGCCCTTGCCGCCAGCCAGACGGGCTGACCGGGAGGCGGCGGCTGCCAAAGCCGCTCCAATCCCTCAGAAATTCAGGTCATATCCCGCGGGATCCGTGCCCGTCGGAGGTCGTGCGTGAGCGGCCACTCCCAGCTAGAGCCGGCCGGCGCAGCGCCGATCAATAGTCCCACTGCGCGCCGATACCCACCGATGTCGACCCGTCCGCCCCGGTGGCGCCCTGCAGCCGGATGTTCTTGGTGATGTCGAGGTCGATCGTGACACGGCTCGAATTCGGCGTCGTGCCCTGCTGGACGCCGAGATAGATCTTGTCGTTCAGCCGTTTGCCAAGGCCCACCTGCCCGCCCGTCCCGGCCGCGTTGGTGCCGACGTCAAGGCTGTCGACGCCGAGCGAGCGGCGCACCCGATCGAGCGCACCGGCGCCGCCGCCGGAGAACTGGGCGATGGTCTGCGCCACCTGCACCGCCTGCCCGGCGGTCAGCGATCCGGCCGAACGGCCGAACATCAGCCGCGCCAGCACCTCGTCCTGAGGCAGCGTCGGGGTCGAGGCGAAGGTGATTTCCGGCTGCGAGGCCGGCCCCGTCACGAGCACCCGCGCCGTGACGTCGTTGCTGGTGGTCTCGGCGACGAAATCGAGGTCTGGATCGGTCGTCCCGACAAAGGTGATCTTGCCGCGGGTGAAGTCGAAGCGCCGACCAAGGATATCGAAACGGCCACGCCTCATCTCGAAGCCGCCATTGGTGATGGGGGACTGGCTGGTTCCCCCGACCTTGAGCTCGCCTCCGAGTTCCGCCTCCATCCCCATGCCCCGGACGAACACGTTGTTGGGCGCCGACACGACGAGGTCGAGCGGAAGACCTCCGCCGCTGGAGGGAGCCGGCTTGGCGGCCACGGCACGGGCACTCGAGGCCGTCGGTACCCGCCCCTTCGGCTCATTGACATGACGTACATTCAGCGAGGTCGCGGCGGCGCCGAGATTATCGGGAATGTTGATATCGAGGCTCTTGATCAGAACCCGCCCGGCGATTCGCGGCGCGCGCGCAAACGCACCCTCCACCGCGACGGTACCTTCCGCCACGAGGCGCATCAGTTCGCTGGAGACGAGACCCGCGTTCTGAAGCGTGACGTCGACCTTTCCGGGAAACCCTGCCCCGGGATCGAGGCCAACCGTACCCCGCGCCTGCACGGATCCCCCGTTCGGCGTGCGCGCGGTCAGCGTGGTGACCGTCACGGTCCGCTCTGTGCCGGTGATGACGCCGGCGATCTGGTCGAGAGTCACGCCGTTGACGCTGTCGTCAAATCGTCCGCCGCTGATGCGGACCGTTCCGCCCGCGCGCGGCGCCGCCGGCGTCCCCTTGATCGTCGCATCGACGGCGGCATCGCCGGTCAGCCGCATCCCCGAGGTCGACAGGATGGGGTTGACGATGGCGAGCGCCACCGTACCCCGCGCGGCGATGTCGAGTTCGCCCGCACCGATCGGCGCCGAGCCGCTGATCGTTACGCCCGACAGCGAGGGCCCGGAAACCGACGCATTCACGCCCACCCGGCCGCCATTCAGCTGGCCCCGCGCCGAGATATCCAGCGGGCCGGCGCCGGATGCGGCGAGATCCGGCGTGCTGACCCTCTGGAGCGTCAGCTCATAGCTGCCGGTCGGCGCCTTGGCCGTGCCGGCAATCCTGGCATTGCCCGCCAGCGTACCGGAAAGGCCGAGGCCCGGCGCGGCGAGTTCGGCGAGCGCCAGCGGCAGGGCGCGTATGTCGACGGTGAGATCCAGCGTCTGGCCCGCCCGACCCGCGACCGTCACGCTGCCCCCGCGGGCCGCGAGATTCAGCCGGTCGATGGTCACGGCGCCATCCTTCAGCGTGAAGTTCGACGGTGCGGTCGTGGCGACCGTGTTGGCGCCCTTGGCGATCTTCAGCGTGTCGAGCCGGAACGCCAACGTGTCGCCCGGCAGCGAGAGGCGCCCGGTCGCATCGATGGTCGCTCCCTCGACCACCGCGTCGAGATCGAGTTGCGTAGCCTCCCGGGCGGATCGCGCGACGAGGCTTGCCTTGGCGACCGCCAGCCCGCCCGCCGAGACACCGCTCGCATCGACGCGGCCGTCGATCACCGGAATGCCGGCCGGGTCGACCACGGTGGCATCGATACGGGCACTGTCGATGGATTGGCCTGCGGCGCGCAGCTTGTTGGCGCTGGCCTTCACGGCAACGCGCTGCCGTCCGCCGGCGGCGTCGAATGTCACGTCGGCGTCGAGCCGCCCGGCGAGTTCGGTCAGCGCGATCGCCGAGAGGTCGGCGAGATTCCCGGCCGCCACCGCCAGCTTGCCGGTGACCAGCCCGTTGGCGGCGAGGTTGACGCCCCCCTTCGCGGTTACCGAGCCAATGCCGACATCCAGCCCGTCCAGGCGACGCGACCCGTCGTCGAGCGTGGCGAAACGGCCCGCGCCGTCGGCCGGCTTGCCGGCGATGCGCCCGTCGAGCGTGAACGAGCCCCCCGGGCGGCCGGTGAGGTCGCTCGCGTCGACGTTCAGTGCCAGCTTCTCGATCGGTTGGCCCATGGCGCGGCCCGACGGCACGGAGATCGTCGCCTTCAGTCCGAGCCGGTCGAGCGTGCCGGTGAAACCGGCATTCGCCGTCATCGCTCCGGAGACGCGCGGATCGATCACCGCGAGATCAGCCAGAGCGACCAGCGCCTTGAGATCGGCCGTCGACCGGTCGATGCGGCCGTCCACGGTGAGGTCGAGGCCCTTGGCGGCGAGCTTCAGGCCGTTCACCGCGATGGCGCCATCCTGACCGCGCGCCAGGGCACCCGAGAGGGCCGTGTCGCCACCGAACAGGCCGTCGACGGCGGCAATGCCGGTATGGATCGCCTGCGCCCCGCCCTTGACGACGAGGTCGACCCGGCTCAGGTCGGCATTGGCATCGATCGTCGCATCAAGCCGGGCGGTGCCGGCCAACGGGCGACCGGCGAGGGACGACAGGGCCGCAAGGTCGAGGCGCTGGAGATGCAGTTGGCCGTCGATATCCTTCGCTGTCGCCGTTCCGGCAAAGCGCAGGTCGAGCGGCGTCAGCGCCACGGTTATTCCCGATATGACCGGATCGGCCGCGACAGGGCGGCTACCGGTGAGCGTGAAGCGCGCGCTGCGCCCGAGCGCGGCCGCCACCTTCGGGTCCGCCGCCCGCAGGGCGTCGGCGTCGCCCTCCACCGACAGCGCGAGGGCGCCGTTCGCGTCGGGAACCGTGCGGGCGGTGAGGTTGACGACACCCGCGCCATATCCCGATGCTGCCAAATCCTCGGCCTTGACCGAAGCGACGACCGACGGCGCCGCAAACGCGCCGCGCAGCGTGCCGTCGACCCGCACGGTTCGCCAGGTGACATCGGGCACCAGAGCCGCGAAGCGGCCGGCATCGCCGAGATTCGCGACATATTCCAGATTCGCGCTCTGGGCCGACGGATCGATCGTGCCGGTCACCTGTGCGCCGAAGCCGGCCGCGCGGAGCGTCGCCGCGCTGATCGTGGTGCGCAGCGATTCCTCGACCACGGCCGTCGCCGCGATCTCGGTGCGCTGCTCGAACAAGGGCGCAAGGTTCGGCGGCAGCAGCCGCGCGATATCGGCATCGATCGCCAGCGTGACGCGCCGCCCCTCGGCGACGCTCCTTATGCCGGCAGCGCCGGCGATCCGCGCGACGTCGCCGGCGCTCAACGACAGATGGCCATCCCACGCGTCGAGCGGCCCCTTGCCCTTCAGGGTCGCCTCGACATCCGGCAGGTCCGGCATCCCCGCGGCCCGCGCCACCAGACCGCCGGCGGGCTCGCTCGCCTCGATGTCGAGGTCCAGCACCCCACCCTCGGGTTGGTAGCGCAGCGTACCGCGCGCCGCACCCGGTGCATCCTGCCGCTGCAGGGCGAAGGTCAGCGACAGGCCCTGCGCGAGGTCGACGAGATCGGCCGAGGCATCGAGCGACAGGCGCGCCGGATAGCCCGCCACCGGCTCGGCAATGTCGATGTCCGGCACTGCCAGCCGGGCGATACGGATCGGCAGCAGCGTCGTACTGCCGGAGGATGCCGGTGCTTCCGGGGTCGGGGGGAGTTCGGGCCCCCGCAGCAGGGCCACGCGCGCCGCCTCGACCGCCTCGACCGAGACCGTCCCGCGCGCGAGTGCCAGGGGATCCCAGACAAGTCGCAGATTGTCGACTTCGGCAAAGGCGCCCTTGTCATCGGCGAGAGAAATGCGCCGGACGGTCATGTCCGAGGGCACGAAGCCACCAATACCCTCGATCGACACCCGGAGCCCACCGCTGGAGGCCAGCGAGCCGGCGATGCTGGCGAGAACCTCCTTGCCCGGACCGGTCTGTATGGCGCCGAACAGCAGGGAGATGATGATGACCAGGCCGAGAAGGGTACGGCCGATCCAGCGGAACAGGCGCCCGATACCCATCAGAACGACTGCCCCAGGCTGACATAGATGCCATAGGTACCATCGCCCGGGCTCGGGTTGAGCGGGAAGGCGAGGTCGAGCCGCAGCGGGCCGATGGCCGTATAATAGCGCAGCCCGATGCCGGCCGCGTATTTGAGGCCGTCGAAATCGGGCGTCTCCGAGGCGAAGGCCGCGCCCATGTCGAAGAAGGGCACGACGCCGATCGTGTCGGTGAGGCGGATGCGCAATTCGGCGGAACCCTCGAAATAGGACAGACCGCCGATGATGTTGCCTTCCGCGTCGCGCGGGCTGGCCGACTGGTAGTCGTAACCGCGCAGCGACCCGCCGCCGCCGACATAGAAACGCCGCTGCGGCGGCACGTCGTAAAGGCTCGCCCCGACGATGCTTCCGGCCCCGACACGCCCGGCCAGAATGTAACGCTTGTCGTCATCCAGCGCCCGGTAGGCGGCGATCGACCCGCGCATCATCACCGGACCGGCCCCGGCATCGCCGAGATAGGCGAAGGGCTCCACCGTCGCACTGGCGCGGATGCCGCGGGACGGGTCGAGCGTGTTGTCCGTGGTGTCGTAGGCGACGTCGATGGGAATCCCGACGACGGTGTAGTCGCCCGTGCCCTGGGCGTCCTCGACATGCGACTGTTCGAGGTCGATACCGACCTGCAGCGAGAGGTCGTCCGAATAGCGGTGCCGTATGCCGCCGAGGAAGGTGGCGCCCTCCCGCACATAGGCGTTCGTCACCTCGCGCAGCACCGCCGCCGTGGCGACGAGATCGTCATTGGCGGTGATGATGCCGGGCTTGGTAAAGGATGCCGCGACCCGATAGCCGAAGGGATCGGCGTCGGGCACCGCTTCCGGCTGCTGGCCGAACCAGGAAACCTGCGCGTCGAGACGCAGCGTCTCCCCCCCGCCGAACAGGTTGCGATGGCCCCAGTAGCCGCCGATCGAGGAGCCGTCGGTGCTGGAATAATTCGCGGAGAAGCCGACATAGCGCGGCTCACGCTCGGTGATCTCGACGTTGATGGGCAACTGGCCGTTGGCGTCGAGCTTGTCGCCCTCGCGGAACCGGACGCCGCCGATGATGGGATAGGTCAAGAGGCGCTTGCGCAGCTTCGCAAGGCGATCCGGCGAAAAAGGCTCGCCGGGCGCGATATCGATGCGCTCCTCGACGAAACCGGGCTGGAGCCCCTTGGTGCCGGACACGATGAAGCGGCCGAAGCTGGCATGCGGGCCCGGATCGACCAGCAGGGTCACGTCCAGCCGATGACGGGCGTGATCGGCGACGATGTCCTTGTCCGCCACCTTGGCGAAGGGGTGGCCCTTGTCGCGCCAGAAGGTCACCAGCGTATTCTCGGCGGCGACGATGAGGCTGGCGAGCGCGGGCTGGCCGGGCTCCAGCTTCAGCGTCCGGTAGCTGGGCGCATCGGCAAAGGGGCGCCGGTTGCGGGCGTCGAGGATGCGAACCGTGCCGAAGGTGAAGGCCGGGCCCGGATCGACATCCAGCACGACCGGCACGGGACCGGAGCGTCGCGCCGCCTCGATCGCATCGAACACGCGCGGATCGTCCGGCGACAGGCCGGCGACGCGGATCTGGATGACGCCGGAGTAATGGGCGATGTCATAGAGCGCGGCGGTAATGCGCTCCGCATCCGACAGGGCGCGCCGCACCAGGCCCGCCGCCCCCGAGGGCGCACTCGCCTTGAGGGTCACGAGGTTGGAAGCCTCCTCGACGGCCTCGCGCACCTCCTTGTCGCCGCCCTTGACGTTGAGGGTCAGCGCGTAGGGAGTGGCGTCGATGGCCGGCGTTTTCGCCGCCGCGGCCCGCTCCGGATTGAAGAGCGAGGTGATGCTTTCGAGAAAGCCGGCATCCTGGGCGCGCGCCGTCCCTGCCGCCAGGAACAGGACGCAGGTTCCCATTCCCAAGGACAACGGTAGGCCTCGTCGACTACGCCCCGAAAACACGAACATCATCACCCGACGCTGTGGAAACCGCCTCCATCCTACGGCGGAATGAGGTTGAACGCGACGGAAAGCTGATCCACCCCCGTTGCGACCCACCCGTTATTCCATATTTTGGAACGATTAACGAACTTATAATGGTACCAGCCGCACGATTTTCGCGAAAATCCGTGAAAGTGACCATACCGTCTATGTATATTTCCCTGCGCATCTACGCCTTACGCAAAAAGCGTTGCGTCAACGGGAACCCGGCGGCCCGGTGGGCGTTATCCATGACCACCCATGTTCCGCAACGACAGGGGCGCCCCGACGCGTTGCGTCGAAGGAGGAAAAATGACAGCTAAATCAAATGGATTTGTGCTTTCTGCCGTCGCCGCCACGGCGATGGTCGCCGGCGCGACGGCCGCCACCGCAGCACCCCTGCCGCCGCTTCAGGCGCAGTTCCGCACCGAAACCGCGCAGCCGGTCCAATACCGGCGCGGATATTACCGGCATGGGGGCTATCATTATTACAACGGGCATCGAGGATATAACTATTATCGACCCGGATATACTTACTATAACGGATGGTGGTTCCCCGGCGCGGCCTTTGCGGCTGGCGCCGTGATCGGCGGGGCGCTCGCCGCGCCCCCCGCCGTTCGCTACGGGCCGCCGCCGGGGGCGTATGGCGCGGGCCATGTTCAATGGTGCGCCAGCCAGTATCGGTCCTACCGGCCGGCCGACAACACCTTCCAGCCGTACAACGGACCTCGCCAGCAGTGCATTTCGCCCTACTGACACCCGCGCTCTATCGCGATTTCGGACCGTCGATCCCGCCTGGTGCTGAAGCGCCGGGCGGGTCTTTCTCAGCCTGACGAAGCGCGTCACCGAGGCGCCGGCGTTGCAGCTTTCCGTTCGCCGATCGCGGCAGCGCCGGCAGGAAACGAAACATCTTCGGGCGCTTGTAGGCGGCAAGCCGCTCCGCGCATACCTGCATCAGGGCGGCTTCGTCCGGCTCGAACCCCGGCCGCGGCACGACGAAGGCGGTGATCACCGACAGGTCCTCACGCACCGGGTACTCCGCAACGCCGACCTCCGCCACGGATGGATGCTCTGCGATCACAGTCTCGATCTCGAGCGGCGAGACCCGATATCCCAGCGCGTTCATCACATCGTCATTGCGACCGTGGTGCCAGACATAGCCGTCCGCATCGATCGAGGCGAGGTCGCCGCTGACGAACCAGCCGTCGCGATAGATATCGGCATCCTCCTCCGGCCGGTTCCAGTAGCCCAGCATCAGCCCGGGATCGTCCCGCCGCACGGCGAGCAGCCCCACGGCTCCTGGGGGAAGCGGCTCGCAGCCGCTTTCGATCGGCAGAACAGCGACGACGCGCCCCGGCTGCGGACGACCGGGCGAACCCGGGCGGATCGCCACGTCCGGCGCCGATGATATGAAGGTTGAGATTTCGCTCATTCCGAACGCTTCATAGATCGGGGTCCCGATGCGCTCCTGCCATTCGGTGAGTAGCGCAGGCGCCAGCGCCTCTCCCGCCGCGACACCGTGCCGGAGCGAGGGCAGCCTCGCGCGGCCTTCGAGTCCACGCCGCAGGATCTGGCGATAGACGCCCGGCACCGCGGCGAAGATCGTCACGCCGTAGCGTCTCACGAGTTGCAGCCATACGGACGGATCGGCCACGTTCCGGGCCAGTACGGCGGTCGCCCCGACGGTCCAGGGATCGAGGATGCCGACCCCGAGCGTATAGGTCCAGTTGAAGGCGCCGGCGTGCAGCAGCACGTCGCCCGCTCCGATCCCGAGCCAGTGGTCGAGCATCGGACGTCGTCCGAGGACGGCGCGGTGGGCGTGCCGCACGCCCTTCGCACGGCCCGTGGTGCCCGATGTGTAGACGAGATAGGCGGCATCGTCGGCCGCCGTATCGGCGTAGCCGGCCAGCGGAGCGGTCCGTTTCAGCGCCTCGAACTCCGGCGGCCCGATGACGCGCGCCGTGCCGAAATCCAGGTCCGCCTCCTCGGCCGTCACCACGACGACGGCGGCACCACAATCCTCCGCCTGGAAGCGTGCCTCGCCATGGGTCAGCTGGACGGACGACGGCAGCGCGATGTACCCCGCCGCGATGGCGGCGAAGAAAAGAAAGACGGTATCGGGCTGGTTGCCCAGCCGCACCATCACCGGCGATCCGGCCGGCAGGGCAAGGCCCCGTAGCCCGGCGGCGAGGCGCATGACCGACTGCTCGATCTCGCGGAAGGTGAACCGCTCCTCCGCCCCGGTGCTGCCGTCGACGATGATCAGTCCGGTCCGCCCGCCGGCGTCCAGGGCCGCGCGCCCCAGGCAATGGCCGGCGAGATTGAACGGCAACGGGTGAGGCCGGCGCTCGGCGGGGCCATCCTTTTCATGTCGGTCCATGCGTGAAGCTTAGGCGACGTCCTGCGCCGCGCAAGCGAGCGGGCGCGCGGCCGCCACCGTCTAGTGCATTTGGCTATCAACCCAAAGAACAATGGATCGACCGCTGGCGTTTCCTCCGCAGCTGAGCCAAATTGCACGCCAAAATAGAGAGGTGTGATCGATGTTGATCACACCCAAAAGAACAAGAATGGCTGGTTGATTTCGATCAACGCCCCTGGGAGATGACGATGGATACCTCGCTTGCCGCACGTATAGCGGCCAATCCTTCCTACCAACGTCTAAGATCGACGCGATCACGCTACGGATGGCGGCTGACATGGGCCATGTTGGTTGTCTATTACGGCTTCATTCTGCTGATCGCCTTCCGTAAGGATTGGCTCGCGGCGCGTATCGGGGAAGGGGTGATGACTTGGGGTATCCCGATCGGCTTCGGGGTCATCATCTTCACCATTCTGATCACGGCGCTCTATGTGCGCCGCGCCAACAGCGAGTTCGACGCTCTCGCCGAGCAGCTCAAGCGAGAGGTGATGCAATGATCGCGCGCCGCGCCCCTCTCGCCGGCCTGCTCGCGGCGGCGAGCTTCGCCCTGCTGCCCTCGCTCGCCCTCGCCGCCGAGGCCATCGGTCCGTCCGAGAAGCAGGCCACCAACTGGACCGCGATCGTCATGTTCGCGGTCTTCGTCGTCGGCACGCTCTACATCACCAAATGGGCGGCGGCGAAGACCAAGTCGGCGGCCGACTTCTACACCGCGGGCGGCGGCATCACCGGCTTCCAGAACGGCCTCGCCATCGCCGGCGACTACATGTCGGCCGCCTCGTTCCTCGGCATCTCCGCGGCGGTCATGGCGTCCGGCTATGACGGGCTGATCTACTCGATCGGCTTCCTCGTCGGCTGGCCGATCCTCACTTTCCTGATGGCGGAACGCCTGCGCAACCTCGGCAAGTTCACCTTCGCCGATGTTGCCGCCTTCCGCTTCGCCCAGACGCCGGTGCGTGTGTTCGCCGCCTCCGGCACGCTGGTCGTGGTCGCCTTCTACCTCATCGCCCAGATGGTCGGCGCCGGCCAGCTCATCAAGCTGCTGTTCGGCCTCGACTACTGGATCGCGGTGGTGATCGTCGGCGCTCTGATGATGATCTACGTGCTGTTCGGCGGCATGACCGCTACCACCTGGGTGCAGATCATCAAGGCCTGCCTGCTGCTGGGCGGCGCCACCTTCATGGCCTTCATGGTGATGTGGCGCTACGGCTTCAGCCCCGAGAAGCTGTTCGCCGCCGCCGTCGACGTGAAGGCGGGCATCGCCGCGGCCAAGCCGGGCACGACGCCGGAAGCGGCCGCAGCCGCCGGACAGGCCATCATGGGACCCGGCAGCTTCATCAAGGATCCGATCTCCGCCATCTCCTTCGGCATGGCGCTCATGTTCGGCACCGCCGGACTGCCGCACATCCTGATGCGCTTCTTCACCGTGCCGAGCGCCAAGGAGGCCCGCAAATCGGTAATGTGGGCGACCGGCTGGATCGGCTACTTCTATCTGCTGACCTTCATCATCGGCTTCGGCGCCATCACCTTCGTGCTGACCAATCCCGAGTTCCTCGACGCGAAGGGGGCTCTCATCGGCGGCAACAACATGGCGGCGGTGCACCTCGCCCATGCGGTCGGCGGCAACGTCTTCCTCGGCTTCATCTCGGCGGTGGCGTTCGCGACCATCCTCGCGGTGGTGGCCGGCCTGACGCTCTCGGGCGCCTCGGCGGTCTCGCACGACCTCTATTCGACCGTGTTCAAGGGCGGCAAGGCCGACAGCGCCAAGGAACTCAAGGTCTCGCGCATCACCACGCTCTGCCTCGGCGTGCTGGCGGTGGCGCTCGGCATCGCCTTCGAGAAGCAGAACATCGCCTTCATGGTGTCGCTGGCCTTCGCCGTCGCCGCCTCGGCCAACTTCCCGGTGCTGTTCATGTCCGTGCTGTGGAAAAACTGCACGACCCGCGGCGCGGTGATCGGCGGCTTCCTTGGCCTCATCTCGTCGGTGGCGCTGACCGTGCTGTCGCCCTCGGTCTGGGAAGCGACGCTCGGCAACCCGGCCGGCTCGGCGCCGTTCCCCTACACCTCGCCGGCGCTGTTCTCGATGTCGCTCGGCTTCCTCGGCATCTGGCTGTTCTCGATCCTCGACAACAGCGCCCGTGCCCGTATCGATCGAGCCGGCTTCGCCGCCCAGGAGGTGCGCTCCGAGACCGGGATCGGAGCCGCCGAAGCCTCGGCGCACTAGCGGGGCCGTGATGGCGCGGGAGCCGACGATCCCGCCCGCCGGCGCGCCGGGGACCGCGCCGGCCTCACTCGACCCGCCCGACAACGGGCGGGTCGCTTCTTCGCGTCACGATCGCCGGGAGTTCGTGACGCTGATGCGTTCGCGGGTCGGCGACGTATATGTTCGCCGGCCTTTCGTCGTGGACGGAGCGACCGATCTCGTCAGCCTGTGCCGTGAGCTGGCCCGACGCCAGCTCACCGACGCCCTTATCCAGGACGGCGATCGCCTCGGCATCTTCACCACCACCAATCTGCGGGATGCGCTGCTGCGGGATACTCCTCCCGCCGCCCTCCCCGTGCGCGAGGTGGCGACGTTCGACCCGAAATCCGTCTCGGTCGATGACGAACTCTATGACGCCCTGCTGCTGATGCTGCGCCACCGCATTCACCGTGTCCTCGTGCGCGAGGGCGACCGGCTGGTCGGGGTGCTCGGGCAGATCGACCTGATGGCGTTCGTGGCCAGCCATTCCCACCTGATCGCGCTCGAGGCACAGGAGGCGCAGACCCTCGCCGAACTCAAGGCCGCCGCGCGGCAGATCGACCAGCTCGTCACCGTCCTGCACGAGGATGGCGTGCGCGTCGACGTGATCGCCGGCCTCGTCGGCGAACTGAACCGGCAGGTCTTTGCCCGCCTGTGGGAGCTGCTCGCGCCCGCGGATGTGCGTGCCAACAGCTGCCTGATCGTCATGGGCAGCGAGGGGCGCGGCGAGCAGATCATCAAGACCGATCAGGACAATGCACTGCTGCTGCGCGACGGCTTCACCGTCACGGGGCTGGACGACATCACGCGCGCCTTCACCGAGGCGCTGATCGATTTCGGCTATCCTCCCTGCCCCGGCGGGATCATGCTCAGTCGCCCGACCTGGTGCCAGCCGCTCGCCGCCTTTCGCGAGACGTTGCGCCGCTGGATCCAGGGCGGAGAGCCGGAGGGGCCGATGAATCTCGCCATCTTCCTCGATGCCGCCCCGGTCGCCGGCGATGCCGGCTTGCTCAACGGCGCGCGGGCGCATGTCGATCGGCTGCTGTCCGACGACGCGGCCTATTTCGCCCGTTTCGCACAGGCGGTGGAGCAGTTCGGCGTCGGTGGCGGCTGGTGGTCGCGCCTGCCGGGCCTGACAGGTCGGGCCGCGGCCGAGATCGACCTCAAGAAGCTCGGCATCTTCCCGATCGTGCACGGTACGCGCGCCCTGGCGCTCGAATATCGCGTCGGCACCCTCGGCACCGCCGAACGCCTCGCCGCGCTCGCCGCCGCGGGGCATATCGATACGGCTACCGCCCGCGACCTCACCGATGCGCTGCATCTCCTGATGCGCCTGAAGCTCGACAGTAACCTGCGCCAGATCGCCGAGGGGCGGACGCCGGGCAACACCGTCCGGCTCACCGAACTCGGCACGCTCGACAGGCAGGCGCTCAAGGATTCGCTGGCCATCGTGCGGAGCTTCAAGCAGTTCCTTGCCCGCCACTACCGGTTCGACGCGCTATGAGCGGGCCTCGCGACGAGAACGGCGAGCGCCGCGGACCCGATCCGCAAGTGCTGCTGGCGCTGTTCGCCGCCGGTGTCGTCGCCTTGAATTTCCCGATGCTGATCGTCTGGGACAGCGACTGGCGCCCCTTCGGACTGCCCTTGCTGCCACTCGCCCTGTTCGGCATCTGGGCGGCGTTGATCGCGGCTGTGGCGATCGTGAGCGAGCGCCGGCGATGAGGCTCCTGCCCCCGGCGGTCCCCGGCGCCAAGGGAAAGACCGGGCAGGCCTGCCGCGCCGCGAACCGCCCGACCTGACCGGCAGGCGCGTGATGATGAGCCCGGACTTCCCGACACTTCCCGCCCCGACAGTGATCGCCGTCAGCCTCGGCTATCTGCTGGCGCTGTTCGCCATCGCCGCATTCGCCGACCGCCGCGCGGCGCAAGGACGCTCCGTCATCGACAGCGCCTTCGTCTATACGCTCTCGCTGGCGGTCTACTGCACGGCCTGGACCTATTTCGGCAGCGTCGGGCGGGCGGCGACGACCGGGATCTGGTTCCTGCCGATCTATCTCGGCCCGACACTGGCCATGGTGCTGGCCTGGATCGTGGTGCGCAAGATGATCCGTATCGCGCGCACCTACCGCATCACCTCGATCGCCGACTTCGTCGCCAGCCGTTACGGCAAGAGCCCGGGCCTCGCCGCACTGGTCACGCTGATCACCGTCGTGGGGATCGTCCCCTACATCGCGCTGCAGCTCAAGGCGATATCGGCGGGCTACCATCTCCTGACGGCGGGGCCCCCGCTGGCTGGCGCAGAACCGACGCCCTGGTGGCGTGACGGCGCGCTGCTGGTCGCTCTCGCGCTCGCGGCGTTCACCATCCTGTTTGGCACGCGGCATCTCGACAGCGCCGAGCGGCATGAGGGCATGGTTGCCGCCATCGCCGCCGAGTCGCTGGTGAAGCTCACCGCCTTTCTTGCGGTCGGCGCCTTCGTCACCTGGGGCATTTTCGACGGCATTGGCGACATCGCCGCGCGGGCCGAGGCGCTGCCCGAGCTGCGCGATCTCCTGCGTCTGGGCGGAACCGGCGGCGCATCGGCGTTCGGCTACGCCCAGTGGTTCACCCTGATCCTGCTGTCGATGCTGTCCGCGCTGCTCCTCCCGCGCCAGTTCCAGATGATGGTCGTCGAGTGCGTCGACGAGCGGCATCTGCAGCGCGCCGCCTGGGCCTTCCCCGCCTATCTGCTGGCGATCAACCTGTTCGTGCTGCCCATCGCGCTCGGCGGGCTGCTGCTGTTCGGGCCCGGCCGGGCCGACCCGGAGACCTTCGTCCTGTCACTGCCGCTGACCATGGGCGCGCCGCTGCTCGCCCTGTTCGCCTATGTCGGAGGCCTCTCCGCCGCCACCGGCATGCTGATCGTCGAGACTGTCGCCATCTCGACCATGGTATGCAACGACCTGGTGATGCCGGCGCTCTTGCGCTCGGAGCGCTTTCGGGCGCGCGCGGGTGGCACGCTCGTCACCCTGCTGCTCAACATCCGCCGCGCCGCCATCCTGCTCATCCTGCTGCTCGGCTATCTCTATTTCCATGTCGCCGGCGAGGCCTATGCGCTGGTGTCGATCGGCCTGATCAGCTTTGCCGCGGTGGCGCAGTTCGCGCCGGCGCTGCTCGGCGGCATGTACTGGCGCGGCGGCACGGCGTTGGGCGCCAGAGCCGGGCTCGCCGGCGGCTTCCTGGTCTGGGCGTACACGCTCATGCTGCCGTCCATGGCGCGATCCGGATGGATTGCCGACGACTTCGTTCGGCAGGGCCCGTTCGGCATCGACGCGCTGGCACCGGAGCGGCTGTTCGGTCTTGCCGGGCTCGACAATCTCTCGCATGCGCTGTTCTGGAGCCTCGCCGTCAACATCGCGCTCTATGTCGGTCTCTCGCTGTGGCGGGCGCCGTCGGGGCGGGAGGCGATCCAGGCCCTGCTCTTCACCGACGTGTTCGCCCGAACCGATCAGGCCCGCGCCCCCGCGCCGGTGTTCTGGCGCGGCCGGGCACGCTCGGAAGACCTGTTCGGCCTGGCCGCCCGACTGCTCGGCGACGACGCCGCCCGCCAGATCCGCGCCGACCATGCCCGCTCGTCCGGCACAAGCGCGAGGACCACCGGCGACGCCCGGCTCGTCGAACGGGTCGAGCGCCACCTCGCCGGCGCAGTGGGCAGCGCTTCGGCCCGGGCCATGGTGGCATCCGTGACCCAGGAGGAGCCGCTCGGGCTCGAGGATGTGATCCGGATCGTCGAGGAAGCCTCGCAGCTTCGCGTCTACGCCGATGCGCTGGAGGAAAAATCCCGCTCGTTGGAGATCGCTTCCGCCGAACTGCGGGCCGCCAACGAGCAATTGCGCAGCCTCGACCAGCTCAAGGATGACTTCATATCCTCGGTCACCCACGAATTGCGCACCCCGCTCACGTCGATCCGGGCGCTTTCCGAGCTGATGCTCGATACGCCGGACATGGACGCCGGCCAGCGCGCGGAGTTCCTGCGCATCATCGTGGCCGAGAGCGAGCGGCTCAGCCGGCTGGTCAACCAGGTGCTCGATCTGGCGAAGATCGAATCCGGCCACGCCGAATGGCACGTCGCCGAGATCGACATGAAAGCCCTCGCCGCCGACGCCGTAAGGGCGATGGCCGAGATTTTCCATGCCCGCGACGCCGACCTCGTCCTCGTCGCTCCCGACGCCGCGCCGCAGCTGCGCGCCGACCCGGACCGGATCACGCAGGTCCTGCTAAACCTCATCGCCAACGCGGCGAAATTCATGCGCCGGCCGGGAGGACGGTGCGAGGTCAGGCTGCGGGCGACACCGGATCGTCTGCGGGTCGAGATCTGCGACAACGGGCCCGGCGTTCCCGCCGCCGACCGCACCGCGATCTTCGAGCGTTTCCGGCAGGGCGGCGCGGCGCCCGATGGCCCGCAGGGAACGGGATTGGGCCTTCCGATCAGCCGCCGGATCGTCGAGCATTTCGGCGGCCGCATGTGGGTGGAAGACAATCCGGGCGGCGGCGCATGCTTCGCGTTCGAACTGCCGTGCCGACCGGGAGGGACTGCCGCGCCATGAATCCAACCGTGCTCATCGCCGACGACGAGCCGAACATCGTCATCTCGCTGGAGTTCCTGTTGAAGCGCGAAGGCTACGAGGTGCTGATCGCACGCGATGGCGTTGCGGCGCTGGAGACGATCCGCCGCGAACGCCCGCGGCTGGTCCTGCTCGATGCCGCCATGCCGGGCCTCAGCGGTTTCGAGGTGTGCGAGGCGGTACGCGCGGATGAGGGCCTGCGCGACATCCGCATACTCATGCTGACGGCCAAGGGGCGGGAGACCGACATTGCCCGTGGCATCGGCGCCGGCGCGGATGCCTACACCACCAAGCCGTTCTCGACCCGGGACCTGGCGCAGCAGGTGCGGGATCTGCTCGGATGAGGCCGGATCTTCGGCGCATGGTCGGACGGGCTGCGCCGGGCCTCGCGCTCACGCTGTGGCTGGCCGCTGGCGTCGCCCTCGCCTGGCTGCTGGCGTCGCCCGCCGAGCGCGGGACGATGACGATGCTGGCGGGCGGCTTTGCCGATCGCACCGCCGTCTTCGTCGCGTGGTGGCTGGGTGGCCTGACGCTGGCGGCGATCGCCGGCCGGCGGTTTCACGAACTCTGCGCCGCCGCCCCGCGCCGGCTCGCCGACGCGACGCGCGTCCTCGCCGAATCGGCGGAAGCTCCCGACCTCGCGCCCGAAGGGCCCCCGCCGCTGCGTGCCCTCGCGGAGGCCATAAACGCCCTGGCCCATCGTCGCCGCACGCTGCAGCGGGACGTGGCGCACGAGATCGCGCGGGCGAGCCGAGCCACGGCCCAGCAGCGCGACCAGCTGGCGACGCTGATGGCCGAGCTTCAGCAGAGTGTCGTGGTGTGCAATCCCGACGGCCGCATCATGCTCTACAACGAGCGCGCCCGTGCGCTGTGCCGGCGCCTCTCCCGCGCTCCCGGCGTCACCGGGGGTGCCGAACTGGTCGGGCTCGGCCGGTCGATCCATGCCCTGATCGACCCGGCCCTGATCAACCATGCCCGCGAGAGCGTCGAGCGCAGCGCCGTACGCGGCACGCGCAGCGCCTCGGCCCGCTTCGTCACCACGACGCCCGCGGGCCACCTGCTGCGGGTCGGCCTCGCGCCGGTGCGGCCGGAGGGCAGTCCCACGGCGGGCGCGAGCGGCTTCGTGCTGATGCTCGACGACATCACCGAGGAGCAGGAGACGCACGCCCGCTTCGACCGTCGTCTGAGGGAACTCGTCGAGGCTGGCCGCGCCTCCCTCGCGGCGCTGCAGGCGGCGCTCGACCTGCTCGACTACCCCGATCTCGCGCCTCCCGACCGCGACCGCTTCCGGGGAATCGTGCGCGAGGAGGCCGGCGCCCTGGGTGAGCGCCTTGCCGCCATGGCCGACGCGGCGGCGCAGGGTACCGAGCAGCGCTGGCCCTTGCAGGACATGCTCGGTCAGGACCTCGTCGCCGCCATCGTCCGGCGCATCGCCGACCGGACCGGCCTGCAGATCGCAGCCGCAGGCGTCGATACCGGACTCTGGCTCAGCGTCGACAGCTACGCCCTGGTGGAGGCTCTAGCCTTCCTGGCGCAATGTCTCGGAAATGCCGGCGTCACCGACGCTCTGTCCCTGCGCCTCGCGCCGACGGGCCGGCGGGCTCATCTCGATCTCGCCTGGCGCAGCCCGGCGGATTCGGGCGTCCTCGCTGCGGCAACGTCCCGACCGATGCAGTCGGACACGACGCGATCGGCGCTGACGGTCCGCGACATCGCCGAGCGCCACAGTGGCGAAGTCTGGCTCGAGCACGACCGGGCCGGTGGATCTTCCTTCTTCCGTTTCCTGCTGCCTCTCGCCGCCGACGCGGAGCAGGAGCTTCTGAACACGTCCAGTCGGCCGGAATTCTATGATTTCGACCTGTTCTCCACCGGCGAAGGCATGGTCGGGCTGAGTGAGCGCCCGCTCGGCGACATCGCCTACACCGTGTTCGACACCGAGACGACCGGCCTCGATCCCACAGGCGGCGACGAGATCATCCAGATCGGCGCGGTACGGATCGTCAACGGGCGACTGCTCAGGGGTGAGTGCTTCGACCAGCTCGTCGATCCACGCCGCCCGATCCCGGAAGCCTCGACCGCCGTCCACGGCATCCGCGCCGAGATGGTGCGCGGCCAGCCGCTGATGTTGGACGTCCTGCCGGCCTTCCATGCCTTCGCGGACGATACCGTGCTCGTCGGCCACAACGTCGCGTTCGACATGCGCTTCCTGACGCTCAAGGCCGATGCGACCGGCATCCGTTTCGATCAACCGATCCTGGATACGCTGCTGCTGGCGAGCCTGGTGCATCCGCATGAAGCGAACCATGGCCTGGAGGCCACCGCGGCGCGGCTCGGCATCGAGGTGGCGGGCCGGCACAGCGCGCTGGGAGACGCACTGGTAACGGCCGAACTGTTCCTCAGGCTCCTGCCGTTGCTGCAGCAACGCGGCATCCGCACCCTCGGTGAGGCGCGGGCCGCGGCGGAGCAATCCTACTACGCCCGCCTGCGCTACTGATCCGGCGGCGCCGTCAGACCGGATCGGACGACGTCGGCCGGTAGCGCTCGATCACCCAGGAGCGGAACAGCGCCACCGCCGGATCGGCCATGTCATCGGGATGGACGGTGAGATAATAGCCGAAACCGCTCGCGCACTGCGCCCGCGGGAACGGCGTCACCAGCCGGCCGTCGGCGATCTCGTCGGCGAACATGTCGGGGTCGACCAGGGTAACGCCGCCGCCGGCGATGGCGCATTGCACCGCCAGCGCCTCCGACTCGAAGGCGAGGCCGCGCGAGACGTCGACCGCGACGCCGACCTCCCGCGCATAGCCGGCCCACAGCGTGCCAAAAGGCTCGCCCTCCAGCTTCACGTGCAGCAATTCGCTGGAGCGCAGGAAGGCGGCAAGGTCGGTGCCCTGAGCGCGCGCGGCGACCGCCGGCGCGCAGGCCGGCACCTGCCCGACCATCCAGAGCGGGTCGCGGATGACGTCGCCGAGGCGCGGACGGTCGAATACCACCGCGAGATCGACGCTGCGCCCGGCCGGCAGGCCGATGCCGTTGCTGCTGGAGACGTCGATCGGCACATTCGGAAAGGCGCGGCGGAACTCCGCCAGCAGCACCAGCCCCACGACATGGAGGAAGGTCGGCGGCATGTGCACCCGCAGCACCCGCCCGCTCGGGCCGGGCTGGCGCCGCAGTGCCTTGAGCGTCTCCTCGATGCGGTCGAAGGATTCGGCCACGGCCGGCAGCAGCGCCGCGCCCGCCGCGGTCAGCGACATGCCATGGGCGCGCCGCTCGAACAGACGGCAGCCGAGATACTCCTCCAGCCGGGCCACATGGCGGCTGAGCGCGCTCTGCGAGACATGCAGCGCACCCGCCGCCCCGGTGAAGCTGAGATGTTCCCCCACCGCCTCGAAGGCGCGAAGGGCATTCAGCGGCAGCCAGAGCCGGCCGCCCTCCGGCAGGTCGTCGTCGGCAGCGCGCCCGCCCCCGGCCTCGTCGCGGCGGGAACGCGCCGAATCCTTGCCGCCCAAGCCGTTGACTCCCTGCGATGGGCCTATCGAGAAACGTAATTTGAACGGTTCCAGCCGCTCTGCCAAGATCGCGCAAAAGGGGAACAGCCATGCTTGATCTGGAGAGAATCCGGGCGCTCGTCGCCGGGCGCCGGCCGGGTTACTCGCTGCCGCAGGCGCTCTACAACAGCCCGGACGTGCTGGAGTTCGACCTCGACGCCATCTTCGGCCAGTCGTGGATCCTCGCCGGCTTCACCTGCGAGATCCCCCAGCCGCGCGGCTATCTGGCGGTGACGGTGGGACGCTCGCCGGTGGTCATCACCCGCGACCGCGAGGGCACCTATCGCGCCTTCCACAATTCCTGCCGCCATCGCGGCGCGCAGATCTGCGCCGAGGGCGCCGGCGCCCGCGGGCGGCTCACCTGCCCCTATCACCAGTGGGTCTATGATCTCGACGGCTCGCTGGTCCACGCCCGCCACATGCCGGAGAGCTTCGATCCGGCCGAGCACGGGCTGCGCCCCGTTCATGTCGAGAATGTCGCCGGCGCCCTGTTCGTCTGCCTCGCCGAGACCCCGCCCGCCTTCGCCCGTTTCCGGGCCGAGCTCGAGCCGCTGCTCGCCGCGCACCGGCTGGAGGAGGCCAAGCTCGCCTTCCAGAACACGCTGGTGGAGAAGGGCAACTGGAAGCTGGTGATGGAGAACGCCCGAGAGTGCTATCACTGCGGCGTCGGCCATCCCGAGCTCTGCCTGACCTTCCCGATCGAGGAGGCCACCGGCGGCCAGTTCGCCATCGAGGGCGATGCCCGCCATGACGCGTTCGCGGCCCGGCTCGAGGCCGCCGGTCTCGGGCGCGGCCCGTTCATCGGCCCGTGGTGGCAGGTCGAGCGCTTCCCGCTCAACGAGGGCCACCTCTCGCTCACCATGGACGGCGCGCTGGCCTGCACGAAGCTGATGATCGAGGGCGAGGAGGCCGATGTCGGCTCGCTGCGCTGGGCGATCGAGCCGCACAGCTTCTGCCACTCCACCGCCGACACCACCGTCTATTTCAGCGCCATGCCGACCGCCACCGGCGAGACGCTGGTGACCTGCAAATGGCTGGTTCACAAGGATGCGGTCGAAGGCGTCGACTACGATGTCGAGCGCCTGACCTCGCTGTGGAACGTGACCAACATCCAGGATCGCGACCTCGTCGAGAACAACCAGCGCGGCGTCAACTCGGTCGGCTATCTGCCGGGCCCCTACAGCGAGAGCGACGAATCCTACGTGCTGCGCTTCATCGACTGGTACTGCGACAAGGCGCTCGACTACATCGCCGCAAGGACCGGCGTCGACGCGCGCCCGATCAACCTGCGCGGCATTGTCTCCGGCGCCGCGGAGGGCGATGCTTCAGCCTTCGTGCCGGCGATCGGCGCCGGGACAGGTGAGCACGAGGCGGGCCGGGCGTGAACATCGAGCCGGGCGGTGATCCGCGGGACCCGCTCCATCCCGATACGCTGGCGGTCGGCTTCGGCCACGACCCCGCCCGCGTGTACGGGGCGGTGAAGCCGCCGATCGTCCTCACCTCCACCTTCGCCTACCCTTCCGCCGCCGCGGCGAAGCAGGCGCACGAGGATTATTTCGACGGCGCCGGCCCCGATCGCGACGCCGCCTTCATCTATGCCCGGCTCGACCATCCCAATCTCGCGCTGCTGGAAAAGCGCTTCGCCGCGCTGGACGGGGCTGAGGACACCGCCGCCTTCGCCTCCGGCATGGCGGCGATCGCGGCGGTGATGCTCGCCCATCTCAGGCCCGGCGACAGCGTGCTGCACACGCGCCCCCTCTATGGCGGCACGCACGGCCTGCTGCACGGCCCGCTGGCCGGGATCGGCGTCACCCCGGTCGCCATCGCCGATGCGGTCGATGCGACGAGCGTCGAAGCCGCCGCGCAGACCGCCCGGCAGCATGGCCCGGTCGGGCTCATCTTCGTCGAGACCCCCGCCAACCCGACCAACGGCATCGCCGACATCGCGCTGATCGCCCGCATGGCCGGTGATCTTGCAGGACAACAGGGTGGCCGGCGGCCGGTGGTGGTGGTCGACAACACCTTCCTCGGCTCGCTGCTGCAGGCCCCTCTGGCGCACGGCGCCGACCTCGCCATGACCTCGCTCACCAAATATGCCGGCGGCCACAGCGACCTGATCGGCGGCGCGGTCTCGGGCGGCAAGGCGCTGATCGGCCCGCTGCGCAAGCTGCGCACCCTGCTCGGCACCCATCTCGATCCGTTCACCTCATGGCTCGCCCTGCGTTCGCTGGAAACCTTCCCGCTGCGCAACGCCCGTGCCAACGCCAATGCCGCAATCGTCGCCGCCTTCCTGCGCGAGCATCCAAAGGTGGCGCAGGTGAGCTATCTTGGCTTCCTCGAAGCGGGCTCGCCGGCCCGCGCCGTCTATGACCGCCAGTGCCGCGGGGCGGGCTCCACCTTCTCCTTCCGCATCCGCGGCGGCGAGGCCGAGGCCTTCGCCATGCTCGACCGTCTCCGGGTGTTCCGCATGGCGGTGAGCTTGGGCGGCACCGAGAGCCTGATCTGCCACTCCGCCTCGACCACGCATTATTCGGTGCCGCCGGCGATCCGCGCCGAAGTGGGCGTCGACGATGCCACGCTGCGCATCTCGATCGGCATCGAACATCCCGACGACCTCGTCGCCGACCTCGCCTCAGCACTGGACGCCATTCCATGAGCCGCCTCGTCCTGCCCGCCCCCGACCGCCACTCGATTGCCGGCAAGGTCGCCGAACCCGACGAGCGCACGCAGATCGCCGTGGTCGGCGCCGGCCCGGCCGGCTGCGCGGCGGCGATCACGGCCGCGAAGGCGGGCGCGCAGGTCGTGCTGATCGACGAGAACCCGGTTTCGCCCGGCCTCATCGGCATGGACGTGCCGCTCCACTATGGCGGGCGCGCCGGCACGGCCGTACAGACGCCGGAGCGGCTGGTGGAGCGCGTGCTGGAGGCCAGTCCGGCGCTGGCCGAGGCGTTCGAGGCCGGCGTCGACGTGCGGCTGTCGACCGGCGTGTTCGGCGCCTGGGTCAATGCCCCCGGGTTTCGCGCCATCGCCGGCGGCGTCCTCGGCCTCGCCGACGAGACGCGCAGCTGGACGCTCGGCTTCGAGCGGCTGATCCTCGCCACCGGCGCGCGCGATCTCAATTTCACCTTCGACGGCTCCGACCAGCCGGGCGTGATGGGGGCGCAGGCGCTGCACACGCTGCTCGCGGATTACGATGCCTTCGCCGGCCGACGCCTCGTCATCCTCGGCTCCGGCGCGCTCGCGGTCGCGACCGCCGAGCTGGCGCTGGCGCGCGGGCTGGAGGTGGCAGCGCTGGTCGAGGCACGCGCGGCGCCGCAGGCCGACGCCGACGCCATCTCCGCACTGGAGGCGAGGGGCGTCGCCATCATCGCCGGCTATGTCCCGCTCGCCGCGGAGGGCGGACCGGACGGCGTCACCGGGCTCACGCTGGTCGAGACGGCCGCCGCCGGCAAGCGACGTCATCTCGCCTGCGACACGGTCTGCCTCGCCATCGGCGCGGTGCCGGTGATCGAATTGTTCGACGTGCTCGGGGCCAAGCGGACGATGGCGCCGGAGCGCGGCGGCCATGTGCCGGTCCTCGGTGTCGACGGCGCGACCTCGCTGGCACATGTTTTCGCCGCCGGCGACTGCACCGGTCTCGGCGGCGACGCGGCCGCGCAGGGACGCGCCGCGGCACGGGCGGCGCTGGCCTCGCTCGACCTTCCCGTCGAGGCGGCAGGCGGGGACACTCTCGTCGTACCGGCCGGCCCGGATGCCCTCGCCTATCAGCTCGACTGGGCGCGGGCGCTGCTGGCCACCGGCGGGCCGGACGTGCTCGCCTGCATCTGCGAGGATGTCACCCGCGGCGACCTGCTCGCGGTGAGCCCGCCGCGCTATCTCGGCTGGCCCTCCAACTACATGGCCGCGCGGAACATCGCGACGCTGGCCGAGGACGGCCCCCTCGACCAGGACCAGATCAAGCGCCTCACCCGCGCCTGCATGGGCGCCTGCCAGGCGCGGCGCTGCCGCGAGCAGGTGGCGCTGATCATGGCGCTGGGCGGGGGCGTGCCGGCGACCTCGATCCCGCTCGCCGGCTACCGCGCGCCGGTGCGTCCGCTGCCGCTGTCGGTACTCGCCGACGGCAACGAGACGCCCGGCATGGCGCAGGACTGGAACGTCTGGTTCGGCATCGTCACCCAGTGGATTTCCTACGACGACATCGGCACCGAGCGCGAAGACGAGCAGCTCCGCGCCGGCATGCCCTATTGAGGAGCGGCGCGATGGCAACCAAGGGATCTTCCGTGGTGATCGTCGGCGGCGGCGTCACCGGCCTGTCGGCGGCGTGGTGGCTGGCCCGCTCCGGCGTCGAGGTCACGCTGCTCGAAAAGGGCATCGTCGGCTTCGAGGCGTCCGGCCGCAACGGCGGCGGCTGCACCCACTATCAGAGCCCGCTGTTCCACGAGGAGCAGCGCCTGTGGCCGCAGATGGACGAATTGCTCGGCTACCCCACCGAGCATCGCCCCGGCCGCATCGTGTTCCAGGTCGACGAGGCCAAGCGCAACTTTGCCGACGGCCTCGCCATGCGTATCCCCGCCGGCTATCCGTGGGAGGTGCTCGACGGCCAGCAGGTGCGCGAGCTGGTGCCGCTCGCCGGCGACAACGCCCTCTGCGGCGTCTACCTGCATTTCGGCGGCCACGCCAATCCCCAGCGCACCTCGCAGGCCTATGCCTGGGCGGCGCAGGACCATGGCGCGCGCATCCGCCAGCATGTCGCGGTGCACGGCTTCGTCCAGGCGGGCGGGCGGGTGACGGCGGTCGAGACCTCGGAGGGCACGTTCGGCTGCGACGCGCTGGTGATCGCCGCCGGGCCGCAGACCGGCCGGCTGGCCGCCATGCTCGGCTGCGACATCCCCATGGCGCCGGCGCGGGCCGAGATGATCGTCACCGAGCCGCTGCCGCTGATGCCGGTCGGCGGCGTCGACGGCAACGGCCTCTACGGCCGCCAGACCCTGCGCGGGAACCTCGCCTATGGCGGCGGGCCGCACGAATGGTTCGACGACGTGCCGCTCGATGGCCCGCCGCCGCGCGCCTCCGGCAGCGTGCTGCGGGGCCTCGCCCGCCGCGTCGCCGAGCTGCTGCCGCGCGCCGCCCACGCCCGCGTCATCCGCTCGTGGGCGGGCGTGATCGAGAACACGCCGGACGGGCGCCCGGTGATCGAGCGGCTCGCCGCGCCCGGCAACGTCGTCGTCGCCACCATGTCGAGCGTCGGCTTCGGCCTGTCGCCGGCGAGCGGGCACGCCATCCGTGACCTGGTGGTCGACGGCGCCTGCTCCTTCGCCGACCTGTCGAAGCTGTCCTCGGCGCGCTTCGCCGGGCTCTCGCCCGACTGGCGGCGCGACCTCAACTGGCTGCCGCCCACAGCGGCCGCCGTGACGGCGGGAGCGGATCTCTGATGGCCCGGTCGCGTGGAAGCGTCATCGTCGTCGGCGCCGGCATTGCGGGGCTCTCCGCCGCCTGGGCGTTGAACCGCCGCGGCTTCGACGTCGCGGTGTTCGAGCAGGGGCCGATTCCCAATCCGCGCGGCACCTCCCATGACGAACACCGTATCACCCGCTACGCCTATGGCGCCCATGAGGGCTACGGCTACCTGATGCCGGAAGCCTTCGCCATGTATGAGCGGATGTTCGCCGACACCGGCACCGACCATTTCGACCGTTCGAAGGTGGTCTATTTTCTGCGCGAGGAGGTCGGCTGGTACGAGCCGACCGCGCGGGCGCTAACGCGGATGGACTCCGGCTTCCGCGACATCCCGCTCGGCGAGGTGCGGGAACGCTTTCCGATGGTCGATACCGACGGGCTGGCCCGCGCCGTGGAGACCGACGCGGGCGGCATGCTGTTCCCCATCCGCATCCTCACCGATCTCGTGGTCACGCTGGGCGCGAAGGGCGTCCGCTTCCATGCCGACAGCCGCGTCACCGAGGTCGATCCCGAGGCCGGACGGATCGTCGCCAACGGCCGCGAGCACCGCGCCGACCAGGTGGTGATCGCCGCCGGCGCCTGGGTGAACAAGCTCACCGGCCTGCTCGCCAACGTCGTCGTGCCCTCGCGGCAGGCGGTGATGTATGTCGCCCCGCCGCCCGAACTGGCACAGGCTTGGGCACAGGCGCCGGTGCTGGTGGACATGGGGATCGACAGCGGCACCTACACGCTGCCGCCGCGCCGGGGCACCCGGCTGAAGATCGGCGACCATGTCTTCACCCGCGCCGGCGACGCCGACGGCGACCGCATCGCCACGCCAGCCGACGTGGCGCGGCTGGAGAGCGCGGCGCGGCTGTCCTATCGCGATTTCGAGCGCTATCAGGTGCTGGAGAAGAAGATCTGCTTCTACACCGTGACCCGCGACGCATCCGAGCGTTTCGCCGTGCGCCCCTGGGGCGCGCGCGCCTGGGTCGTCAGCGCCTGCTCCGGCCACGGTTTCAAGCTCGCCCCGCTGATCGGCGACATGGTGGCCGGCGCCATCGCCGGCGAGCGTTCGGCGGAAGTCACGATGCGCAAGGCCGCCGGCCTCATGGACCTCGCCGAACTCGAGGGCAGCGCCGTCCCCGCCTGACGTCGGCGGCGCTCAGGCGACCTCGCGCAGCAACCCGGCGATCACTTCCGGCACGCCGGCCGGATGGACTTCGGCGGCGCGGATGAGGTCGTCGAAGCGCTGGTTCAGCAGGCGCACATGCGCGCTGGCGGTGAACACGAAGAACAGCCCGCCGGTGTAGAGGATGGCCCGCTGCGGGCCGAACACCGTGAACGGCGCCGAATAGGTGTGCCGGAGATCGAACAGGTGCACCCGCAGGCTGGGATAGAGCGCGCGGCAGGTTTCGCCCATCACCTGCAGCTGTTCGCGCCGCAGCGCCGCCGGCAATCCGTCCCATTGCGCCTCGCCACGCGCGAACGCCCTCAGACCCTGCAGGGACAGGCAGGCCTCCTGCGCGAGATCGGAACGACGCATGCTGGCGAGCCGTTCCTGCGCCCACCGCACGCTGGCGTCGGTGTCGATCTCGGGCCAGCCGGCATATTCATAGGCGATGACGTCGGCCAGCTTCAGGAAGTCCGGGAAGCTGCGCGGCACGGTGCGGATCGGGTAGCCGGCATTCTCCGCCTCGGCGTACCAGCGCATGAACCGGTCGTCGCTCGGTGACCCCGCCTGCCCCTCCACATGCACCTGCTCGACGATGTCGGCGCCCGGCCGTTCCTGGCTGGTCAGGCCGAGCAGCCAGTCCACCGACACGCCATGACGCGCGGACAAGGCGGCCAGCGTCTCCGCCCGCAGCAGCCGGTCATGGTTCGGCGAGAGTACCTGGGTCAGCGTCGAGCGATCGATCCCCAGCGAACGGGCGAAGGCGCTGGGCGAGAGCCGCGAGCGCTCGATCACCACGGCGAGGCGCTCGCGGAAGATACGCACCAGCTGGCGCCGCATTGGCATCGTTTCCCTTTATCCCAGATGCTGCATTTTATCATCAAATGCACATATTATGCGACAATTCCCACCACGCGGTTCGTTATCCCGCGTTGCGAGCCCCCAGCGCCGGCGGGATGATTCCCCATGCCGAATCCCGCGCGACCTCTCTCAAATCCTTATGGTCCCGAAAGCCGGCCGGCCGTCGAATGGCCCACCATGCTGCTCGCCATCGTGATCTATGGCGGCTGGATGGGCGTGACATTCTTCCACGCCGATCTGCCGCCCTGGTTTCTCGTGCCCGTCGGGGCGTGGCTCATCGCCTGGCAGGGCTCGCTGCAGCACGAGATCATCCACGGTCATCCGACGCGCTGGCGGCGGTTCAACCGCTTCCTCGGTGCTATCCCGCTGTCGCTCTGGCTGCCTTATGAGCGGTACCGCGTGCTGCACCTGTGCCATCACCGCGACGAGCGCCTGACCGATCCCCTCGACGACCCCGAATCCTATTACTGGACCGGAGAGGGCTGGGCCCGGCTCGGGCGCATCGGGCAGATGCTCGTCAAGGCGCAAACCACGCTGATGGGGCGGCTCCTGATCGGCCCCTTCTGGTCGGTCGGCCGCTATCTGGCCAGCGAGGCCCGCGCCGTGCTCGGGGGCAACCGCCAACTGGCCCGCATCTGGGCCGTTCATCTCGGCGGCTGCGCGCTCGTTCTTGTCTGGCTGGCTTTCGTCTGCGATTTCAATCCGCTGGCTTACGCCGCGCTGATTATCTACCCTGGCACATCGCTGCAGATGATCCGCTCCTTCGCCGAACATAAGGCGGAACGGGAGGTGTTCGAGCGCAGCGCCATCGTCGAGGGCGCATCGGTGCTTGGACTTCTCTTTCTGAACAACAACCTGCATGCCGTGCACCACGCGCAGCCGACCCTGCCCTGGTATCGGCTGCCCGCCGTCTACCGTGCCAATCGCGATGCGATCCTGGAGGAGAATGGCGGCCTCCTGTACCGGGGTTATGCCGAGGTGTTCCGACGCTTCCTCCTGCGCCCGCACGACGGTCCCCAGCATCCGCTCGGCCGCGCGCCGGCGGAATGAGCGTCTCGCGCATTCCGCGGAGCACGCTGGTCGGCGCCGCTTTCATGCTTGCCTCCGGGCTCGCCGTCGCCGTCATGGAGGCGGCGGTGCGCGGCGTCAGCCAGACCCTGCATCCCTTCGTGCTGGTGTTCTGGCGCGAGCTCTTCAGCGTGGCTCTGCTGCTGCCGCTCTGGGCGCTGGCCGGACGGCCGAAGGTCCAGCCCCGGCGGCTGCCGCTGCATGGCCTGCGCGCGCTGCTCAATGGCGCGGCGATCCTCACCTGGTATCTCGCGCTGCGCAGCCTGCCGCTGGCGGAGGCGACTGCGCTCGGCTTCACCGCCATCCTGTTCGCCGCGCTCGGCAGCCGCGCCGTGCTGGGCGAACCGGTCTACCCGCTGCAATGGCTCGCCATTGCGGTCGGCCTCGGGGGCTCGTTCCTGATCGTGGTGCCGCGGATGGGCTGGGGAGCAACCCATGCCGCGGGCGCTTTCGGCGCGGCGGCCGCGCTGGGCTCGGCGGCGCTGTTCGCCGCGTCGATGCTGGTGGCCAAGCTGCAGACCCGGGGCGACGGCAGCGCGGTCAGCGCCCTGCTGCTCGCCATCGGCATGGGCGCCCTCGCCGGGCTGGTCGCCGTGCCGTTCTGGGCCTGGCCGAGCGCGGCGGAGTTCCGCTGGCTGGCCTTCTTCGCGGTCTGCAACGTGCTGGGGCAGGTCTTCTTCCTCGAGGCGATGCGGCGCACCAGCGCGAGCGTCGTCATCCCGCTCGACGTGTTCCGGCTGGTCTGGGCGCTGATCCTCGGCGCGATCTTCTATGCCGAATGGCCGGCGCCGCCCGGCCTTATCGGCGCCGCCCTGATCGCCGGATCGGCGGTGATGGTGGTGTGGGGTGCCCGGCCGGGCGCCCGCGGCTTGCCGGAAACCGCACCCGGCGCCAGCGCCTGAACGTCAGGCCGGCGCCGTCTCGCCAGCCGGGCTGCGGCCGAGCGCCTCGCGCGGCAGGTGGCAGCGGATCGCGTGCCCGTCCGCGTCGGCGACGAACGGCGGCTCCTCGGTATCGCAGATCGGGCCGATCCGGCGCGGGCAGCGGGTGTGGAACAGGCACCCCGACGGCGGGTTCACCCCGCTCGGAATGGCGCCGGTGAGGCGGATGCGGCCGGTCCGCTCGCCGGTGACCGAGGGCGCGGCCGAGAGCAGCGCCTCGGTATAGGGATGGTGCGGCCCTTCCAGCACCCGCGCCGCCGGGCCGACTTCCAGCAGCCGGCCGAGATAGAGCACGGCGATCCAGTCGGACAGATAGCGCACCACGCCGAGGTCGTGCGAGATCAGCAGATACGCCACCTGCCGCTCCACCTGCAGCTCGGCGAGCAGGTTCAGGATCGCCGCCTGCACCGAGACGTCGAGCGCCGAGGTCGGTTCGTCGCAGACCACGAGGCGCGGATTGCCGGCGAAAGCGCGAGCCACCGCGACGCGCTGCTTCATGCCGCCGGAAAGCTGGCGCGGGCGGGCGCCGAGCTGGCGGTCGGTGAGGCGCACCGCCTCCAGCAGGCGCGAGATCTCGGCATCCCGCCGGGCGCCGGCAAGGCCGCCGAGCCGCGTGATCGCCCGGCCGAGCAGCCGCTTCACCGTATGCGAGCGGTTCAGCGCGGAATCCGGGTTCTGGAACACGATCTGCAGGGTCTTGATCTGCTCCGGCGCCCGCCGGCGCACCTCGGGGGCGAGCGCCGCGCCGTCGAGCGCCATGCGGCTGCCGGCGTCGGGGGCGATCAGGCCGAGCAGAGCGTGGGCGAGCGTGCTCTTGCCGCTGCCGGATTCGCCGACGAGGCCGAGGGTCTCGCCCGGCATCAGCCTGAGCGACACGTCGCGCAGCGCGTGCACCGCGTGCGGCGCGATGCCGTAGGTCTTCGAGAGCGAACCGAGCTCCAGCACCGGCGTGTCCGCACCTGCCCGGCCGGGCGCCGACGCCGGATGCGGGGCCGCGGCGGCGCGGGGCAGCTCTCCGACCCGCTGGTGATGGTGGCAGCGGCTGAACCGCTCCGGCCCCGTCGGCACCAGCGGCGGATCGAGCGTGCGGCAGGTCGCGTCGGCCAGCGCGCAGCGCGGGGCGAACACACAGCCCGCCGTGATCGAGCCCGGGGCGGGCGGGAAGCCGGGGATAGTGTCGAGCGGGGCGAGATCCTTGCGCAGACCCGGGCGCGGCAGGCAGCGCAGCAGCCCGGCGGTGTAAGGGTGGCGCGGATCGTCGAACAGCGCCCGCACCGGCCCCTCTTCCACCAGCCGCCCGGCGTAGAGCACGCCGACCCGGTCGCACAGGCCCGCTATGGCGCCGAGATTGTGGCTGATGAACAGGATGGATGCGCCGAACTCGCGCCTGAGCGTATCGACGAGATCGAGGATCTCCGCCTCGATGGTGGCGTCGAGCCCGGTGGTCGGCTCGTCGAGGATGAGCAGCGAGGGGTCCTTGGCGAGCGCCATGGCGATCACCACGCGCTGCTGCATGCCGCCCGAGAGCTGGTGCGGATAGCGCTCCATCACCCGCGCCGGCGCGGAGATGCGCACGCGCGCCAGCATCTCCTCCGCCCGCCGCGCGGCCTCGGCTCCGCTGACGCCGAGGATCTCGAACACTTCGGCCACCTGCCGGCCGATCGGGATGGAGGGATTGAGCGCGCGGCCGGGATCCTGGAACACCATGGCGACGTCGTGGGCGCGCATCCGGCGCAGCGCGGTGCGGTCGAGCGCGCCGACATCGCGCCCGTTGACCAGCGCCCGTCCGCCGGCGATGCGCCCGTTGGCGGGCAGCACCCGCTGCACGGCGAGCGCCACGGTCGACTTGCCCGAGCCCGATTCCCCGACGAGGCCGTAGACCTCGCCCTGGCCGATCGACAGGTTGACCCCGCTCAGCACCGGCAGCGAGCGCCCGCGCACGCGATAGGTGACGCTGAGATCCTCGAGCGCGAGAACCGGCGCCATGATCCGCGACTCGGCGACGGCGTCCATCATTCGGCGACGGCCCTCTGCAGCGATTCGGCGACGAGGTTGACCCCGACGATGAGCGAGGCGGTGGCAATGGTGTCGAACATCACGGTCCACCAGTAGCCGCCGACCAGCACGCCGTAATTCTCGGCGATTGACAGGCCCCAGTCGGGGGTCGGCGGCTGCACGCCGAAGCCGAGGAAGCTCAGCGAGGCGATGGTGAAGATGGCATAGCCGAGCCGGACCGTGCCCTCGACGATGATCGGCGGCAGGATGTTGGGCAGGATCTCGGCGGCCATGATGTAGGGCGCCCCCTCGCCGCGCACCTGCGCCGCCGCGACATAGTCGAGATGGCGCTCGGTCAGCACCGCCGCCCGCACCGTGCGCGCCACCAGCGGCGCGAAGACGAGGCCGACCACCACCACGACGGTCGGGGTCGAGGGGCCGAGCGCGACCAGCACCAGCAGCGCCACGATGATCAGCGGCAGCGACAGCATGACCTCCAGCAGCCGGCCGATGATGGCGTCGACCCAGCCGCCGAAATAGCCGGTGATCAGCCCGATCGCGGTTCCCGCCACCGTGCCGACCAGCGTCGCCAGCGGCGCGATGGTCAGGATGCCGCGCGCGCCGACCAGCACGCGCGAGAACACGTCGCGCCCGATCTGGTCGGTGCCGAACCAGTGCTCGGCGGAGGGCGGCGCCAGCGTGTTAAGGAGGTCGTCGGCATAGGGGTCGTAGGGGACGAAGGCCGGCGCGAACAGCGCGCAGACCGTCCAGAACAGCAGGATGGCGAAGCCGATCAGGAAGCTTGGCGAGCGCAGCAGCATGCCGAGCGTGCCGCGCGCGGGCCCCTGCGCCGGCGCGGCCGGTCCGCTCAACGGCGCGGCCCCGCTCATCGCCGTCCCCCGGTGCGCAGGCGCGGGTCGAGCAGCGTGGTGATGACATCGGCGATCAGCGTGGTGGCGACGAAGAAGGCGCCCACGGTGAGGATGCCGGCCTGCAGCATGGCGAAGTCCTTGGCCCGCGCGGCGCCCAGCACGAGGCTGCCGATGCCCTGGTAGCGGAACAGCGATTCCACCACCACCAGCCCGCCGAGCGCATAGCCCATCTGCGCGGCGATGACGGTGATGGTCGGCAGCAGCGCGTTGCGCAGCACGTGGCGCGACAGCACCGTGTGCCAGGGCAGGCCCTTCAGCACGGCGGTGCGGGTGTAGTCGGCGGAGAGCGCCTCGACCATGCCGGCCCGCGTCATCCGGGCGATGTAGCCGAACAGCACGATCACCAGCGGCAGCGCCGGCAGGATGAGGTGCTGCATCTGCACCAGCGGGCCACTGCCCGCCGGCCAGCTCGCCGAGAGCGGCAGCCAGCGCAGCAGCACGGCGAAAACGAGGATCAGCGCGATCGAGGAGACGAATTCGGGGATCACGGTGAGCGACAGCCCGGCGACGCTGATGACGCGGTCGACCGGGCGCCCGGCCCGGAGCGCCGCCAGCACGCCCGCGCCGATGCCGATCGGCACGACGATGGCGAACACCATCGCCGCCAGCTTCAGCGAATTGACCAGCGCGCTGCCGATGAAGGGCGCCACCGGCGAGCGATAGGCATAGGACTGGCCCATGTCGCCGGTGAGGAGGCCGCCCATCCACGACAGGTAGATCTCGAGCGGCGGCCGGTCGGCGCCGAGTTGCAGGTTCAGCGCCGCCACCGCGCGCGGATCGGCGAGCGGGCCGAGGATCGCCCGGGCGGGATCGCCCGGGAGAACCTGGCAGCCGAAGAACACGACGATGCTGAGCAGCCACAGCGTGAGCAGGCTCAGCGCCAGCCGCTTCAGCAGGAACGGGCCCAGCGAACCGGCCATCGCGGCGTCAGACGAAGCCGGCCTTGTGGAGGAACATCTGCCCCATCGCCGTCCCCATCACGCCGTCCAGCTTGGCCGAGGTCGGGATCAGGTAGTCGTAGAAATAGGGGAAGATGATCGGCGTCTCGTCGAGCAGCAGGCGCTGGATGGCGCCCGCCTGCGCCTTCTGCGCGGCCGGGTCGAGCGCGGCGATGTAGCTCGCGACCAGCTTGTCGTATTCCGGGTTCTTGAACTCGGCCGAGTTCCAGGTGCCGGTCGACAGCAGCGGCGCGGCGAGGAACACGTTCGGCGTACCGCGATGGCCGTAATCGGTGATGCCGAACTGCGAATCGAGCCAGTCCGACTTGCCGGGCACGGCGTCGCCGTAATAGGCGCCGGGATCCTCGATCTTCAGGTTGACCTTGATGCCGATCTCGGCGGCAGTGTTGCGGATGAGGCTCGCCAGCGTCGGCAGCTCCTGCATCTGCATGGTGGTCAGCGTCACCTCGAAGCCGCCCGACTTGCCGGCCGCCGCCATCAGCTCCTTGGCCTTGGCGATGTCCTTCACGCGCTGGGGCACGCTGGCATCGGTGGAGGGGAAGACCGGGGCGAACGGGCTGTCATTGCCGACATCGGCCATGCCGGCGAACAGGCCCTTGACGATGGCCGGGCGATCGAGCGTCAGCGCCATCGCCTGGCGCACCCGCTTGTCGGCGAAATTGCCGGTGTTCTTCAGATGGACCTGGCGATGGGCATTGGACTTGAGCCGCAGGATCTTGATCGCCGGGTTGTTCATCAGGCTCTGCGAGCCCTGCGCCACGATCTGCTGCAGCATGTCGACCTGGCCGCCGAGCAGGGCGAGCACCTGCGGCTGCTGCTCGGCGTAGAAGCTGATCTCGACCTTGTCGGCCAGCGCCGGGCCGCCCCAGTAGTCCGGGTTGCGGGCGAAGCTGGCGCCGACCTTCGGCGTGTAGCTGGTCATCTTGAACGGGCCGGTGCCGTTGAAGGTCTTCTCGAAGTCGCCCTTGTAGTCGGCCGGCAGGATGATCGCGTTGTAGTTGTCGGACGATACGTAATACGGGAAGTTGCCGTTGGGCGCGTCGAGGGTGAACTTCACCGTGAGATCGTCGACCTTGGTGGTGCCGCCCTTGGACAGCACGCCCTTGAAGGCGGAGAGGGCGTTGGAACCGTTGGCCGGGTCGGCGAGGCGGTCGATCGAGGCGACCACGTCATCGGCGGTCATGGTGCGCCCGTCATGGAACTTGACGCCCGGGCGCAGCGTGAAGGTCCACTCGCTGCCGTCAGTATTGGGTTTCCACGCGGTCGCCAGCATCGGGCGCAGCACGAGGTCGGGACCGTCGAGGACGAGGAAGTCGCCCACCTGCTGCAGCGGCAGCAGGCCGCCCTGGTCGGCGACCGAGACCGGCTCGATCGCCCCCGCCGGGGTGATCTGGCCGACGCGGATGGTGCCGCCCGGCTTGCCCTGCGCCGCGGCCCGGCCGATCGGCGCGAGGCCGACCATATCCAGCACGCCGGACATCACCGCCAGCGAAAGCCCGACCCGGCTGCCATGCCGCAGGAAGGCACGCCGATCGAGGCGCCCCTGCAGGAACTGGTCGACGACTTCGTTTTCGAGCGGGCTCGCGCCGCGCCGCCACTGGTTCACCATTCCGACGAGCTTCGACATGGCACAATCCCTGTTCCGACCCTGGAGGTTTACGTGTTTATATCTATACAAAACCGATGCCATGCGGGCATGGTGGAGCATCTTGATCAGCGCGGGAACGCGCCGCAAGCTCGAAAAAGCCAATACCTCACTTAACGCTGCGTCTCGCGGAGAGCTTAGGCACGATGAGCTACGACGTCGCCGTCATCGGTCTCGGCGCCATGGGCAGCGCGGCGCTGGCGCATCTTTCGGCACGCGGGCGGCGGGTGATCGGACTGGAGGCATATGCGCCAGCCCATGCGCTCGGTTCCTCCCATGGCGACAGCCGGATCATCCGGCTTGGCTATTTCGAGGACCCGAGCTACGTGCCGCTGCTGCGCCGCGCCTACGCGAACTGGCGGGCGCTGGAACGCGACACCGGCGCCGACATCCTCACCATCACCGGGGTGCTCCAGATCGGCCGGCCGGACAGCCCGATCGTGTCCGGCACGCTGGCCTCCTGCCGCGCCTATGATCTCGACCATCGCGTGCTCGATCCCGCCGCCATGGCGCGCGACTATCCCGCCTTCGTGCTCGATTCCGACGAGATCGCCGTGTTCGAGACGCAGGGCGGCTTCATCCGCCCGGAAGCGGCGGTGAGCGCCTGTCTCGACCTCGCGCGACGCCACGGCGCCGAGATCCGCATGCCGGCGCGCATCACCGCGATCGAGCCGGGCGATGGCGGCGTCACCCTCGTGCTCGGCGCGGAGCGCATCCGCGCGCGCGCCGTGGTGGTGGCGACCGGGCCGTGGATCGGCCAACTGGTTCCGGCCCTCGCGCCGCTCGCGACGCCGATCCGCCAGGTCGTCGCCTGGTACCGGCCGACGGACGCCGCCACCACCGCGCTCGGCACCCTGCCGGTGTTCCTGCGCGATGCCGGGCCGGTCGGCTCGTTCTTCGGCTTCCCCGATCTGGGCGAGGGCGTGAAGGTGGGCAAGCACGCCCATTTCCGCGAGCCGATCACCGATCCGGACGCGCCGAACCCGCCGGTGAACGCGGCCGATACCGACCTGCTCGACGATTTCATCGCCCGCCGCCTGCCGCCCGGCGCGGGCGAGCGCCTCGCCACTGCGACCTGCCGCTATACCATGCTGCCGGGCGAGGATTTCCTGCTCGACACGCTGCCGGGCGAGCCGAACGTGATCGTCGCCTCGCCCTGTTCCGGGCACGGCTACAAATTCGCCAGCGTGATCGGCGAAATCCTCGCCGATCTGGCCGAAGGGCAGCGGCCGGCGCTGCCGATCGAGGCCTTCAGCTTCGCGGCGCTGGCGGCGAAAGCCTCGCGCCGCTAGAGCGCGCGCTCAGCCGCGCAGGCTCGCGCCGGTCTTCTTGCCGACATCCGCGACGATGCGCGCCGCGACCGCCTCGATCTCCGCATCGGTCAGCGTCTTCTCGCGCGGCTGCAGCGTCACCGACAGCGCCACCGACTTCTTGTCCGGGTCGATGCCGGCGCCCTCATAGACGTCGAACACGTTGACCGCCGTGATCAGCTTGCGGTCGACACCGGCCGCCGCCTTGACCAGATCGCCGGCGGCGACGTTCCGCCCCACCACGAAGGCGAAGTCCCGCTCCACCGGCTGGAAGGCGGACAGCTCCAGCAGCGGTTTGACCCGCGTCGGCTTGGCCTTGGGCTCGGGCACCCGGTCGAGCATCAGCTCGAAGCCGACCAGCGGCCCCTCGGCGTCGAGCGCCTCCAGCACCGCCGGGTGCAGCTCGCCGAAATGGCCGATGGCGTTGGGGCCGAGCCGGAACGTGCCCGAGCGGCCCGGATGGAACCAGGCCGGCGCGTCGGCGGAAATCTGCAGATTCGCGACCGGCGCCCCGGCCGCGGCCAGCACGGCGAGCGCATCGGCCTTCGCGTCGAACGCATCCACCGCCGCGGCCTTGCCGCTCCAGTGGCGCCCCGCGCCGCCCGGGCGGGCCGAGGCCCGGCGCACGCCCGTCGCCGCCATGAACTGGTCCTGCGGGCGGTCGCCCTTGAACACCTGCCCGACCTCGAACAGCGCACTGTCGGGCAGGCCCCGATCGGCGTTCACCTGCGCGGCGCGGATCAGCCCCGGCAGCAGGCTCGGGCGCATGTCGGAGAGCTCCGCGGCGATCGGGTTGGCGAGCGCCAGCGCGGGCGCGCCGCCGCCGAACAGCTCGGCGAACGCCTTCGGCACGAACGACCAGGTGACGGCCTCGACGAGACCGCGGGCGGCGAGCGCGCGCTTCGCCTTGCGGGTGCGCAGCTGCAGCGTGGTCAGCACCGGCTTGCGGGCGGTCTCGTCGCGCGGGAACGGCGTCGCCGGCACGCGGTCGAGCCCGATGATGCGCACCACCTCCTCGACGAGGTCGGCCTTGCCTTCGATGTCGCCGCGCCAGGAGGGCGGCACCACCTCGACGGTCGAGCCGAAACCGGCGACGCCGAAGCCGAGCGCTTCCAGCACCGCCACCTGCTCCTCGTCGGAGGCGTCGAGCCCCGCCAGCTTGGCGGTGAGCGTCAGCGGGAACTCGATGGAACGGGTCGTGTCCGGGATCGCGCCCGCCAGCGTCACCTCCGACGGCTCGCCGCCGCAGATGTCGAGGATCAGCCGGGTCGCGAGTTCCAGCCCCGGCACGGTGAAGGCCGGGTCGACGCCGCGCTCGAAGCGGAAGCGGGCATCGGAATTGATGCCGAGCTTGCGCCCGGTCTGGGCGATGTTGATCGGCTCCCACAGCGCCGATTCAACCAGCACGTCGGTGGTCGCCTCGTCGCAGCCCGATTCCTCGCCGCCCATGATGCCGGCGAGCGATTCGACGCCGCGATCGTCGGCGATCACGCACATGCTCTCGTCGAGCGTGTAGGTCTTGCCGTCCAGCGCCAGCAGGCTCTCGCCCGGCCGCGCGCGGCGCACGACGAGGTCGCCGGCAACCTTCGTCGCGTCGAACACATGCAGCGGCCGGTTGCGATCGAAGGTGAGAAGGTTGGTGACGTCGACCAGCGCGTTGATGGGGCGCAGGCCGATGGCCCGCAGCTTCGCCTGCAGCCAGTCCGGCGAGGGACCGTTCTTAACGCCGCGGATCAGCCGCAGCGCGAAGGCCGGGCACGGCGCGCCCGCCTCGATCGTCACCTTCACCGGCGAAAAGAAGCTCCCGGCGACCGGGAGCGGATCCGCGGTCTCCAGTGTGCCGACCCCGGCGGCGGCGAGGTCGCGGGCGATGCCGGAAATGCCGAGGCAGTCGGCCCGGTTCGGCGTCACCGCGATCTCGACGACGGGATCGTTCAGCCCGGCCCAGTCGACATAGGTGGCCCCGACGGGGGCGTCGGCCGGCAGGTCGATGATGCCGTCATGATCCTCGGAGAGCTGCAGCTCGGCGGCCGAGCACAGCATGCCCCGGCTCTCGACGCCGCGGATGGTGCCGATGCCGAGCGTGATGTCCTTGCCGGGGATGTAGGTGCCGGGCGGGGAGAACACGCTCTTCATGCCGGTGCGCGCGTTCGGCGCGCCGCACACCACCTGCACCGGCTCGCCCTGCCCGGTATCGACCATGCAGACGCGCAGCTTGTCGGCGTTCGGATGCTGCACGGCGGAGACGACATAGGCGATGGAGAAGCCCTTGAGCTTCGCCGCCTTGTCCTCGACGCCCTCGACCTCGAGCCCGATGCGGTTCAGCGCGTCGAGCACGTCATCGAGCGTATAGTCGCCGGCAAGGTGCTCGCGCAGCCAGGAGAGGGTGAATTTCATCGCTAAGCCCTACCGTTACGCCTGTTTGCGGCTCTGAGCGTCGCTGGCCCATTTGTAGCCCTTTTCGCCCGTGCCATCTCCCGACCAAGCCAGGACAACATCGTCGGCTGCGACCAGGAACTCGATGCCCACATTTCGTTTCTTGACCATATCGCGAACAGTCTTGCGGTAATCGAGGATCTTGCCTTGCCGGTAGGAGGGGGCAGATCGTGAGCTGTGCAGGGCAAGTTTCCCGCCGTGCTCAATGCTCTTGATCACTTCCTCTTCCGACACGATCCACGATCCGGTCCAGAAGAAACCCTCGCCGTCGGAGGTGACACCGCGATCGCCCTCGCACACGAAATGAAATTCCGCGACGAAATCGCGGGCCGGACGCGACCGCGTCACCGCCACCGTCACCGTCACCGACCGCTTGGGTGCGCTGCGTTCAGCGAGAACCTCTTCACACATCGCCGCGAGCTCCGATGCACCGCGCTTCTGGGCATTGGTCAGAAGCTGCCGCAACGGCGGCGTCTCCATCGCTCGAAGTCGGTCGGCCGACCAGTCCGGAGCCTTGGTCACGCGCTCAACCCTCCCGCCAGCGTCGGGAAGTCGAGCGGGCGGAAGCCGTAATGAGAGAGCCAGCGCACATCGGCCTCGAAGAAGGCGCGCAGATCCGGCATGCCGTATTTCAGCATGGCGATGCGGTCGATCCCCATGCCCCAGGCGAAGCCCTGGTAGATCTCGGGATCGATGCCGCAATTGCGCAGCACGTTCGGGTGCACCATGCCGCAGCCGAGGATCTCCAGCCAGTCCGAGCCCTCGCCGAAGCGGATCTCGCCCGGGCGGGAGCGGTCGCACTGGATGTCGACCTCCATCGAGGGCTCGGTGAAGGGGAAGAAGGACGGGCGGAAGCGCATCTTCACGTCGTCCACCTCGAAGAACGCCTTGCAGAATTCCTGCAGGATCCATTTCAGGTGGCCGAGATGCGAGCCCTTGTCGATCACCAGTCCCTCGACCTGGTGGAACATCGGCGTGTGGGTCTGGTCGCTGTCGCAGCGATAGGTGCGCCCCGGGCAGATGACGCGGATGGGCGGCGTCTTGGTCTGCATGGTGCGCACCTGCACCGGCGAGGTGTGGGTGCGCAGCACGAGGCGCGAGCCGTCTTCCCGCGTCGGCAGGAAGAAGGTGTCGTGCATCTCGCGCGCCGGATGGCCGGGCGGGAAGTTGAGCGCGGTGAAATTGTGGAAGTCGTCCTCGATGTCGGGCCCTTCCGCCACCGAGAAGCCCATGTCGGCGAAGATGGCGGTGAGCTCGTCGATCACCTGGCTGATCGGGTGGAGACGGCCGGTCTCGGCCGGCGTCTCGCGCACGGGAAGGCTGACGTCGACACGCTCGGTCTCGAGGCGCTTGGCCAGCGCCTGCGCCTTCAGCTCCGTCCGGCGCGCGGCGAGCGCGGCACCCACCCGGTCGCGCAGGCCGTTGATGGCCGGGCCGGCGCTCCTGCGTTCCTCCGGGCTCATGCCGCCGAGCGACTTGAGTAGCTCGGAGACCGAGCCCTTCTTGCCCAGCGCCGCCACGCGGATGGCCTCCAGCGCGGCTTCGTCGGAGGCGGCGGCGATGCCGGCGTTCAGCTCGCGCTCCAGCGCGTCGAGATCGGGAAGGGCGGCGACGGACATGATCGTTTCTTCTCGGCTGGAGGCAGCGGGCAATGTCGAATTCGTCGTCATCCCCGGGCCTGACCGGAGATCCACGACGGGCGGTCGCGGAAGGCCAAGGCGGGGATGGCCGGCACAAGTCCGGCCATGACGGCGTAGGCAGGCGCGTGGAGCGGCTTATAGCCGGGCGTGCCGGACGCGCAAAGCCGTGACGGCCGCCGGAAAGTCCGCGCCAACGCGAAAAGCCCCAACGCTTGCGCGCGGGGCTCTTCCGTTTCGGTCCCGGCGTAAGCGGGTGGGTCAGGCGGCCTGCTTTTCCAGTGCGGCCTTGGCCTGCTCGACCAGGGCCTTGAAGGCCTCGGGCTCGTGGATGGCGATATCCGAGAGCACCTTGCGGTCGACCTCGATCCCGGCCTTGCCGAGACCGTCGATAAATCGGCCATAGGTGAAGCCGAGCTCGCGGGTCGCCGCGTTGATGCGCTGGATCCACAGGGCGCGGAAATTGCGCTTGCGGTTCTTGCGGTCGCGATAGGCGTACTGCTGCGCCTTCTCGACGGCCTGCTTCGCGACGCGGATGGTATTCTTGCGGCGGCCGAAATAGCCCTTCGCCGCCTTGAGCACTTTCTTGTGCTTGGCGTGGGAAGTGACGCCGCGCTTGACACGTGCCATGGGGGTTTCTCCTGGAACTGGCTAGGGGGCGTCAGCCGTTGGGCAGATAGAACTTGCGGACGTTCTGCGCATCACGCTCGGACATCACCGTCGTGCCGCGCTGGTTCCGGATCTGCTTGGTGGTGCGCTTGATCATGCCGTGGCGCTTGCCCGCCTGGGCCATGATCACCTTGCCGGTGCCGGAGAGCTTGAAGCGCTTCTTCGCTCCGGACTTGGTCTTCATCTTGGGCATTTGGCTCGGTCTCCACGGCCGGCAGCGTTCCCCGAAAGGAAGCATCCGGCCCAATCTAGTGTGAGCGTTGGAACCGCCACGGCAGCCCTTTTAGCCGGGCGGTTCTCGAAGGTCGCACGCCATACAGGACGCGGACGTGAAGCGCAAGGGTCGAGCCCCTCGGTACGGAAACGGCGCCCAGGGGGCGCCGCTCCGTCAATAGCGCGGCGGGCCGCAATTGCCGCCCGGCGGGCAGGGCGGCGGACCGCCGCGCCCACCGCCACCACCGGCCTGCTGCGGCGGCGGGCCGCCCTGGGGCGGACGCCCGCCTCCCGGAGGCCCATAGCCCGGACCACCGGGACCACCCGGAGGCGGCTTGCCCGGACCACCCCAGCCGGGACCGCCGGGACCACCCGGAGGCGGCTTGCCGGGGCCACCCCAGCCGGGACCGCCGGGACCACCCGGAGGCGGCTTGCCCGGTCCACCCCAGCCCGGACCACCGGGACCGCCCGGAGGCGGCTTGCCGGGACCACCCCAGCCGGGACCACCGGGACCGCCCGGAGGGGGCTTGCCGGGACCACCCCAGCCGGGGCCGCCCGGAGGATAGCCACCCGGCGGCCGGCCCGGACCACCCCATCCCGGCCCACCCGGCGGGGGCGGAGGCGGGCGTCCCGGCCCGTAATAGGGCGGACGATTGCCGTAATAGGGAGGGCGATAGCCGGGCGGGCCCCAGCGGTCATAAGGGGCGTACCAGGGCTGCCCGCGGTAATAGCGTCCCCAATAGTCGCCGAAGCTGAAGGCGACGATCGGCACGCCGACATAAGGCGCGTAGTCCGCGAAGGGCACGCGCCGGCCCTGATAGAAATACTCGAGATAGCGGCCGGCGATCCAGCCGCGATAGCCGCGCCAGTCGACGTCGCACCAGCCCCAGCCGTCGAGGCACCCCTCGATCTCCAGCGGCGTGCCGGCCGGCAGCACCGTCACCGCCGGGTAGCCGGTGCCCGGCCCCGCGCGCAGGTTGACATTGGTAGTGACGTAGCCGCCCGCGGCCGCCGCCGTCGCGACCCCGCCGGCAAGCATGGCGAGGGAGGTACAAAATCCCAGGAGGATTTTCTTCATAAAGGTCTCCAAGGCGCCGATGGCGGCGCGACCCGATGCCAACGGCTCCAATGACGGCCCGCTGTTCGGCAAATTCATGACGTAGCGGCGCCCATGGCGGGGCGCGAGCCGAATTCGACGCGCCGCTGCGTCACGTTGCGCACGGACGGCGAAGCGGACAGGATGCGCCGCACCATAAGCCGCCCTTCCTCCCCGCGATTCCCCGGATTCCGTTTCATGACGTTCGGCACCCTGCTCGAAGCCTGCCTGCTCGGCCTCCTCGAGGGGCTGACGGAGTTTCTCCCCGTCTCCTCGACCGGCCATATCCTGCTCGCCGGGCATTTCCTCGGCTTCGAAAGCGAGGGCAAGTCTTTCGAGGTGCTGATCCAGCTCGGCGCCATCCTTGCCATCGTCACGGTCTATTTCCAGCGCTTCCTGCATGTGCTCGTCACGCTGCCGACCGATCCGCGCTCGCGCCGTTTCGCGCTCGGCATCATCATCGCGTTCCTGCCGGCGGCGGTCATCGGCGCCGCGGCGCACGGCTTCATCAAGAGCATCCTGTTCGAATCGCCCGGGCTCATCTGCATCATGCTCATCGCCGGCGGCGTGGTGCTGCTTTGGATCGACACGGTGAAGCTGAAGCCGGTCCACAAGGACGCGATGGAGTTCCCGCCCTCGCTGGCGCTCAAGATCGGCTTCTTCCAGTGCCTCGCCATGATCCCGGGCGTGTCGCGCTCCGGCTCCACCATCGTCGGCGGCATGCTGATGGGCGCCAGCAAGCGGGCGGCGGCGGAGTTCTCCTTCTTCCTCGCATTGCCGACCATGGCCGGCGCCTTCACCTACGACCTCTACAAGAACCGCGACGCCCTCAATTTCGACGACGGCGTCCTCATCGTCGTCGGCTTCGTCTCCGCCTTCATCGCCGCCGTGCTGGTGGTGCGCACGCTGCTCGACTTCGTCTCGCGGCACGGCCTCACGCCGTTCGGCTGGTGGCGCATCGCCGTCGGCGGCATCGGCCTCGTCGCCCTCGCTTTGGTCGGCTGATACGAAAAACCCGGGCAGCGCGCTGCCCGGGCTTCCGGCGGATCGTGATGTTCCCGGGCGCCGCCCGGGGCCCGGCGCTAGACTTCCGCCCGGGTGAACTGACCGGCCTTGCGGTAGCGCCACATATAGCCCGGCAGGACCGCCGCGAGCGCGGTCGGCTGGATGCCCAGCCCTTCGAGCGTGCGCCCCGCGGCGATCGCCGCTTCCGAGACCACATTGTCGTGCGCCAGCAGCTTCACCTGGTCGCGGGTCAGCAGCGGCTTCGGCAGCAGTTCGAGGAACCGCGCCTTGAAATCGGCGAGCGCGAACGGCACCGGCAGCAGCAGCCGCTTGCGCCCGATCTCCTTCAGCAGCAGTTCCATCAGCTCGCGGAAGGTGAACACCTCCGGTCCGCCGAGCTCATAGGTCGCGCCCGGCGTCGCGTGGCCGGCGACGGCATGCGCGACGGCCGCCGCGACGTCGCCGACGAAGACCGGCTGGAACCGCGTCGCGCCGCCGCCGATCAGCGGCAGGAAGGGGGAGAGCCGCGACATGGCCGCGAAACGGTTGAAGAAATCATCCTCCGGCCCCACCACGATGGACGGGCGCATCACCACCGCGCCCGGCACCGCCTCGAACGCGGCGGCCTCGCCCGCCGCCTTGGTGCGGGCATAGGCCGATGCGGACTGAGCATCTGCGCCGATGGCCGAGACGTGAACGAGGCGGGCGCCGACCTCCCTGGCCGCCGCCGCCACCTGGCGGGCGCCGAAATCCTGCACCGCCGCAAAGCTCTGCCGGCCGCTCTCGTGCAGGATGCCGACGAGGTTGATGACCACCTCGGCGCCTTCCGCCGCGCGCAGCACCGACACCGGGTAACGCAGATTGGCCTGCACCATGTTGATCTGGCCGACGCCGCCGAGCGGCTGGAGATGGCCGGCGAGATCGGGACGGCGCACCGCCACACGGATGCGCCAGCCCTGCCGGGCGAGCGCGCGCACGACATGCCGCCCGACGAAGCCCGAACCGCCATAGATGGTCACGAGCCGGTCCATCGGCGCGGCGTGCGGCGACAGCGGGGCTTCGTCCGTCAGCGCAGCATCGACCATTGCAACCCTCCCATGCATCCCGGCGCGATCCGCGAGCCTTACCGCGCCGCACGCGCAGCGTCCAGAGACGGCGCGGCCTCGCCGGTCGCCTGCGACAACCGGGCGCCGCACCTTTGGCAGCACGCGATGTGGCGAGGCGGCTATGCGGCGCGGCGCGGGCGAAGCGCGCAACGCCCTCATGGGCGCCGGCGCGGGGATCGCGGTTCCGCACACGCCCGCAGCCGGCGGGTGGGCCGCCGTGGCCGAGTTTCGGAACATCGCCATATCGAGGTTACGCAGATGCCCGCACCCGGCGAGGTACCCGAAGGGCCGCCCGGACCGGCGGACAGGACCCATCGCGCGCGAGCGGCGCGCTCGAGGCGAGCCACCTGTGCAATAAGCGTCGTTCGGTGCGATTGCCACGTTGACAAGCGATCCACCGCCCGACTATGTGTCGCCCCCGTGCCCAGGTGGCGGAATTGGTAGACGCGCTGGTTTCAGGTACCAGTGGGTAACACCGTGGAGGTTCGAGTCCTCTCCTGGGCACCATCTGGCCTTTTCGTAAGGCCCGCGGTGCGCCGCACATCGTCGGCAATGCCGATCTTATCGACGCTTTCCCGTCTTCTGCTCTCTCCCGGCAACGCGCCGGCGGCCATCGGGCGGATCGCCTTTCAACCGCACGGCGCCTTTCCATCTGGCGTGCGCGTGCCTGTCATCCCCCGATCAGCGCATCCGGGATGACGAAGCTCTCCGAGCCGTCGACCGACACCACGCTGCCATCCCCGTCCCGGCGCACCCGCACCAGCGCGCCGCCACCGGTCGTGACCAGTCCCTGGCTGAAGCGGAGCGTGCGCGTGGCGCCGTCCGGGAAGGTGATGTCGATGCGCGCACGGCCCGGGCCGGCGCGGACGACGCCGAAACGGCAGCTCTGGACATCGGGCTTGCCCGCCACGGTGCAGCGGATGGTGCCCGTGGCGTTGACCGGCGTGCCGCCCGCCGTCGCAGCGGCGGCCGGCGGCGGGTCGGCCTCGCGCAGATAGCGCCCGCTGACCCACCCGATCGAATCGCCGTCGCCGGTCAGCTGGACCCGGCACCAGCGGCCGCCCTCGATCGCGCGGCAGCCGAGGTCGCGCAGCACGGCGCCTTCCGCGAGGGTGAGCTGAATGGCCGCCTGCGGTCCCGGTTCCGCGCGCAGATTGAGTGTGTCGCCGACCGGAAGGCCGGTGATGCGCCAGAAGCCCGACCCGACCCGCGCGCCGCCCTCCGCGCCGGCGGCGGGTGACGCGGGCGCCGCCGCCTCGATCCGGATATCGATGGTGAACGGGGCGCGCTCGTTGCGCCGGGCAGCGGCCCGCACGAGAAAGACGTCGACGCGATAGGTGCCGGCCACCGGCAGCACGCCGGTGAAGTCGGAACCCGACACCGCCCCCCGGAACAGCGCCGCGTCGGCACCAGGCGCCGTGACGTTGAAGGCGGCGCCGGCATGGGCGGAACTCAGCCGCACCGACATCACCTGGCCCGCCCGCGCGCCGAGGCGGTACTGCACCGCGCCGTCGCCCGCGAGCACCCCGCTGTAGGAGGCCGAGGAGGCGCCGGCGGCGAAGCGGACATCGATCGTCTGCGGCACCTGCGCCGGGGCCGGAACGGCCACGACCGTCGCGAACAGGAGGGTGAGGGCCATTCTCGCCAGCCAGTGCCGCATCTGCCACCTCCCCTGAAACCTCGAACCGGCCGGACCCGCGGCCGCGCACGTGCCGGAGCGATCGTAGCGGGCGCATCTCATCTTATCGAATCTCGTGCCGTCGCGGGATTGGGCGGACGTTCCGGGGCCGCCGCCCGCCCGGCCGCCGAGCCGGCCGGGAGCGGCCCGGACCGGCGAGGCGCGATGACGCAACGTCAATTTCGGTGGGAACCCGATCCGGTGCGGGTGGTTACGAAACAGGACGGGTTTCCCGGCACCGGCATCGCGGAGGCGCAATGACCATGCATGTACCAGCCCCGCCCCGGGTACAGGCGGATGGTCCGCCGGGCGCCGCTCGCGCGGGCGCGCCACGCGGGCGGCACGGGAGGGCGGGATAGAACCGATCATCCCCTATTGCGGGCCGGCCCCCGGCCCTCTCACCCTGCTCACGGCGTGGAACCTCGCGCCGCTGCCACTGGCGCTGGTGGCCGCGCCGCTGCTGGCCGCCGGCCTCGTCCGGGGTGTACCGCGCGGGCCGGCCGCCCTCGCCGCCGCGGCGCTGTTCGTCGCCTTCGTCTCCCCGCTCTGCGCCCTGACCGTCGCCCTGTTCGCGGCACGGGGGCTGCATCATCTCGTCCTCGTCCTTGTCGCGGCGCCGGCCCTCGCCCTCGCCTGGCGCTGTTCTGCCCCCGCTGCGGCGACGGGCGGCCTCCTCGGCCTCTCGGTCTTCCTCTGGCTCTGGCATGTGCCGGCGGCCTATGAACTCGCCTGGCGCAGCCCGTCCGCCTACTGGCTGATGCAGGCGGGGCTGCTCGGCTCGGCCTGGGCGTTCTGGTCGGGCGTGTTGGCCGACGGGCGGGACGACGCCCCGATCGCCGCCGCCGGGCTCGTGCTGGCGCTCGCCGGGCAGATGGGCCTGATCGGCGCGATCCTCACCTTCGCCCCGCGCATCCTCTATCCGCAGCATCTCGCGACGACGGAAGCCTTCGGGTTCGGCGCGCTGGCCGACCAGCAGCTGGCCGGCCTCGTCATGTGGGTGCCCGGCATGGTGCCGCTGGCGGTGATCGGCGCGCTGCTGCTGCGGCGCGGCTGGCAGCGGCTGTCGCTGCCATGATCGCGCTGCTCAAGGGGCTCCATATCGGCGCGGTGAGCGTGTGGTGCGCCGGCCTGATGGCACTGCCGGTCATCCTGCAGGTCTATGGCCGCCGGGCCGAAGTCCGCACCCAGGCGGGCTTTTCCGAGTTCCGGCTGCTCGTCCACGGCGCCTATACCCGCATCGTCACCCCCGCCGCGGTCCTCGCCATCGCCGCGGGAACCGGGCTGATCTTCGCCGCCGGCCTCACCGACGACTGGCTGATGGCCAAGCTCGGGCTGGTCGCGGCCATGGTGCTGGCGCATGCCTGGCTCGGCCATCTCACCGTGCAGGCCTCGGAAGGGCGCGGCTCCTACCAGATGCCCTCGCCGCTGCTGGCGCTTCCCGTCGCGCTGCTCTGCATGGGCGGGGTGCTCTATCTCGTTCTCGCCAAGCCGGAACTGCGCCCGCTGATCGAGGCGCTGCCGCTGGAACTGCGCGTCCCTCACGGCCGGGCGCTGCCCTCCGACCTGGTGCCGATTTGATAGTCGAAGACGAGCTTCCCCCCGTGCCAGCCGGTCACCGCGGTCATGCCCGCCACCAGCAGCGACAGGGCGAGCCCGACCGGCAGCACCGCCCCGTCGGGATCGCCGATGCGGATGATCCAGTTCGCGCCGAGGAGGGAGAGCAGCATCACGGCGAGGATGAAATGCGTCCAGCTCGCCGAGCGGTTGCGGATGCCGCGCACCAGGAGAAGCTCGGCCGTGCCGGTGATCCCGGCCAGCACGCCCATGGCGAAGGCGCCGAACACGGCGTAGCCCGCGGCCTGCGACCAGAACGGGCTGCCGGTCCACAGATAGAGCAGGTCGGCGCCCAGCGTGCAGAACGCCAGCGCGATCGGGAAGGCGACCAGCATGGCGTGCAGCGGATGGCCGGCGATGGCCACCTTCGATTCGGTGTCCTCCAGCGCGCGCCGTTCCTCCAGCGGGTCGAACAGATCGGGTCGGGTCGCCATGGTCGTCGCCTTTCCGCCGGGCCGGGCACAGGGGTGAAATGCGCCGCGCTGCTCGCGGTTCCCCTGCTGCTGGCGGGATGCCGGGGGCCGCTCTCGGCGCTCGCCCCGGCGGGGCCGGTGGCGCAGGACGTCGCGATGCTCTGGTGGGCGCTGCTCGCCGGCGCGACGCTGCTGACGCTGCTCGTGCTGACGCTGGTCGCCCTCGGCTTCCGCCGCCCGCGCGCGATTTCCGAGCGGCGCTGGGTCGTCGGGCTGGGTGTCTGGTTCTCGCTCGCCATCCTCACGGCGACGCTGGCCGGCGCGCTCTGGGTGGGGGAGCGGATCCTGCCGTACGGCGCGGCGACGGAGGTGCGCGCCCATGCCCGGCAATGGTCGTGGACCTTCACCCATCCGGGCGCGGACGGTCCCGTCGAGACGCGGGAGGTACTGCACATCCCCGCCGGCCGGCCGGTGGACGTGCTGATCACCTCGACCGACGTGATCCATTCCTTCTGGGTGCCCCGGCTCGGCGGCAAGCTCGACGCCATTCCCGGCCGGGAGAACCGCCTGCGCCTCGAAGCCTCCCGCCCGGGCACCTATGAGGGGCTCTGCGCCGAATTCTGCGGGCTCGAGCACGCCGCCATGCGCTTCGTCGTGATCGCGCACGAGGCCGCCGACTGGCCGCCCGCAGCCGCGCAGGAGGCGCCCCGATGAACCCGGACAGCACCGCGCCCGCCGCCGTCGAGCCCGCCCGCAACCCGCCGCGGCGCGCGCTCGCGCTGCACGAGGAGCTGGAGCCGGTCTGGGCCAACGGCCCGGGGCTGTGGGGCCAGGTCACCAGCCTGAGCCATTCCACGCTCGGCCTGCGCTTCATGGCCACGGCCTTCGTCTTCTTCGGCATCGGCGGGCTGCTCGCCATGCTGATCCGCGCCCAGCTCGCGACGCCGAAGGGTGCCTTCCTCGATACCGAGCGCTACAACCAGATCTTCACGATGCACGGCAGCATCATGATGTTCCTGTTCGCCATCCCCATGCTCGAGGGGCTGGCGATGTACCTGCTGCCGAAGATGCTCGGCACCCGCGACCTCGCCTTTCCCCGCCTCTCCGCGCTCGGCTACTGGTGCTACCTGCTGGGCGGCACCATCCTCGTCATGGCGCTGCTGGCCGGCGTCGCGCCGGGCGAGGGGTGGTTCATGTACACCCCGCTCTCCGGGCGCGCCTATTCGCCGGGCGTGAACGCCGATGTCTGGCTGCTCGGCGTCACCTTCGTCGAGATATCCGCGCTGTCGGCGGCGATCGAGCTGATGGTATCGATCCTGCGCCTGCGCGCCCCGGGCATGAAGCTCACGCAGATGCCGCTCTTCGCCTGGTACATGCTGGGCACGGCGGCGATGATGCTGGCGGGCTTTCCCCCGCTGATCCTCGGCTCCGTGCTGCTGGAGATCGAGCGCGCCTTCGGCTGGCCGTTCTTCGATCCCGAGCGCGGCGGCGACCCGCTGCTGTGGCAGCACCTGTTCTGGCTGTTCGGCCACCCGGAGGTCTACATCATCTTCCTGCCGGCGGCGGGCGTGCTGTCGACCGTGATTCCGGTGCTGTCACGCACCCCCATCGTCGGCTACGGCGCCATCGTCGCCGCCATCCTCGGCATGGTGTTCCTCAGCTTCGGGCTGTGGGTGCACCACATGTTCGCCGTCGGCATTCCCCATCTGGCGCTGGCGTTCTTCTCGGCCGCCTCGATGCTGGTGGCGGTGCCGACCGCGGTGCAGATCTTCGCCTGGATCGGCACGCTCTGGCGCGGGCGCCCCGAGCTGAAGCTGCCCATGCTCTACATCCTCGGCTTCTTCCTCACCTTCGTGATGGGCGGGCTCACCGGCGTGATGCTGGCGGTGGTGCCGTTCAACTGGCAGGCGCACGACACCGCCTTCGTCACCGCGCATCTGCACTACGTGCTGATCGGCGGCTTCGTCTTCCCCATGCTGGCGGGAATCGTCTGGTGGATGCCGATGATGAGCGGGCGGCACCGCATCCGCGGGCTGGGCGAGATCGCGTTCGGAACCATCCTGGTCGGCTTCCACGGCACCTTCTTCCTCATGCACCTCACCGGCCTGATGGGCATGCCGCGCCGCATCCCGACCTATCCCGACAACCCGGAATGGGTGTGGCTGAACCTCTCCTCCTCCTTCTTCGGCTTCGTGATGACGATCGGCATCGCCCTGTTCCTGATCGACATCCTGCTGCAGGCGGGCCTCGGCAAGCGCAGCCCGCGCAACCCGTGGGACGCGCCGACGCTCGACTGGGCGATGGCGCTGCCGCCGCCCAACTACAATTTCGCCTCGCTGCCCGGGCCGGACCTTCAGGCCGCGGGCGCCGTACAGGCCATGCTGCCGCTGGCGCGCGGCGAGGGCTTCCTGCCCGGCGCCCCGCGCGGCCGCCGCGAGATACTCGTGACCTCGGTCGGCGAGGCGCGCCCCGAGCACGTGGCGATCCTGCCGTTCAATACGGCGCTGCCCTTCGTGCTGGCGCTGGCCATCGGCGCCTTCGTGCTGCTGATGCTGGCGGGGCTGTACCGGGTGGCGCCGCTGGGGCTGGTGCCCGTCATCGCCATTGTCTGGATCTGGGCGCGCCGCACCCTCCCGACCGGCGACGCCGCCCCGATCGAGATCGCGCCCGGGACCGGCCTTCCGGTGCACCATCGCTGCGCGGAGACGCTGACGCGCAACGGCATGCGCTGCCTGCTTTTTGCCGACGGCACCTTCTTCGCCGCGCTGCTGTTCGGGCTGGCGTTCCTGTCCCTCGTCTCGCCCGGCCCGCCAATGCCGGCGTGGAATCCGGACGCCACGGCGGTACTGGCGGGAACCGCCGCGCTGCTCCTGCTCCTCGCGGCGGCGTCCGTGGCGGGCGGGCAGGCGCTCGCGCGGATCGAGGCGGGCGCGGAAGGCAGCGGCCGTCTCGGCCTGGCGCTGGGCGCCAATCTCGGCGCTCTCCTCGCCCTGTCGTGGCTCGCCTTGACCCAGCTTCCCGATCCGACCCGCCACGCCGGCGACGCGGTCCGCGCCGCCATCCTCGCCTATGCCGGGCTGCACATCGCCCTCGCCGCGCTGTTCGCCGCCTTCGCGCTCGATCAGGCGCGGCGGGGGGAACTGGCGCCAGGGCAGACCGGCGCGCTGCGCAACGCCCGGCTGTGGCAGACCTATACCCTCGCCGTGACGGCACTGGGCGCGGCCGCGCTGTGGGCGCAGGAGGCGGGCGGATGAACGGCGATCGCGGCCTCCGTTGGCTCGGCTGGCTCATCGCCGGCCCCACCGTCTGGGCGCTGGCCTTCGCGGCGGCCTATGGCCTGCACGGTCTCGGCTGCGAGCTCGGCTGGCCCTCCCGCATGCTGGGGCCGGTGAGCCTGCAGCGGGCCGCGATCGCGCTGGTCGGGCTCGCCGGCGTGCTCACCTGCCTCGCCCTGCTCGCGGGCCTCCGAAGCCGTCCCGGTGCCGGTGCGCAGCTGCCGCGGCTCGGCCTCTGGATCGGCCTCATCGCGACGCTGTTCACGCTGGCACCGGCGCTGGTCGCCACCACCTGTGGTTGAACGCGCACCCGCACCCGGGCGGCGAGGCGATACGCCACACTGTGCGGCGCACAAGGAACGGAACCCCCGGCCCCTCCGGCACTTGTCCCGAGGGCGGGGTGCGCCGCCCCGAACAGGCGGGATCGGATAGATGCATCGACGACAGCTGCTGCTGGGGCTCGGGCTGCTGGCGGTCGCTCAGATCCCCTTGCAGGGACTTGGCGAACGCGAAGCCGAGGCGCAGGAGCCCGCGGAAGCTTTCGACGCCCAGAGCGTGCGGCAGATGGCGCGCGAGCTCGCCGCGCGTCCCTACAAGGCGGCGGATCGCGGCCTGCCGTCCGAGATCGACAAGCTGAGCTATGACGACTACCGCAACATCCGCTTCAACGCCGAGCACGCGCTCTGGCGGCGCGACGGCAGCAGCTTCCAGGCGCAGCTGCTGCACCGCGGCTTCCTGTTCCGCGAGCAGGTCGACATCCACCTCGTCACCGAGGGCCGGGCGCGCAAGCTCGCCTATGACCCCGCCGCCTTCCGCTTCGACCACGGCCTCGCGCGCCCGCACAACGCCGCCGATCTCGGCTTCTCCGGCTTCCGCCTGCACGGCCCGATCAACCGCCCCGACTATTTCGATGAGATCGCCGTGTTCCAGGGCGCGAGCTATTTCCGGGCGGTCGGCCGCGGGCAGGGCTACGGCTCCTCGGCGCGCGGCCTGTCGATCAAGACCGGCGACCCAGGCGGCGAGGAGTTCCCCGCCTTTCGTGCCTTCTGGCTGGAAGAGCCGCGCGCGGGGGTCGACGCGGTGGTGGTCCACGCCCTGCTCGACAGCCCCAGCGCGACCGCCGCGCACCGCTTCACCATCCGGCCGGGCGACGAGACGCTGATGTCGGTGGAGATGACGGTCTATCCGCGCGTCGACATCGACCAGGTCGGCATCGGCTCGCTCACCAGCATGTTCCTGTTCGGGCCCAACGACCGCGACGGCATCGACGATTTCCGGCCCATGGTCGCCGACGCCAACGGCCTGTCCATCGTCACCGGCGCCGGCGCACGGCTGTGGCGCCCGCTCGCCAATCCCCGGCGGCTGCAGATCTCGGCCTTCGCCGTCTCCGACCTGCGCGGCTTCGGGCTGATGCAGCGCCAGCGCTCCTTCTTCGACTACCAGGATCTCGAGGCGCGCTACGAGCGCCGGCCGAGCGTCTGGGTCGAGCCGATCGGCGACTGGGGCGACGGCTCGGTCGTGCTGGTGGAAATTCCGACCCGCGAGGAGGTGCACGACAACATCGTCGCCTTCTGGCGCCCGCGCGAACCGCTGCGCAAGGGGCGCGAATACAGCACCACCTACCGCCTGCACTGGGGCTGGAACGGGCCGGACACGGCGCGCCTCGCCCGCTTCGGCGCCACGCGCGTCGGCGGCACGCCCGAGCGGCGCATGTTCGTGCTCGATGTCGCCGGCGACAGCGTGAAGGACCTCCCGCCGGACGGGCTCGCCGCGCGGGTCAGCGCCGCGCCCGGGGCCGTGCGCGACATCGTCCTGCAGCCCAATCCCGAGATCGGCGGCTGGCGCATCGCCTTCACGCTGGAACCGGGGGGAGCCGAGAGCGTCGAGCTCCGGGCCGACCTCATGCGCGGCGAGGAGCGCCTCGCCGAGACCTGGGTCTACCGATGGACGGCGTGAGGCGCGGCGATGCCGCGACCCCGCCCCCGCCGATCGGGTGCGCGCTGCCGCCGGAAGCCCCGCTCGCCATGCCGGTCCAGCCTTTCGCGCAAGCGCCGCGGCGCGCGCATCCCCCGCGCCGCTCCTGGTCGCTCGGCCTGCGCCGGACATGCGTGATCGGCGGCACGCTGCTGCTGACCGCCCTCGCCGCCCGCGAGATGTACCGCGTGCTCGATGTCGGCGGCCTGACCCTGCTCGAATATGCCGTGCTCGGGCTGTTCGTCCTGCTGTTCGCCTGGATCGGCTTTTCCTTCACCAGCGCGGTGAGCGGCCTGCCCACGCTGCTGCGCCCCCCGCACGGGAGGCTCGGCATCGAGCCGGACGGCCCGCTGCCCGCGCTCGCCCGGCGGGCGGCCATCCTGCTGCCGGTCTACAACGAGGACCCCGCGCGCGTCCTCGCCGGGCTCGAGGCCACCTGCGAATCGCTGGGGCGGACCGGCGCGCTGGCCAGCTTCGACGTCTTCGTGCTGAGCGACACCACCGATCCGGGTATCTGGATCGCGGAAGAGGCCGGTTTCCTCGACCTGCGCGCGCGCATCGGCGGCGAGGCGCATCTGTTCTACCGGCGGCGCCCGCGCAACACCGGCCGCAAGGCCGGCAACATCGCCGACTGGGTCATCCGTTTCGGCGGTGCCTATGAGAGCTTCCTCATCCTCGACGCCGACAGCGTCATGACCGGGGCGTGCATCCTGCGCCTCGCCGCCGCGGTCGAGGCCGATCCGCGCATCGGGCTCGTTCAGACCCTGCCGGTCATCGTCGGCGGGCGCACCCTGTTCGCACGGCTGCAGCAATTCGCCGGCCGGCTCTACGGCCCCCTTATCGCCCATGGCCTCGCCAGCTGGCACGGGCCGGAGAGCAATTACTGGGGCCACAACGCGATGATCCGCACCCGCGCCTTCGCCGAGGCCGCCGGACTGCCGGAGCTGCCCGGTCCGCGCCCCTTCGGCGGCCATATCCTCAGCCATGACTTCGTCGAGGCGGCGCTGCTGCGCCGGCGGGGCTGGGAGGTTCATCTCGTGCCGTGGCTGGAGGGCTCCTACGAGGAGGGCCCGCCCACCCTCACCGATCTCGCCATCCGCGACCGGCGCTGGTGCCAGGGCAATCTCCAGCACATCGCCGTGCTGCCGGCCCGCGGGCTGCACCCGATCAGCCGGCTGCACCTGCTCACCGGCATCGGCTCCTACATCACCGCGCCGCTGTGGCTGGCCATGCTGCTCGGCGGCCTTGCCACCGCGCTTCAGGCCCGCTTCGTGCCGCCCGACTATTTTCCCTCCGGCCTCGCGCTGTTCCCCACCTGGCCGGCGCAGGACCCGGTCCGCGCCACCTGGGTGTTCGCCGCCACCATGGCCGTGCTGCTCGCGCCCAAGCTCCTCGCTCTGCTCGCGCTCATGGCCTCGAAGCGGGGGCGGCGCGGCTTCGGCGGTGCCGCCCGCGCCACGCTCGGCGTGGTGGCGGAGACGCTCCTCACCGGCCTGCTGGCGCCGGTGACCATGCTGACCCAGTCGGCGGCGGTGGTCGGCATCCTCGCCGGACGCGACGGCGGCTGGCAGCCCCAGCGCCGCGACGACGGCCGCCTCGGCCGCGGCGCCATCCTGCGCTATTTCCTGCCGCACACGCTGGCCGGGCTGGCGCTGGGCGCCGCGGCGCTGAGCATCTCCCTGCCGCTGTTCCTGTGGATGACCCCGGTGGTGCTCGGCCTCACGCTCGCCGTGCCGCTGGTGATGTGGACCGGCGCGGCACGGCCGCGGACCGGCTGGCTGTTCCGCACCCCGGAGGAGCAGGCCCCGCCCCGCGTCCTCGAGCGGGCACGGGAACGGCGGCGGACGGCGGCGCAGAGGCCGGCAGTTCCAGCGGAAGCGGTGAGGCGCCTCGCCGGCTGCCCCGAATTGCTCGCCTTCCATCGGGCGCAGCTGCCGCGGGGCGGCGAGCGCGCGCGCGGGGATCACGCCCCCGAGCGGCTGGTCGCCCGCGCCAAGATCGAAGACGCGCCGGATCTGGCGACCGCCCTCGGCCTGCTGTCCCAGCGCGAAAAGGCCGCCGCGCTCGGGGATCGTCAGGCGCTCGACGCCCTCCTGGCGCTTGCCACGCAGGCCGCCCCGTCCGCCGCGCCGGATGCCGCGCACCCGGTTACGCGGGTCGCGGCATCGACCTGAGCTGAGCGGGGAACGGCTTCCCGTGGCGGTCTATCGGGCGGAGGCGGCGCCGCTGCCGGCGTGCCGCTCCCGGCTGCGGAAGCCCGGCAGCACCCGCAGCGCGAAGGCCGTGAGTTCGTCATGGCTGCGGTAGCCCAGCATCGCGCCTTCCAGAACGGCGGTGGCCAGCAGCGACCGCAGGCCGTCATTGAGCGGCATCTGCTCGCCGGCGCGGCGGCACGCTTCGTCCAGCACCTGTTCCAGAAGCGTCACCTCTTCCGGCGAATAGGCCGCATCGGCGAGGGGACTGTCGAGGATGGGCAGTTCGATGGCGTGGGGGCGTTGAAGGGTCATGGCGCCTGCTCCCGGTTCGGGTTAGCGAAAGCGCGCCGGAGGATCTCTCGGCTATCTCCCAGTCACCGGCATGCGATGTTCGTCTCCGATGATGGGGGGAGGATAACCCGGCGGCCCGGGGATGTCCTTATCATTTGACGTAGTGGTATTCGGACCGCCCCGCGCCGATCGGCGCGACTTTAGAGGTCGAGAGCCGGCAAAGGAGCTCTCGCTTTACAAGCCGACTCCCTTCCATGACTCCCATAAACCATTGCCATAGCGCCATATTTTTTGCGTCATCGTCGACACGCGGCGACTGCGGCGGCGCGCGGTTCCGGGCGGGCGAGCCGCGCGTCGGGACCATGACCGGTCGCGGGAACGTGAGGGAAGCGGGTCCGTGCCGCGCCGGTGCATCGCCCGCCCCAGCGCCCGCGGTGCTTCTCCAGCCGGCGGCGGCACTGACCGAGTACCTCGCTCTTCCGGCGCGGGTTCCGGGCGCTGGGTGTGGCCGAGCTGAGCGGCGGCAAGCGCCCCGCCCGGCGTCGCGCCGGACGCGAGCAGGCGGCTGGTCGGGCAAGCCCCCCTGCCCCGCCGATCTTGCCTCCGTCTCGCCATGTCGGCCCACACCGGTCAGCCTGTCTGGACGGCGTCCGGATCGAATGGGATGATCGGCGGGGTGGCGTCTGCCCTCCCACGACAAGGCACAGCCCCAATGACAGCGTCGACGAGCGTTACCGCCCGAAAGAAGAAGCGCCATAAATTCGTGCGGGGCGACCTGTTCGCGATCCCCATCAACCCCGACACCTGCCGCCACACGCAGGGTAGCGCCACCCTGATAGGGCAGGTGCTCGACGATCGTATTTACACCTTCGGCAGCATGCTGTGCGCCTTCTTCGACATCGACAGCGACAACTATGAGGCCCTGCTGCCGGACCTCAAATCGCGCCTGATCGCGATACAATATGTCACGTGCGGTTCATTGAAATCGAACGACTGGGGATTTCTCGTTCATTGCGAGCCGATCTACGTCAGCGACGACGATGTCCGCAATCTCGAGGCCGATCAGGAGAAGGGATTCAGCGCCATCGGAGATGGCGTCGTTCTGATGTTGCTCGGCGCCTGGCGCGGCCACGTTCCGTGGAATCTGCCCAAGGATCCGACCTTCTTCGACCGGATGCTGGCCACGGGTAAAACACGCCCGGCTGCGGCGTATTTCAACTAGCGGCCGGCATCGGCCCGGATCGGGAGCGCCGGCGTGCGCCATTGTCAGCCATGCGTCGGCAACGCCGTCGGTTCGCGATGCTTCCCATCCTCACGCAGATTATTTGCCGGCTATTCGACACGATGAGCACGCTGCCGCTGGCGACGGAGCGGCCCCGCGACACCGGCTCGCCCGCGCGTGCAGAAACGCCGCCCGGAGCGGTTGGCTCGGGGCGGCGTTTCGGGTTGGCGTTGTGAAGAGGCGTTTGTTCGATGTCCTTGGCAGGCCTGGCAGCGACCTACTCTCC